>JAZQFP010000047.1:0-5940 GCA_045539555.1 Candidatus Ornithomonoglobus sp.
GGTGAATCTATGGGATATACCATTTCATAATAAAGCTCTGCGCCATTTGAAACATAGCTTTTCTTATGATAAATCTTATCCCCTGCCTCTACGGTAATTGAATATCCACTACTACTTGCCAGGGAATCTTTTGCCTTGGCATTTTCTATTTCATCACGGTATTTCGCCATCAAAGATATGGCGTCAAGAGATGTTATCTCTTTACTTAGAGTAATTGTACCATCCCCGTCCTTATCTTTAAGAACAAGCAGTTTACCGTCGGTGTTCTTTCCCTTTTGGAACGAGTCAGGATATGCAAAATCTGCATTCTGCACAGTAATTTCAATATATCCCTCGCCATTGTCAATTCCCTCACCTATTAAAGATGTGTCAGGCGCCAAAGTAGCTACGGGAGTAGGAGTTGCAAACTCCTCTTCTTTTATAAATGCATTGTCTCCGCTATTGGCACAATACGAAATAAGGACGCTCACTCCACCAAGAATTATAACTCCTAAAATAGTATACACCGTAGTTATGTAACGGCGGCGTTTGACTTTTTTAATATTTTTAAGTCTTTCCTCTATTGCCTTTGCCTTTTTACGGGCCAAGCGTTCCTCTTTTAAGCTTTCAATCTGTGCCCGTCTGCCCTCTTTTTTACGGACGGACGTATTGCATCTATCGCAGAACCGTGCATCATCAGGCAGTTTCTTGCCACAATTTTTACAATACACGAAAACTCTCCTCTCAAAACTAATCCCCAAAATAAAACTATCTATTATATTAATTATACTATATTGTAATGGGTATTGCAAGAGGTTTTTAACTTAAATAATAAAAGGACGGGCAATGCTCGTCCTTTTATTTTAGTTTTTCAAGCTGTTAATAGGTGCAGGAATTCTTCCGCCACGCGCTATGAATTCCTCACTTGAATATGGACTTACCTTCATTACAGGGCCTGTGCCCAACAAACCGCCAAATTCAACCACATCTCCCTCACTCATATGAGGAGCAGGGATAACTCGAACTGCCGTTGTTTTCTGGTTTATCATACCAATTGCCGCCTCATCTGCAATTATTGCAGAAATTGTAGCCGCAGTTGTATCTCCTGGCACTACTATCATATCAAGACCTACTGAACATACACAAGTCATTGCTTCAAGCTTTTCCAAAGACAACGCTCCACATTCTGCCGCAGCAATCATACCCGCGTCCTCTGACACGGGGATAAATGCACCTGACAAACCGCCAACATATCCTGATGCCATAACTCCGCCTTTCTTAACGGCGTCATTAAGCAATGCCAATGCAGCAGTTGTGCCATGTGTACCACACTTTTCAAGGCCCATTTCCTCTAATATGTATGCCACACTATCTCCTACTGCGGGTGTAGGTGCAAGAGATAAATCAACTATTCCAAAAGGTACACCAAGGCGTTTTGACGCCTCCTGTGCCACCAGCTGACCCATTCTTGTAATCTTAAATGCAGTCTTTTTAACAGTCTCTGCTACTACGCCAAAGTCCTTACCCTTTACTTTTTCAAGGGCACACTTTACAACACCTGGGCCTGATACACCAACGTTAATAACGCACTCGCCCTCACCCTCGCCAAGGAATGCTCCCGCCATAAAGGGGTTATCCTCAACGGCATTGCAGAACACTACAAGCTTCGCACAGGCAAAACCCTGTGTGCTTTCTGTTAGTCTCGCCGCCTCTTTTACAACCTCGCCCATAGTCTTTACAGCATCCATGTTGATACCTGCACGGGTTGAGCCGATATTTACACTTGAACATACAATGTCAGTTTCTGCTAATGCACGGGGAATTGACTCAATAAGAACTTTCTCTCCTTTTGTAAAGCCTTTATGCACAAGAGCAGTATAACCGCCTATAAAGTTTACTCCAACAGTTTTTGCTGCCTTATCCAATGTTTTTGCAAGTTTTATACACTTGTCAACCGTAGGCTCATCCAATGCATCAACTAACGTTGCAACAGGAGTTACTGATATTCTTTTATTGATAATAGGAATACCAAACTGCTTTTCTATATCCTCACCTGTCTTTACAAGGTCCTTTGCATAACTTGTAATCTTTTTATAAACCTTATCACAAACCGTGTCAATATCAGGACCTGCGCATGACTTTAAGGAAATTCCCATAGTAATTGTACGGATGTCTAAGTTTTCATCCTCAATCATATTTATGGTTTCAATTATTTCAAAGGGGTTAATCATAATAAGCCTCCTTTATATTCTGTGCATTGATGAGAAAATTTCCTCACGCTGAACATGGATAGAAAGGCCCATATCCTTTGCTACAACATCAAGGGCCGTATCAATGTCGCCTACCGATAGAGTGTTTGAATCAAACTCCACCATCATTATCATTGTAAACATATCCTGCATAATTGTCTGTGAAATATCGACAATATTTACGCTATTTTCAAAAAGTACATTACTGACACGGGCAATAATACCTTTTTTATCCTTACCTACAACTGTTACTATTGCTTTCATAAGTTTTTATCCTTTCTACATATATGTGCATGAAAAAGAAGCAAGTTCAGACGCTTATTTTTTACGCTGACGCAATGCCTCGTACATTAAAACTGATGCCGCTACCGATGCATTTAATGAGTTTATCTCTCCGTACATAGGAATTGATGCAATAAAATCACACTTCTCGCGAACAAGACGGCTTACGCCTTTACCCTCACTGCCAACAACTATGGCAATTGCACCTTTAAGGTCAATATCATACATAGACTGCCCGTCCATATCGGCACAAGTTACCCAGAAGCCTTTGTCTTTAAGTTCATCAATGGTTGTTGCAAGGTTTGTAACCTTGGCAACGGGTGTATACTCCACCGCACCAACCGAGGTCTTCATAACAACGCTGTTTACCCCAGCACTCTCATGCTTTGGAATGATAACACCGTGAGCACCCACACAGTTTGCCGTACGAATAATCGCACCTAGGTTATGAGGGTCAGTAATCTTATCACAGATTATCACAAAAGGACTTTCCCCTTTATCCTCGGCTTTTTTTATAATATCATCTACTGTTGCATATTTATATGCACTTACCATCGCAATAACACCCTGATGGTTTTCACCCTCGGACATTTTATCAAGACGCGCAACGTCTGCCTGTTGAATAATAATATTATTCTTTTTTGCCAGGTCAATCACAGGAATAAGTGATTTTGCATAAGGTCCGCTTTTTATTATGATTTTCTCAATGGGGTGAGAATTTTTAAGTGCTTCCAAAACTGGTCCGCGACCAAAAATTATATCATCCATTACCCTTCTCCTATAAGGTAAAAGGGGCGTTTTACGCCCCTGTTTTTACTAATCTTTATTTTGCAAGGAACTTGTCGTGGATAGCTACTACCGCAGCCTCTGCTTCCTTCTCTGCAACAAGAACTGAAATCTTAATCTCTGATGTTGCAATCATCTTAATGTTAATATGAGCATCTGAAAGTGCCTCAAACATCTTTGCTGCAACGCCTGAGTTGTTAACCATACCTGCACCAACGATTGAAACCTTGGCAACATCCTTGTTAGCCTTAATCTCACGCGCCTTTATGATGTTACTGTTCTCCTCTAAAAGTTTAAGTGTTGCATCAAGGTCGCTCTCTGCTACTGTAAAGCTGATATCCTTTGATGTGCCGTCGCCGATTGACTGAATAATAAGGTCAACACTGATACCTGCCTTTGCAATCAACTCAAATACCTGGAATGCCTTACCTGGCGCATCCTCTACACCACAAAGTGCAATTCTTGCACAATCGTTATCTCTTGCTACACCTCTAACGGCCATCTTTTCCACTAATGATTCCTCCTTTACGTATGTTCCCTCGTTATTGTTCAAGCTGGAACGAACTGACATTTTAACATTATATTTCTTAGCCATCTCAACACTTCTGTTATGAAGTACGTTTGCACCTAATGATGCAAGTTCAAGCATTTCATCGTATGAAATCTCATCAAGCTTGTATGCACCCTTGCAAATTCTCGGGTCTGTTGTATATACACCGTCAACGTCTGTGTAAATCTCACACAAGTCTGCGTGTAATGCTGCTGCCAATGCAACGGCAGATGTATCTGAACCGCCGCGGCCAAGGGTTGTTATGTCATCGTACTTGTTAATACCCTGGAAACCTGCAACAATTACAATTCTACGGGCGTCAAGCTCGTGTTGAAGACGTTCTGTGTCAATAGTCTTAATTCTTGCTGCACCATACTTTGTGTCAGTCTTTACACCAGCCTGCCAACCTGTAAGTGATGTTACGGGGTATCCAAGCTTCTCTATCGCCATTGCAAGAAGTGCAATTGAAATCTGCTCACCCGTTGCCAGAAGCATATCCATTTCACGCTTCGTTGCGTTGGGGTTAATCTCCTTCGCTTTCTCAATAAGGTCGTCAGTTGTATCGCCCTGAGCTGAAACTGCAACAACCACATTGTTACCTGCCTTATAGGTATCTGTGATTCGTCTTGCCACATTCATTACTCTCTCGGCATCTCTTACTGATGAACCGCCGTATTTCTGTACGATTAGTGCCATTTTATCATATCCTTTCTTTGTTGTCGGTTACGGAAACTACCGAGCCAACATTATCACATTCTAAAATCATACATCTCCATTTATGAGCATTGTCGGAGAAAAATCTCTCCATTTTACCCTTGAAGTTGTGGTCATCGCCGTAAATCAATGACATTATTGTAGGACCTGAGCCACTAAGATATGTTGCATAGGACCCACACTCATATGTCATCTGAAATATCTCGTCGAAACCGTCTATATAATGCTTTCTGTAAGGCTGGTGCAATCGGTCGCCTACGCCGTAGCGAAGACTATCCATATCACCCTTAACAAGAGCACTATAAAACATCAGTGCTGAGGAAATGTTGCCCACAGCATCAGAAAATGCCACATTCTCTGGTAACACTCCTCTTGACTTTCTCGTTGCCACAAAAAAGTCAGGTATCATTACTGCAAACTTAATGTTATGAAGAAGTTTTGTACTGTTTACAACTGTCTTGCCATCAATTTTTGCCGATACACATAACCCGCCATACATTGCAGGTGAAACATTGTCAGGATGTCCCTCCATATCGGTGGCAAGATTTAAGATTTCACTATATTTTAACTGTCTGCCGCTTATAACATTTGCTCCAAGCATACCGCCAATTATACAGGCACTTGATGAACCAAGTCCGCGAGTCATGGGAATTTTACTGTCCTGAACAATTTTTAGTCCTTTCGGTGCATACCCCACTTCATCAAAAACCATATTCATTGCACGGTATACAAGATTCATTTTGTCATTATGCACTACATTGTTATGACCTTTTGTTATTATTTCAAGGCCACCGTCTGTCTCTTCAACCTCTATAACTGAGTATAGATTAAGCGCAATTCCCAATGTGTCAAAACCCGCGCCCATATTGGCGCTTGATGCAGGAACTCTGACCCTTATCATCAGTCAAGAACCTTTATTGCACAATCATAATCTGTGATTGCCGCCTTGAATTCTGCTTCGGTCATTCTGTCTGTTATCTCTGCATTACCGCCGCGTCTTACAAAATATCTGAATGATTTTTCATTTATATCACCCATAATATCATTCTCTGCCTTATTCCAGCCAATAATCTTACGACGCTCTGAATGAATTGCAGAGTCTACAATATCTGCAACAACTGCTGATGCTGTGGGAAGCTTACCCGCTCCTGCACCGTAGAATAACACTTCGCCTACTGCATCGCCAGTAACCATAATTCCGTTAAACACATCACAGATACCTGATAACATATTATTATTTGCAATGAACATCGGTGCAACAGATGCATAGACTTTGCCATCTGACATATCTGCATAACCGATAAGCTTGATTACACCGCCAAGCTTTTCTGCACACTTAACATCATCAAGTGTAATATTTACAATACCCTCAGTGGGTAT
>JAZQFP010000048.1:0-9606 GCA_045539555.1 Candidatus Ornithomonoglobus sp.
TTAAATTTGTATTCTACAATGAAACTCCTGACGGAATGGAAATGAATGAATACTACTACGAACGCGGTATTGTTGACCATCTGGAAGAAACAGTAGGTGAGGATACTCTTACAACTACCGAGGTATGGGAATGTGAGAGAACAGGACGCGACCGTGAGGACAAAGAAGATTACAGAATGAAGATGCAGGTGGCATTTTGCTTCTCCAATAAGGCTACTCTTCTTGAATATTACCACAATTCAAGCTTCCTTGAACATGGCGGTTCACCCGATAAGGCGGTTAAGAATGCATTTTTGTATGCCATTGACCAGTACATTAAGAATAATAATAAATATAACAAGAACGAGTCAAGAATTAAGTTCGAGGATATTGAGGACTGTCTGGCGTTAGTTATTAACTCATTCTCAACAAAGACAAGTTATGAGAACCAGACAAAGAAAGCTATCAATAACAAGTTCATTCAGGATGCAATGACAGAGTTTCTTCGCCATCAGCTTGAAATCTACTTAATGGAGAACAAGGCGGACGCGGAGAAGATTGCAAATCAGGTACTTGTTAATAAGCGTAGCCGTGAAAACGCGGAAAAGGCGAGAATTGACATTAAGAAAAAGCTTACAGGCACAATGGACGTAACAAACAGAGTTGAGAAGTTCGTTGACTGCCGTAGCAAAGACGTTACAAAACGCGAGGTTTATATCGTTGAGGGTGATTCAGCGCTTGGCTCATGTAAACTTGCCCGTGATGCGTCTTTCCAGGCAATTATGCCTATCCGCGGTAAGATATTAAACTGTCTTAAAGCAGATTATCCCAAGATTTTTAAGAGTGATATTATAGTTGACCTTGTTAAAGTTTTAGGCTGCGGTGTTGAGATTAAGTCAACCCATAACAAGAAGCTTGATAACTTCTCTCTTGATAATTTAAGATGGGATAAGGTTATAATCTGTACCGATGCCGATGTTGACGGCTTCCAGATAAGAACTTTGTTACTTACAATGATTTACAGACTTATGCCGACACTTATTGATGTGGGCAAGGTATATATTGCAGAATCACCCCTTTATGAGATTGCAATTACCAAGGGTAAGCGTAAGGGTGAAAAGCACTTTGCATACACAGACGGCGAGAAAGAGGAAATCTTAAAGAAACTTGCCGATGAGGGTATAACAAAGGAAAAGGACGATATTGACATTAAGCGTTCAAAGGGTCTTGGTGAAAACCAGCCTGATATGATGAGCTTGACTACAATGCACCCCGCAACACGCCGTCTTATCCGTGTTACACCTGAGAATGCAGAGAGAACCGCAATGATGTTTGATGTGCTTTTGGGTGATAACCTGCAAAGCCGTAAGCAGTACATTGCAGACAATGGCTCACAGTATATGGAAATGCTGGACCTATCATAAGAGAAAGGAGCTTTTATAATGGCAAGAAAGAAAAATCAGCCAGAAGTGGAAATAATTTCTGCACCCATTGCCGAACAGGCTATAACTGAAACTCTTGAAGTTAACTATATGCCTTATGCAATGAGTGTTATTATCTCCCGTGCAATTCCCGAGATTGACGGCTTGAAACCTGCACACAGAAAGCTTCTTTATACCATGTATAAAATGGGACTTCTTGGCGGTAAGTTTACTAAGTCTGCCAATGTTGTAGGTTCAACAATGAAGTTAAACCCCCACGGTGATAGCGCAATTTATGAAACAATGGTGCGTTTAACCCGCGGTAACGAGGCACTTTTGCACCCATTGGTAGAGTCCCAGGGTAACTTTGGTAAGGCTTATTCAAGAGATATGGCTTATGCCGCATCACGTTATACAGAGGTACGATTAGAGCCAATATGTCAGGAGCTTTTCACAGACATTAACAAGAACACAGTTAAGTTTGTGGATAACTATGACGGCGAGTTAAAGGAGCCTACGCTTCTTCCCGCCGCGTTCCCGTCAATTTTAGTAAACCCCAACCAGGGTATTGCCGTTGGTATGGCGTCAAATATATGCTCATTTAATCTTCGTGAGGTTTGCGAGGCTACCATTGAGTATATGAAAGACCCTAAGGTTGATATTATGAGCATAATGCCCGCACCTGATTTCTCGTTGGGTGCAAGTATCATTTATGACGAGGCAGAAATGCGAAACATCTACGAAACAGGCCGTGGCAGTTTCAGGATGCGTGCTAAGTATAACTATGATAAGGCAAATAACTGTATTGAGATTACAGAGATACCTTATTCAACAACATCCGAGGCAATCATCGGTAAAATTATGGAGCTTCTTAAAGCCAACAAGCTTCGTGAAATTTCCGATGCCCGTGATGAGACAGACTTAAACGGTTTTAAGATTGCTATTGACTTAAAGCGTGGTACTGACCCCCACGAGTTAATGTTAAAGCTTTATAAGCTGACTCCCTTAGAGGACAGTTTTGCTTGTAACTTTAATATCCTTATTGATTCTGTGCCTAAGGTAATGGGCGTAGGTGAGATAATTAACGAGTGGATAAAGTTCAGAATGACTTGTGTCCGTAACGGTGCAAAGTTTGACATTGAGCAGAAGAGTAAGAGATTACATCTTCTTATGGGTCTTAAAAAGATATTGCTTGACATTGACAAGGCAATTTCCATTATCCGCCATACAGAGCTTGACGAGGAGGTTGTACCCAACCTTATGGCAGGTTTTGGTATTGATAAGTTACAGGCGGAGTACATTGCAGAGATTAAGTTGCGTAATCTTCATAAGAGCTATATCTTAAAGAACATTGATAACATTGATAAGCTGACATCAGAGATTGCAGAGCTTAATAAACTTATTTCAAGCGATAGAGTTGTTAAGTCTCACATTGCAAAACAGCTTAAAGATATTGCTAAAAAGTACGGTCAGGACAGAAAGACTGAGCTTATCAAGAGTGAAGAACTAAGCCACTACAATGCAGAGGAGCATATTGAGGACTACCCGCTTACCATCTTCTTTACACGTGAGGGTTATCTTAAAAAAGTCCCCGCGGCGTCATTGAAGTTTACAACATCCGACCATAAGCTAAAAGAGGGCGATGAGGTTATTGTAGCGGAGGAGACAACCAATAAGTCCGAGCTTGTGTTCTTCTCAAATAAGTGCAATGCATATAAGTTAAGGACATACGATGTAGCTGACGGCAAGGTTGCAGAGATGGGACATTATGTACCCAGTCTGCTTGGTCTTGACGCGGATGAAAAGATTACTTACGCCGTTGTTACAAAGGACTATTCAGGTTATATGCTATTTACTTTTGCCAACGGTAAAATGGCAAAGGTTGAGCTTAAAAACTACGAGACAAAAACAAACCGAAAGAAGCTTATTAATGCATACTCGGCAAAATCGCCCATTGTTGACATTACATTTATGCCCGAGGATAAGGATATTGTAATTATCACGGAGAATAACCGTGTCCTTACTATCAATACAAAGCTTATCCCTCTTAAAACAACTAAGAGTACACAGGGTGTTCAGGTATTGCGTCAGCCCAAGAACGGCGTTTCACCCGCTAAGGTTGAGTTTGCAGAGAGCTCATCCATTGAGGATGCCAATAAATACGTTGCCCGTGTAATACCTTCGGCGGCAAAGAGCCTTAAAGGTGATGACGGACAATTAAGCTTAATATAAGACACATAGGAAATTGACAGAAAGGAGATTTATGGTATGAACGAAAAAAAGCATATGTTTGACCAGGTGGCAAACGAACTGTATCATCCGTTCCCCAAGGAGCTTTTCAAAAAGTACGGCGTTAAGCGTGGACTGAGAAACGAGGACGAGACGGGTGTTATGGCAGGTCTTACTGCCGTTGGTCAGGTTACAGGCTATTATATGGAGGATGGCGAAAAGACACCCGTTGAGGGCGTGTTAAAATACAGAGGCTATTCTCTTGATAAAATTGTGGAGAGTTGTGAGAGGGAAAACCGCTTCGGCTATGAAGAGGTTGTGTTCTTGCTGCTGTTTGGCGAACTTCCCACAAAGGACCAGTTGGATAAATTCAGGGAAATTTTAGGTGCAATGAGAGTGTTGCCTGACGGTTTTGCGGAGGATATGATATTAAAAGCACCTTCCCCCAACATTATGAATAAAATGGCAAGAGGCGTTCTTGCTATGTATTCTTATGATGAAAACCCTGACGAGATTTCAGTTGAAAACATATTAAGACAGTCAATCGAATTAATTGCCCGTCTTCCCGTAATTGCGGCGGTAGGTTATCAGGCAAAGCGTCATTATGTTGACGGCGAGAGTATGTTTTTGCATTTACCCAAGCCCGAGCTTTCAACGGCGGAGAACTTATTATATATGCTTCGCCCTGATAATAAGTACACAAGAGAAGAGGCAGAAATGCTTGACGTTATGCTAATGGTACAGGCAGAGCATGGCGGCGGTAACAACAGTGCATTTACAACACGAGTTGTATCATCATCAGGTACTGATACATACAGTGCAATCGCGGCGGCTATCGGCTCATTAAAGGGCCCCAAGCACGGCGGTGCCAATGCCAAGGTTATGGCAATGATGGAGGACATCAAAAAGAATGTCAAGGACTGGACAGACGAGGAAGAGGTAGGCGCATACATTGAAAAGATTATGCGTAAGGAGGCATTTGACGGCGCAGGTCTTATTTATGGTATGGGCCACGCGGTTTACACAATGTCAGACCCCCGTTGTATTCTTCTTAAAGAACGTGCAGAGCGTCTTGCCCGTAATAATCCCGATTGGGCAAAGGAATTTGCATTGTATGATATGATTGAAAGACTTACACCTGAGTGCTTCTATAACGTAAAGAAGAATCACAAGGTTATGTGTGCAAATGTGGACTTGTATTCAGGTTTTGTTAATAAAATGCTTGGCATTGCACCTGAGCTTTACACCCCCATATTTGCAATAGCAAGAATTGCGGGTTGGTGTGCACACCGTCTTGAAGAGACAATAGGTTGTTCAAGAATTATCCGTCCTGCGTATAAGTCAATAGTTCACAAGAAAACATATATCCCCATTGACGAGAGGTAATTTATGACTGATAAGGTAAACATTCTTGGTGTTAAAGTTGATAAGGCGAGTATTTCCCATGCGGTTAGCAAGATTATGCAGTTTCTTAACGAGGACCGTATGCATAGCGTATTTACGCCCAATTCGGAGATACTTATGGAGGCCTACAAAAACGAGGAGTTCCGTGAAGTACTTAATAATGCCGATTTATTAACGGCAGACGGAATAGGCGTTGTTTACGCATCAAGAATTTTGAAAAACCCCATTCCCGCCCGTGCAGCAGGTTTTGATATTGCCTGTGAGCTTTTGGAAACCTTAAAGGGTACATCATATAAGATTTTCCTTTTCGGCGGTAAGCCAGGTGTTGCGGAAATGGCTCAGGAAAAGTTAGAGGAAAAATATAAAGGCATAAATATCTGCGGTACCCGTAACGGTTATTTTAACCCCGAGGACGAGGAGAGAATAATCAAGGAGATTAATCTTTCAGGTGCGGATATTGTGTTTGTATGCCTTGGTGCACCCAAGCAGGAAATGTGGATACACAATAACCGTGAAAAGTTAAGACCCCGCGTTGCATTGGGTATTGGCGGAAGCCTTGATGTTTTTGCAGGTACTGCATTACGAGCACCTGAATTTTACTGTAAACACGGCCTTGAATGGTTTTACAGACTAATGAAGCAACCAAGCCGTTTTGGAAGAATGTTGGCATTGCCAAAGTTTGGCATTACGGTTTTACTTAAAGGAAGAAAGTTCAGTCAGGACTAAAAAGGAGACATTATGGGATTTTTAATTGCCATTGAGGGAACAGATTCAAGCGGAAAGCAGACACAGTCGGAGCTTTTATATAATCGCCTTGTAGCAGAGGGAATTGATGCGAGACTTATTTCTTTCCCCGCTTATGATAGTGAGTCATCGGCTTTGGTAAAAATGTACCTTGCAGGTGAGTTTGGTGAGAACCCTAATGATGTAAATGCTTATACCGCATCTACTTTTTATGCAATGGACAGATTTGCAACCTATCGTAAGGACTGGGGCAATGACTATAACAAGGGAACTGTTATTGTAGCAGACAGATATGTGCCCTCAAACCTTATTCATCAGGCGTCAAAGATAGATGATATGGATGAGAAGAATAAGTTTGTGGAATGGTTAAATGAACTGGAATACAAGCACTATGGTTTGCCTTATCCTAATGTTACTGTCTTTTTGGATATGCCCACAGATGCGGCGGCAAGACTTATGAAAGAACGCGCAAATAAGATTGATAAGTCCAATAAAAAAGACATTCATGAGCGTGATTTAGAATATCTTAAAAAGAGCTATGACAATGCCAAGGGCATTGCAAAGAAGCTTGACTGGTGCATAGTTCCTTGTACTGACTCGACAGGTGCGGTCAGAACTATCGACAGTATAAGCGACGATATTATAAAGATGGTTAAAACTTTAATATAAAAAAAGGCCTGTCATTATGACAGGTCTTTTTAATGGATGGTAACATATATTGTTAAAGAGGGAAATGAGATGTATATATATAAAACTCTTAAAAACGGAATAAGAGTGTTTGCCGAGAGTGTGCCCTATACTGAGGCAGTATCTATCGGTGTGTGGGTGGCAAACGGCTCACGGTATGAAACAAAGGACGAGGCGGGAATGTCCCACTTTATTGAGCATATGCTTTTTAAGGGGACTAATAAGCGTACGGCTCAGGATATTGCACTTTTAATGGACTCCGTAGGCGGTCATCTTAATGCTTTTACCACTAAGGAATGTACTTGCTTTTATGGTAAAACTTTAAGTGAACACGCCGAGGTATCGGTGGATATTCTGTCCGATATGATATTCTCTCCCGAGCTTTCAAAAGAGAATATGGACCTTGAACGCCGTGTGGTATTAGAAGAGATTGCCATGTATGAGGACAGCCCCGAGGATGTTGTTTATGACCTTTTTGCCGAGGCGGTGTGGGAGAATACCCCTATGGGCAGACCCATTTTAGGTACGGTAGAAAGTTTACATAATATTAACCCTGACAGTATGCGGGAGTATATGAGAAATCATTATACAAAGGATAGTATTATAATTGCCGTTGCGGGTAGATTTGATGATAGCTTATTTGAGCTTTTGGAAAAGTATTTCGGAGAAAGGGAACTGCTTACCATTACGCCCCAGTTTGAGAAAGCTCAGTACAGGGCGAAAAACGCCGTACTGCCCCGAGATTTTGAGCAGGTGCAGGTAATTGCAGGTTTTAACGGTATTGATATTCATGATGAGAGAGTGTATTCACTTCTTGTTTTTAATAATATATTCGGCAGCGGAATGTCGTCAAGATTATTCCAGAATATCCGCGAAAAACACGGACTTGTGTATTCTATCGGTGCGGGACACAGTGCATATATTGGAACGGGTACATTTGATGTAGGATATGCCACAACTCCTGAAAATTCCAAGCGTGTTGCGGAACTAATTTCCGACGAAATTCGTCTAATTAAGAAAGAGGCTTTATCCGAGACGGATATTGAAAGAGCAAAGGTACAGTTAAAGGGTAATTACATCCTTTCAGGAGAGAGTATATCATCCCGTATGCAGGCAATAGGCCGTGCGGCTCTTCTTGACCGTCCATTACGCACCCGTGAGGAAATACTCCATAAAATTAACTGTGTTAACGGCGAGAGTATCCGCGATATTATGGATACCATTTTAGATGAGAAAACCCTGAGCGTTATTGCAACGGGACCCATTGATACGGTTAACGGGCTTTTTATGGGACTGTAACGGAAGAAATATGTGTTAATTGCGAAAAAAAGCTTGATTTTTATAGTAATTTGTAATATTATAATAACATAGTAAGTAGGTAAGGAGGGCTATTATGGAATTTAATGAGACAATGCCGATTAAACTTGAACTTGATGAGTCTAAAGAGGTAAGAGATATTATTACTCGTGTATATGAGGCATTAAAGATTAAGGGTTATGACCCCATAAGCCAGATAGTGGGATATATTTTGTCCGATGACCCTACATACATAACAAGCTATAACGGTGCAAGAGGCTTAATTGCAAAGCTTGAAAGAGACGAGCTTTTAGAGGAGTTCGTTAAGACTTATGTTAAAAATCTTTAAGAAAAACTAACGGCACCAAAGGGTGTCGTTTTCTTTTGGAGAAAAGAAATGGGAAAGTTTATATATAGCGACGATAATAAGAGATACCACACCTGGAATTATCATCTTCGCCATAAGTTTGGATGTAAGGTTATAAAGATTGCCTTAAACGGCGGTTTTACTTGTCCAAATATTGACGGAACAAAAGGCTTTGGCGGTTGCACCTATTGTTCTGCCTACGGAAGCGGTGATTTTGCGGGAAATGAGGGCGAGAGTATCCTTAATCAGTTTGAGGCAGGTAAGGACCTTATCCGTAAAAAATGGCCTGAGGGGAAGTATATGCCCTATTTTCAGGCACATACTAATACTTATGCTTCTGTGGAGGTTTTAAGAGAACGCTTTGAGGGAGTTTTAGCTGAGCCTGATGTGGTGGGAATAAGTATTGCAACCCGTGCCGATTGTCTTAGTGATGATGTGGTAGAGTATCTGTGTGAGCTACACAAGAGAACGTATTTAATTGTGGAGCTGGGTTTACAGAGTATTTATAATAAAACGGGCGAGAGAATTAACCGTTGTCATACCTATGAGGAATTTTTAGCGGGGTATATGAAATTAAAGGAGCGGGGTATAAATATCTGCGTTCATTTAATTGACGGTTTGCCTGATGAGACGGCGGAAATGATGGTTGAATCTGCACGTGAGGTGGGAAAGTTAAGACCTCATTGTGTCAAGCTTCATCTTTTGCATATTATTGAAAACACCCTTATGGCAAAGGAATATAAAGAGGGCAAGGTTGTGCCATTAGAAAAGGATGAGTATGTAGATATAATTGTCCGCCAGTTAGAGGTTCTGCCGCCTGAGACGGTTATACAACGGCTTACAGGCGACGGGGCAAAGGATACACTTTTAGCACCCTTATGGAGCACGAATAAGTTTGATGTCTTAAATTCCATTGATAAGCTAATGGCAGAAAGAGACACTTATCAGGGAAAATATTTTACGGGAGAATTTTAATGAAATATACAACAGTAGTTTTTGATTTGGACGGAACATTATTAAATACCTTAGACGATTTGGCGGGGAGTGTAAATTTTGCATTAAAGGAAAACGGTTTGCCCCCTCGCACCATTGATGAGGTACGGAGATTTATCGGAAACGGCGTGAGGGTTTTAATTAAGCGTAGCGTTCCCGCGGGAACAACAGATGAAAAATACGAGGCAACCTTTAAGACCTTTGAGGCACATTATAAGAAAAACAGCAGAAATCTTACGGCACCTTATGAGGGCGTTATAAAAATGCTTAATGACCTTAAAGAAATGGGTTACAAACTTGCTATTGTTTCAAACAAGATTGATTTTGCTGTGAAAGATTTACGGGATGAGTTTTTTAGGGATATTATTGAGGTTGCCATAGGCGACAGTCCCGACACTAATAATAAGCCTGAGCCTGATATGGTGTTTAAGGCACTTAAAATGTTGGGCGAAAGTGTGGACAATGCAGTTTATGTAGGGGACACAG
>JAZQFP010000049.1:0-38542 GCA_045539555.1 Candidatus Ornithomonoglobus sp.
CAGTCTTCTGACCTTCCATATTATATAAAGCCAATTTAGCCATTATGTTTCCTCCTTTCCAAATACCTGAAATTACGCTTTAACGGCGTTTCTTATTGTGATAAGACCGCCCTTAACGCCCGGTACAGCGCCCTTAACAAGAATTAGATTCTGTTCTGCGTCTACCTTTACAACTTCAAGGTTCTGGATTGTTACCTTATCAACACCGAAGTGTCCGGGAAGCTTCTTACCCTTGAATACTCGTCCAGGGAATGAACACATACCCATTGAACCTGATACTCTCTGTGAATGTGAACCGTGAGACATAGGTCCTCTGTGTAGGTTCCATCTCTTCATGGGACCTGCAAATCCATGACCCTTTGAGATACCGCTAACGTCAACCTTCTCGCCAGCCTCAAAAACGTCTACCTTAATCTCATCGCCTACATTCAAACTCTCTGTATCTTCAAGTCTGAACTCTCTCAAATACTTCTTGTTGGCTGTATTTGCCTTTGCGAAATGACCTTTTAGCGGCTTGTTAACAAGCTTCTCTTTAATATCACCGTAGCCAACCTGTACTGCATCGTAGCCGTCTGTCTCAACAGTCTTCTTCTGAATGACTGTGCAGGGGCCTGCAAGGATAGCTGTAACGGGAATTACTTTGCCGCCTTCACCAAAGATCTGTGTCATACCAATCTTTGTACCTAAAATTGCTTTTTTCATGATTTTCCTCCTTAACAGTTATTGGTTTGCGAAAAGCTAACGCAAACATGACCTGCATCATAACCCATTGGGTTACTGCAATAATTGAGTTTTCCTCAGGTTTGATTATTTCTGGATAATGCTGATATCAACACCTGCGGGTAAATCGATCTTCATTAGTGATTCCATTGTCTTCTGACCAGGAACTACAATGTCGATCAATCTCTTGTGAGTTCTTCTTTCGAACTGCTCACGAGAATCTTTGTACTTATGAACCGCACGAAGAATTGTGATAATCTCCTTGTCTGTGGGTAGCGGAATAGGACCTGATACCTTAGCGCCTGTTCTCTTTGCGATCTCAACGATCTTCTCAGCGCTCTGATCCAATACCACGTGATCATAAGGCTTTAACTTGATTCTGATTTTCTGGTTTGCTGCCATACTTTGATTCCCTCCTCATTTTTTGATAATTTGTTGCACTCTGCACGACAGCTGTGAAATTGTACACACTCTCGGGTGTTTCCACACACCCCTCTTAAAAACCCGCCAAATCACTTGATTTGCGGGCCGTACAAGTCAATCTGACCATTTTGTCCTTAGCATCATTACGCGTATACACGCGCAACTGTCCCATTAGTACGCAAGACACAGGTTTAGCGTACTCAGGACACAGACTTAATGGCTTGACTGCCGCCCGACTTCATGAGTCGGACAATCTCCACGGAAAAACCGATGTTAACTTACATCGCAACCTCCCGCTTCATCGTTTGTCTAGTGTCACAACAGTACCATTTTAGCATAGCTAAGCCATAAAGTCAACATTTTTTTGAAAAAAATTTCATAAATTTTTCTACAAAATATACGAATTTTTTTGTGTAATTTTGTGTATTTTGACATATAAATTTTTTAATGTTTTTAACCTATTTTTTCTAAATCTATTGAATTTTTACAACAATTAGTGTATAATATTGTCATAAGTAACAATATGGAGGATACAAAAATGAAAATTTTAGTTACCGGTGGTGCCGGATACATAGGCAGTCATACCTGTGTGGAACTGCTGAATGCAGGTTATGAAATAGTAGTTGTTGACAACTTTGATAACTCTTGCATGAAGTCTCTTGACACAGTTAAGGAGCTTACAGGTAAAGATTTCAAGTTCTATGAAGTTGACTTGCTTGACCGTGAAAACCTTGAAAAAGTATTTATGGAGAACAAAATTGATGGAGTTATCCATTTTGCAGGTCTTAAAGCAGTTGGCGAGTCAACCCAGATTCCGTTAAGATACTACCATAATAATATTACAGGTACGCTTATCCTAATGGAGCTAATGGAGAAATATGATGTTAATAACATTGTTTTCTCATCATCAGCAACAGTATATGGCACACCCAAGTCAGTGCCTATTATGGAGGACTTCCCCCTGTCAACTACGAACCCTTACGGTTCCACAAAGCTTATGCTTGAAGGAATACTGACTGATGTTTCAAAGGCTAACCCCAAGCTTTCAGTTACATTATTAAGATACTTTAACCCCATCGGTGCACATAAGAGCGGTAATATGGGCGAAGACCCCAAGGGTATTCCCAATAACCTGCTTCCCTACGTTGCACAGGTTGCAGTAGGCAAACTTGAAAAGGTTCACGTATTTGGTAACGATTACCCCACCGTTGACGGTACAGGCGTAAGAGACTATATTCACGTTGTTGACCTTGCATTAGGACACTTAAAGGCAATAGAGCACCGTTCAGGTAAGCCTGGTGTTCATATCTATAACTTAGGTACAGGCAATGGTTACAGCGTATTGCAGATTATTGAGGCATTCAAGAAAGCCTGTGGCAAGGATATTCCTTACGTTATCGACCCCAGACGCCCCGGTGATATTGCAGAGTGTTGGGCAAACCCTGCAAAAGCAAAGGCAGAGCTTGACTGGGAAGCAACACGAGGAATTGAGGAGATGTGCGAAGATAGCTGGAGATGGCAGTCAACACATCCCAATGGATATAACGACTAATGAACATTGTGTAAAAAATAAATTTATATTATAAGGAGGAAAAACAAATGGGCAGATTTACATTACCAAGAGATATGTACTTCGGCAAAGACGCATTGGAGAACCTTAAAAATCTATCAGGTTCAAAGGCAATCGTAGTAACAGGCGGTAGCTCAATGCGTAAAGGCGGTTTTCTTGATAAGGTTGAAGCGTACCTGAAAGAAGCTGGTATGGAGGTTAAATTCTTTGAAGGCGTTGAGCCTGATCCCTCAGTTGAAACTGTTATGAGAGGTGCAGAGGCAATGCGCGAGTTTGAGCCCGACTGGATCGTATCAATCGGCGGCGGTTCACCTATTGACGCTGCAAAGGCAATGTGGGCATTCTATGAATACCCCGATACAACATTCGAGACACTTTGCACACCTTTCAGCTTCCCCAAGCTAAGAACAAAGGCTCGTTTCTGTGCAATTCCCTCAACATCAGGAACTGCAACAGAGGTTACAGCTTTCTCAGTTATTACAGACTATGCAAAAGGTATCAAGTATCCCCTTGCTGACTACGAAATTACACCAGATGTTGCAATCGTAGATCCCGCTTTGGCAGAAACTCTACCCATCAAGCAGGTTGCATATACAGGCATGGATGCACTTACACACGCAGTTGAAGCGTATGTATCAACTCTAAACAGTCCCTTTACTGACCCCTTGGCAATAAAGGCTATCGAGATGGTATTTGATTATCTTCCTCTATCATATAAGATGGATATGGACGCAAGAGAGCAGATGCATTATGCACAGTGTCTTGCAGGTCAGGCATTTACAAATGCATTGTTGGGTATAGTTCACTCAATGGCACACAAGACAGGCGCTGCATTCTCAACAGGTCATATTCCTCACGGATGTGCAAATGCAATTTACCTGCCTTATGTAATTAAGTACAATGCTCACGAGCCCGAGGCAATGAGAAGATATGCTGATATTGCAAGACGCGTAGGTCTTGGCGGTACATCAGAAAAGGCACAGGTTAATGCACTAATTGAGAAGATTGAAGAGTTCAACCGTGCAATGAATATTCCCAAGACAATTCAGGAGTTTGGCGTTAAGGAAGATGAATTCCTTGCGAAGCTTGATGACATTGCAGCAAACGCAGTAGCAGATGCATGTACAGGTTCAAACCCCAGATCAATCAACCCCGAACAGATGGCAAAACTATTCAAGTGCACATTCTACGGCACAGAAGTTGATTTCTAATTAAACTACATAAAGGGCATCTGTTGCAGATGCCCTTTTTATAAAAGAGGAATAACTATGGTAAATATATTTAACAGGTCAGAGCTTATTATTACATATGATATGAAACAACAGGCAGATATAAGGAACATATTGTCGGCAAATAATATAGAATATATTGTAAAAACGAAAAATATGCAAAGCTCAAACTGGGGTCGCCAAAGTATGCGGACAAAAACGGGAACTTTTGGCACAAACCCCGACTTTTCCTATGAATATAAAATATATGTAAAGAAAAAAGATTTGGAAATGGCAAAATATTTGATCAAATAAAAAAGCAACCGTATTTACGGTTGCTTTTTTATATCATAGTTGCTACAAACCTCAACACTCTTCCTCCAAGGCGGTAATACCACGGAAGATTATCATATTCAAGATTTGTCATCCTCTTACATTCTGACAATGTTTCCATAAAGTCAAACTCAATATCTGCAATTTCTGGAACATTAAGCATATATAGTCCACACTCATAGTGCAGGTACAAGCTTCTATAATCATAATTAACCGTTCCCACTATTGCGCGGTTGCCGTCGCCTACTGTGTTCTTTGCATGAACAAAACCAGGCGTGTATTCATAAACCTCAACACCGATTGCATTAAGCTCCTTATAGTAAGACCTCGCTAGGCAATAGGGCATTTTCTTATCAGGAATACCTGGCAAAATAAGTCTTACCCTGACGCCTCTTGCGGTTGCATATTCCATTGCATCAAAAATGGCATCATCAATTACAAAATACGGGGTCATTATATCTACATAATCTTTTGATGAGTTCAAAATATCAACATAGGCATTTCTGCCCACAAGCTTGTCATCCAGAGGTGAATCACCAAAAGGTACTACATACCCCTCTGCCGACTCAACAGAAAATTCCTTGGATGCAAATATAAATCGCTCAATATTATCCTCATATACTTTTGCTGTTGTGCACCACATAGTAAGGAATAGCTCGGTAAAGCCAGATACACCCTCGCCCTCTATTTTAATACCCGTATCTTTCCAATGCCCAAAGCGGTCAATCTTATTGATATATTCATCCGCAAGATTCACACCGCCCGAAAAGGCACATCTTCCGTCTATTACCACAATTTTTCTATGGTCTCGGTTATTCTGATATGTTGAAAGTAAAGGTTGAACAGGAGCAAATACCTGGCATTTGATGCCCTGTCTTTCCAATACCTTTTTATGAGCCTCGGAGAATATTCCCATACATCCCATTCCGTCATACATAAGACGGACATCCACGCCCTCACGGGCTTTTTTTATAAGAATATCTTCTACCCTCTGCCACATATAGCTTTTTTCATTTATTATAAAGAACTCCATAAAGATGAACTTCTCTGCTTTTTCAAGTTCACGGACAAGGCTTATAAACATATCATCTCCAAGCCCAAAATATTCAACGTCGGTATTCCTGAAAGCCGAGCTTCCACCCGCCTTAGAAAGATATTTGATAAGGGATGTATCGCAACCTTTATCATCCATTTCACGAATGAGTTCGCGGTCATCTGCCCGATATTGTCCCAATACTTCACGGGCATTTTTATGAGATTTCTGGATATTGCCCGAAATTACATCCGTATGGGTATACAAATAGAAAAACCATCCAAATACAGGTACAACCGCACAAAGCATTATCCATGTAATCTTAAAGGCGCTCTCTTCGTGGCGATTAACCTCAATAATAATAAATATTGCACTTATTAAGTATGACGCCAGAAGATAAAAACGCGTATTATTGGACACGCCAATTACGAACATAGCAATAAGCCCTATCTGCAAAGCCAATGCAAGTACGGCAAAAAACTTATTGGAATAAACCAATTTCAAAAGCCAGTTCATAATGTTTCTCCTTAGTATGTGTCTGTTTTTCTTATTTCGCGAAAGACTGCATTCTCGCCCTCTTCCTTTAACATAACAAGCCATTTCTCCAATAATTTTGAGGTTTCGGGATGCATATTGAATTTAGCAGACCCGCCCAAAAAATAGCCTACGGGGTGCTCATCTGTATACTTGTCTCCCAGATACACCTTACTTGCAGATACCCTGTCGCAAAACATTTCCTTTACATATCTGACAGGCATTTTAACAGGCTCAATCTTTCGTGTTTCGGGGTTATAATCTGTCCAGTACTCAAAATGATGTCGGTTTCTCCCCTTATGATGTATCCAGGCAACAGAATACCCTATATCACGGCGTTCATATTCGGTGGGGCTTTTTTCACCCGTATAATACTTAGCACCCATTATAAACTCCGTGGGGGAATATTTGGACATATCGTGCCATAACCCCTGCCACCAGATTCCTGCCTTTTTACAATGGCAGAATACCATATATTTGTGTTTTGTTATTGTCTTAAAATGATTAATAAATTTCATTGTTATCACTTTCTGTCAATGTTTGCCTTAAACACGTCTGCAACCTCAGTAATTGTAATATATGCGCCCTCATCAATGTTGTGGACAATGTCCCGCATTTTCGATATCTGAAAACGGTCTACTATAAAATAAATCACTGTCTTTTCCATATTTGAATAACCGCCCTTAGCGGCAATCTTCGTTGCACCGCTTTCAAAAGTGGTCATCAATGCATCACATATCTCATCAGGCTTTGAAGTAATAATCATGGCTGCTTTCGAACGATCGAAACCCTCAACAATAAAGTCAACTGTCTTTAAGGCCGCAAAGTATGTTACTATTGAGTACAGCGGTAATATCCAGCTATCAAGAATTATTCCACAAATGACATACAATATTACGTTATATATCATAACAAATGTGCCTACTGTTATTCCTATTCTCTTTGCAAACGTAACCGCCATTACCTCAACACCATCAATAGCACCGCCAAAGCGTATGGTAAGACCGCTACCCGCACCTGAAATAAGACCGCCAAACAAAGCACATAACAGTAAATCATTCTCTGCAAGGGGCGATGCATAAGAAACATCAATAGGCAGAACATCAGTTATAAGCCACGCTCCCAACGAATACATTGCAACCGCATAAAGAGAATAAACAGTAAATGCTTTTCCCTGTTTCTTATACCCCAATATAAATAAAGGAATATTAAGAATTAAAAGGAATAATGACAGTGAAAACTCAGAAGGAGTTATCTGGGACAATAACATTGATGTTCCTGAAATTCCGCTGTCGTATAGATTAACAGGGGCAAGAAACACCGTTACACCAAATGCATTTATGAAACCCGCTATTGTAAGCAACAAAAACTTATGGGGTTTTATTCCCTCAAATATTTTTTTCATTATACCACATCCATATATATATTATATTTATTGTATCACTTTATGCTCACTTTTGCAACACTTTTCAATACTGTACCAAAAACTGGTCAATGGCGTTTTGCTCTTGAAAAATATATTGAATTTTAGCCTGAAATGGTATACAATATAAGTATACAAAAATTGTTTAGGAGAGCCATTATGACCATTGAATATTACGGCAATACGAAAACACAGAGAAAGCGTCTTATGAGGCGGCGAATTGTGGGCATTGTGTCCATTGTTGTTATCATTCTCTTAGGCGTATGGATAATAGGTGTTCTTACGGACTCTGGTGCAGGATACGAAAAACGACTGACTGCCATAGAGGAAAATCATTCTCTTCGTGCAGAAAATGAGGAGTTAAAGGCAGAGGTGGAAAGGCTTACTGCCCAGCTAAACGAAAAAGACGACTATATAAATGAGCTTACGGGCGGAGAGGTTGAAACTTCTCAGGAATAATGAGGTATAAAAATGTCAGTTACCATTCTTACAGGCAGTATCGGTGCAGGAAAAACTGAGTATTGCCTGAATAAAATGAAAGAGGCACATAATAACACCCATAAGCGTTGCATTATGCTTGTCCCCTCACATTATTCTCACATTACCGAGCAAATGCTTATTGATGAATTTGGAGGAACAGGGCTTAATAATATCCATTGTGTTACTCTTGAAAAACTTGCACGGGACTATGTAGTGGTATCACAACCAAAGCTTGGCGTATCAGGTAAATATACGCTTATTTCACGTGCAATTAAGCTTTATCTCGACGACCTTGGTGAAAAACGGCAGGATTTCGATCCGCGTCTTCTTCGGTCTGTTACAAAACGCGGTTTTATTGATATTTGTGCATCCTTAATAGGCGAACTAAACCATTACTGCGTTACCTATGAGCATCTTATGGATGAGGCAGAAAAGACTACTGATAAAAATCTTGCGCAAAAGCTTATTATTCTGGCAGGTATAAGGGATAAGTACAAAGAAATTGTTAATAATCTTAATTATGCTGACAGCGATGAAGATTTACACCGCTTAGCAGAGATTATCCCAAACCATTTCGGGCCTGACGATATTATTTTTGTGGACAAGTTTGATGGCTTTTTACCGCAACAAACTGAGGTTATTAAGGCTATTATTGACAGCGGCGCGGACTTAACATTCTCTTTCTCCGTTTGTCCCGATTATGAAGATACATATTATGGCACAAGAAGTGCTATTAAAACCATCCGCGATTACTGTGCCACCAACACAATTCATCTTGACGGAGAAATGGAACATATTAAATCACCTGATTTGAAATTCCTTTTCCGTACTTGGCACAATACAAAGAAATACACTGATAAAGTTGATAATATTGAGATTTTTTCTGCCAGAGACAACTATACTGAGATTGAGCACACGGCAGCGAAGATTCTCGACCTTGTGCGTGAGGGAGGATACCGCTACTCTGATATAGGTATTCTTTGTGCTGACCCTGTGGGATATTCACACATTTTAGAGGCTATATTCGATGAGTATTCTATCCCGTACTATTGCGATCATAGTATTGCAATTTCAGAATATCCCATTGCAATGCAAATTTTATCACTTTTTGATATTGTGGATAATAACTGGGACTACTCCTCAATTTTTACATATTTACGCGCAGGTTTTGTCTATACAAAGACGGCCGGAGGCGGATACAAACGCCTTGACCCCGACGATATAGATCTATTGGAAAACCATGTGTTAAAGTTTGGCATCGACCGTCAATCTGGTTGGTGCAGGTCTTGGGCAAAATCTAATTACAGCGTTATTGATACTGCATTTAATACTGATAACACAGATAAACATACAGACTTTGATTACCTTGACAAAGTCCGCGAAACTGTGGTATCACCCATTATGGCGTATTGTGAGAGAATTAAATCGGCAGAAACAGTTAAAGACTACTGCCGTCATTTGTGTGCCTTTTTAGAAGATATCAATCTTTATCAGGGGCTAAAAGGCGAAATGCTTTACATGGCAAAAAAGGATGCCTCCGAAGATGTGGAACGCTTTGGACGGGTGTGGAACCTTATCCTTGATGTAATTGACCAAATAGCAACCGCCTTAGGTGATACTCCTGTGAGCCACGAAGAATTTGGGGAATATATCCGCATAGGAATGGCACAATGCCAGATTCGCACAATTCCCTCAGGTTCAGACCGTGTTTTTGTTGGCTCAACAGATATGAACAGAGCTCTGCCTACAAAGGTTATTTTTGCAATAGGTGCGGTTTCAGGCACTTATCCAACCGCAACAACAACCGAAGGCTACTTCTCTAATAGAGAGCGTGAGTACCTTGCAGAAAATAAACTGCATTTAGCACCCACAACTGTTAAAAAGACAGAAAAACTTCGTAGTATTGTCTACAAACTACTGTCAGCGGTAACGGAGAAGCTATACATAAGTTACCCCACTATGACACCTGACGGCAAAGCGTATCTGCCCTCGCAGACCGTTACAGATATTATAAGTAAAATGCCAAGGGTGCCGAGGCTTGATGATATTACAGGCTATGAGAATACTATGCTATATATCTCTTCACCCAAGGCAACTTTACATAAACGCCTTATTAACCCCAAACATCATCCCTTATGGGAGCACGTGGACAGCTGGTACTCCGAGCATAATGAATGGAGAAACAAGATTTTCCGTATAAACCGCGCAAAGAAAACATTTGCACTTCGAGATATAACTCTTGATGAAGAACTGGCAAAAGAGCTTTACGACGGCAAGACACGATATAGTGCAACAAGACTAAACACCTATGCTCAATGCCCGTTCTCGCATTTTATGATGTACGGACTTGGTGCTAAGGAAAACGAAAAATATGAAATCAATGCCGCAGACACGGGCACTTATGCTCATGAGATTATTCGCAGAATGTGTGAAAGAATAGACAATGACCCCGAGCTGGACTGGAAAACTGTGTCCAGTTCGGAATGCGAAAGCATTGTCAATGAAATTGTAGATGATACTATTTCAAATATTACAGCATCTGATTTGCGGGACAAGGAGTTTACGGCAGATATTTTAACACGAATGGGCAAAACCGTCGTGGCAGCTGCCAATACCGCAGTCCGTTCTATTGCCTGTGGTAGTTTCAAGACCGAAGCCTATGAAAAAGAGGTTTATATTCCCATTGGTAAAGACATTGAAGTGGGTGGTATTATTGACAGACTTGATGTATGCCACCATGACGGAATAAATGAATATAGAATTATTGACTACAAAACAGGCAACAAAGCCTTTAAGGTGGCAGATATCTATCACGGCATTGATATGCAGCCCGTAATTTATGCCATTGCAATGCGTATGCTTGACCCCAAGGCGAAAATATCGGGACTATATTATAGCCTGATGCATAACGACTTCCCCACCATTGATGTTACATCAAAAGATTCAACCGCTTATTCACAAATCAAGAAGAACACCGCCTTTGAAGGTGTTACCTTTGCGGGTACGGATATAAACGGAGATTATATTGTCGCAGACCTTGACCGTGTTGAGAGTCCTCTTGAACGGGAAGACGGTTCTTTGTTCTTTAAGATGAAAGGCGATGACATTGTTGCTGATAAACGAATTAAAAGTTACAGCGACGGCGAAAACCTTATGGGTTATGTCCGTGATAAAATTCTTGAAACTGACAAAGAAATAAAAAGTGGAAATATTGATATCTCACCTATATCATCAGGTATGCGGTCTGCATGTTCATACTGTCCCTATGTGTCAGTATGTAATGTAGATAACCCCGTTCCAAGAACTATTGAAGAAAAAGACGAGACTGTGTGGGAAATCTTAAAGGAGGAGATATAATGCGCTGGACAGGTGAGCAAAAAACTGCAATAAGCCAGGACACAGGCAACGGTAATCTTCTCGTTTCCGCCGCCGCAGGTTCGGGAAAAACCGCCGTTCTTGTTGAACGCGTTTTGCAAAAAATACTAAAAAACAAAAGCTCTGTTGACAGCCTTTTAATAGTAACCTTTACAGAGGCAGCCGCATCAGAAATGCGGGAAAAAATAATAAAACGGCTCAGGGAATATATTCTTAACCCAGAATGTAAACCTGATGTAGTACGAAAAATAAAAGAACAGATACGTCTGGTTGAAACTGCTGATATTATGACTATTGACGCATTTTGTAACCGCGTTGTCCAAAACAATTTCCACTCACTCGGTATTGACCCTAATATCCGTATCTGCGATGACAGTATGGTAAAATTATTACAGGCAGAGGCTATGGATAACCTGTTCCGCCGCCTTTATAAAGATAACCATAAAGAAACAAAGGAACGGTTTCATAGACTTACAGAGTTTTATGCCAGAGACAGAAATAACGATAAGCTGGGCAGCCTGATTTTGTCTGTTTACACTTTTGCCGAGTCCTTCTCCGAGCCAATGGAGTGGGTTAAAAACTGTGCAGAAGATTATAAAAAGCCAATAAAGGAATGGCCCTCTGTTAAATATCAAATCGAGGCAACCAAGGATGCAGCTAAGGAATGTTTATACGCAGTTAACAAAGTTGCATCTGCCAAGAAAATTTCACCAGAGGCCAAATCATGTACCCAAACGCTTACAGATTTATGTAATGCCATAATCTATGCAAACGACTGGGATGATATATATGATGTATATGTATCTAACTTCAAGGGCAAAAAGAACAGAGAAATAATCGAAAATCTAATAAACAGTGTGCCAAGCGAGACACGGCGTAATCAGTTGTTCCACGCCTATGCATCCCTTATGGATGTTTTCTCTACTCACAGAAGCGGGGAAAAATTACCCATTGGCATAACAAAACCTTTTTCGGAGATTGAAAACAGCTACATACCCTCTCTCCTTAGAGAAGAGGCCGAAGATATTGCCTGGATAGTGGAAGAATTTCATAAAGAATACACCGCTATTAAGGAAAAACGCGGGGTTTATGAATTTGCCGATATAGAGCATCTTACATACAACCTTTTCCGCGACAATGAATTTGTCCGCGAGGCATATAAGAGTAAATATGACGAGATTCTCATTGATGAGTATCAGGATACAAATATGCTCCAAGACTCCATATTTGAGCTTATTTCTCACGATAATATCTTTATGGTGGGAGACTTGAAGCAGAGTATTTATCGTTTCAGAAAAGGCGATCCTTATATCTTTAAGGGCAAGAGCGAGAGCTATTCCCAGGAAGACGTTCCCCATAACAAGCTTCTCCTTTCACAGAATTTCCGTAGCCGACAGGGAATATTAAAAAGTGTTAACGATATTTTCACAAAGGTAATGTCCCAATCGGCAGGTGATATTAACTACCGCGGACAAGAGCTTGTTAAACGTCTTGGAATGTACGAATACTATCCCGAGTCTACTATTAACCCCAAGTCAGAATTGTATTATCTTGCCATTGATCGCGGGGCTGATATAAATACAGCAGATACAGAAGCACGATTTACTGCACAGAAAATCTATGACCTTCTTAATAGTGATGCTACCGTTTACGACAAATCATTAGGGGTAATGCGTCCTATTATGAAAAAGGATATTGTAATTTTACGAAGCTCTGTCAAGGGTGTCGCAAAGACACTTACAACTGAGTTATCCGCATTGGGTATTGACAGTTATGTAGATACGAGTTCATTCTTTGAACGCATGGAGATAAATATTATTTTATCACTGCTATCCCTTATAAATAATACTCATCAGGATATCCCCTTAGTAACTGTTATGCGTTCACCAATCTGGAACTTTACAGATAACGATTTGGCGAAAATTCGTATTCATTCCCGTCATTCCCGTTTCTTTATTGATGCAGTTAAAAAGTATTGTGAAACGGGCGATGATGAATCGCTGATACGCCGTTTAAGAGATGTTCTGTCAAGCTTAAAGCGTTGGAGACAGTATATTCGCAGAAAAAGTGTTGCACAGCTTATATGGACAATTTACGAGGAGACCTGCTTCTATGACATAATGGGTGCTATTGAGCATGGTGATGAAGCACAGACAAACCTCCGTCTTCTTTATGAGAGAGCAAAAACCTACGAGAGTGCAGGTTTTAAGGGTCTGTTTAATTTTATTAAATACATTAACGGACTCAAAGAGGACGAGTCCTCCGACTTAGGCGGTGCAAAGCTTATTTCTGATAATCAGGACGTTGTCAGAATTATGACTATTCATAAAAGTAAAGGTCTTGAATTCCCCGTTGTATTCCTTTTAGGTACAGGCAGTGATTTCCGTACATCAACCGACTCTCCTGCTTTAAGGTTACATAAAACCCTGGGCTTTGGTCTGTCTCATATTTACTATAATGAGCATTTTGCGAGGGATACCTACGCAAAAGAACTTATAAAAAAAGTAAATCATACAGAGGGCGTCTCCGAGCAAATGCGACTTTTATATGTTGCATTAACACGTGCTCAGGAGAAACTGTTTGTTGTAGCGGCCCGTAAAGTGAAATCTGATATGACAGAGGAAAGTCAGATTAAGGAATGGGAAAGCTCCCTTGTAGGTAATAAGTTTACTCCCCAAACCGCACTTACTGCCAAGGGCTTTCACAGTTGGCTATGTCCCGCCGCACTCGTATCTCCTGATACCTGGGAGATTAATTATGTGCCTGTTGAGGAGGACATCCCCTCAACTGACTTATCAACTGAACCTGATACGGCAGAGCTACCCGAGAGTCAGGAGTTAAAAGATGTTGTTTATAAACTCCTTGACTATTCATATCCTTATAAGGAAAGTAATGTTCTTCCATCAAGGACATCTGTTACCCAACTTAAAGAGTTGGAACTGGAACGTAATGAAGACGATATTTCATACGAGCCAGTTAGCAGGTCCCAATCAGGGCTTGATGATTATTCTATCATTGCTCCATTAGAGAAATCACCAAAGTTTATTGAAGAGGTCCGCACTAAACCTGCAAACGAGATAGGAACCCTTTACCACCTTGTAATGTCAACCATAAACCTTGACATTGTAAAGTCTTATGGTGATGAGGGCATTATATCAGAATTGAGCCGTTTGGTTAGCGAGGGTATTATATCCCCCGATGATATAAAATATATCGACTCGGGGAAAATCAAGGCGTTTTTCCATTCATCTCTTGCAGAACGAATGTTAAAGTCAGATAGTGTTCGCCGTGAAGAGCCTTTCCAGATAAACATTTCCGCTTTGGAATATGACTCGTCATTACCAAAGGAATATGAAAACGAAACTGTTATTTTACAAGGTATCATTGACTGTTTCTTTAAGACAGATACGGGCTATGTTCTGTTCGACTATAAAACTGACAAAGTCCACGATAAAGCGGAAATTTGCAGGAAATATGAAAAACAGCTAAGTCTCTATGCTAAGGCAATAGAGAAGCTTACAAACACTCCCGTTTGCGAGAAATATTTATATTTGTTTGACACAGACGAGATAGTATAACAAAAAAGGGCCACTGCAATGCAGTGGCTCTTCTTTATATTCCATATTTTGTTTTAACCCGTTCTACTTTTTCAATCATAGGCTCCGCGATAAACCACAGGAATATGGCAGTTGATACTCCATGGACTAAGTCAAAGGGCAGTCCTGCAAGATATGTTGCAACTACCATATCCCATGTGGGATTTTCCTGCCATACAAGAATATACTCGGCATTTACAATTCCACCGTATAAGATAACCGTTGAAACAAGTCCAAAAATTACAAGACGGAGTTTTGTTACGCCAATACCCCTTTTACTGAAAAGTAACCCTGATACAAGTCCTACCATGCCAAATGCCGTCATCTGCCAAGGCGTCCATGCCCCCTGACCGAACAGGAAGTTTGAAACAAAGCCCGTTATTACGCCTACTAAAAAGCCTGTCTCTCCCCCTAATGTAACACCCGCAATAATTACCATTGCAACCACAGGCTTAAATTGTGGCAACCAGAAGAACGCCATTCGTCCACACACGGACAAAGCACACAACACACTAATTATAACAAGCTCCCTAACATTCGGTTTACTCTTTTCAAAGGATATAATATAGGGCACCATAATTTCAAGAATTATCAATATACTTATAAAATAATACTTTCTGTTTCCCAGATTATGTACGCCAAAGTATATTGTCAATGGCACTAATATAACTGCAACCGCTGTTGCAATAATTGTCCGTCGTGATATTCCCCTGCCTTTTATCCTTATAGTATTTTTAGGGGTTGGTATAAAACAGTATACTCCTATTGCCACTTCTATTATAGTTACCAAGTCAAATATCCACGAGTTTGAATAGTCAAAACTGTCCTCAAAAAATATTTTTGTAAGAACAAAAAGTATTACAAATATTCCACCAATAATCTTTTTTATCATAATCTTTCTCCTTTGAATGCTTCTGTTACATCCTCAACAAGTATTGCATAAGGTAAAACATCCCTCACAATCTTATTTGTCTGGGTAGTATAGAAAGTGTTTTTTGAAAACATCTCACGAGGTGTGCCCTCCGATACAATTATTCCGTCAAACATATAAGATGTCTTGTCCGCAAATTCTGCACAGAACTCAATGTCGTGAGATACTATAACCACGGTTTTTCCCTTTTCTTTAAGAACTCTTAGTATAGCTCCAAATTCCTTCTTAAAATGCGCGTCCATTCCCTTTGTCGGCTCATCAAGTAAAATTATATCACAATCTTTTAGCATTACCTTGGCCAAAGCAACCCGTTGCTTTTCTCCGCCTGATAAATCATAAGGATGTCTATCGAGAATTTCATCTAAATTAAATAGCTCAGCATTATCATCCACAACCCCCAGATCTTCCCTTACGGTACTCTTCAAAAACAGTAATTCAGGGTCCTGCGGTACAAACCCAACTTCACCCTTAACTGAAATCTTGCCTCTGTAATGAGAATTTATGCCTGTAATAAGGGACAGTAATGTTGACTTTCCCGTGCCGTTTCCACCAATAATGGAATGAATTCCCCCCTTGTTAATTTTAAGGTTAAGTCCCTTTATTATATCTGGGCTTTCTTTTTCATATCGGAACCATACATCTTTAAGTTCAATAACTGTGTTTTTGTTTTCTGTCCCCTTGCTGTGTTGTAAGGTTAACGCAGTATAAGATTTTGAATATTCCCTAAACCAAAGTTTTGCATCTTTGATTGTTATGGGGCTTATTTTGCCATCCTCTAACTCTCCATACAATCTTACTGACGGAGGTAAAGACTGATACATATCATTATTCTTTATCTTGTAACCGACATCCTCAGGTTTTCCGTCGGCAACAATTCCACCTTTTTCCATTACGATAACTCTGTCGGACATTTCAAAAAGAGAGTGCAACCTATGCTCTGTCAATATGACCGTTGTTCCCATTTCGTGGTTGATTTTTCTTAGGGTTTCCAAAAACTTCTCTGTCCAAACGGGATCAAGCTGACTTGTGGGCTCATCAAGTAATAACACCTGAGGGTTCATCACCATAACAGATGCAAGATTGAGAAGCTGTGTTTCTCCTCCTGACAGGTCTGCGGTTTTTTTATGAAACCATTCCTCAATTCCAAAGAATGATGACATCTCCGCCACACGCCGTCTTATCTCGGCGGTTTCTGTGCCAATGCTTTCAAGTCCAAATGCAAGTTCATGCCATACCTTATCTGTTACAATCTGCTCCTTTGGGTTTTGCATAATAAATCCGATTTTTATATCCTCTGCCTCTTCCAATATTCCGCCATTAAAATATATGTCCCCTTTTCTTTCGCCATAAGGTGTAAGGGTTGGTTTTAGCATTTTTAATAATGTGGTTTTTCCACTGCCTGACTTACCGCAGATAGTTATAAACTCACCCTCATTAACGGATAAATTCACATTGTTCAAAGCTTTTGTGCCGTTATATGAAAAACTTAAATTTTCCGTCTTAATAATTTCCATTTCCAACCCTCCTTTATCTCAACTATTACAGGGAATATCAAAAGCAAAAAGTAACTTACATATACACTTATTCCTGTCATGCTTATTCTAATATGGGGAAAACATTGGAACTCAACTGCCCCTGAAAGTGCTTTAAGTATAATATATGTCCCCAGTATAACTATATAGCACAAAGCTACTGCATCACGAATGCTAAATCTGTAAATGCTAAATGCTGTACGCTTTTTTTTGCCATACCCACGGGCTTTCATACTGTCCGATGTTGTAACGGATCTCTCCAATGCCCATGTGGTCATTATAGACATTATCTCCGTGGCAGTTTTTACGCGGTCTTTAACTTTTCCCTTTTTAACATCTTTACCATTGCATCGTTGCACTTTTGTAACCCGCTTGAATTGTTGAAGAAACTGCGGAACAAATCGCAATGTCATTGATACCACCAATGCAAATGACGGAGATATTCTTCCAAAAAGATAGATAAACTTATCTTCGGTCATTATTCTGTTATAACAGGAAAACCACAATATTGCCGTGCTGATCATTCCGCCTACAATTAAACCATAAACTATTGCTTCAATAGTTATCGGGCTTCCATCAGGGAAATAGGCTATAATTTTTTCACCTCTGTGATTAAACAGAATATTAATAGCACCACTTATAATTACAATGGGTATACTCAATATGAAATTATGCTTTAACCCTTTAACCCCGTCCATTATGTATAAGAAAAATATAGAACAAAAAAGAGCTATTCCTATACATATGGGGTTTTGGAAAAACATAGTAAAACCAATGCTCATAACAAAAAACACCAGATTTACTATGGGATGAAATTGACTAAATGCTCTCATAATATCCTCATTAAAAAAGCTGTGGCGAAAATCGCCACAGCAGTATTTCTGTGTCCACATCACATTTTGCATTAAAACAAAACCATTACACCCATACGGTGTAACATCAGAGCAGGTCTTCCGACTCGTGTCTTTGGAACTCATTCTGCGTTTTATGCTCTGCCTTCTCAGTTTCCCAATGACCGGCTTTCACCGACGGCATAAAACTCCGACACATACGGCGACTGGTATCGTTCGGGGGTCGCACCCGATTCCCTTTTCACCGACTATGCCCCCAAGGGCATAACCGACACTCTGTGTGAAATATTTAATTATACGCCCCTCTTATCAGGGTCCCAGATAACCTTGTGCATCTGTATCTGGAACTGCACATCTTTAAGTGCAGGGTCTTTCATAAACTCATCAATTACGTGGCTCATTTCGTAACTGCCGTATACAACACCTACAAAGATATGCGGTGCGTCTGCACCGTACTTTGAAACAATGTTCTGGGCAAAGGCAAGACCTGTTTCAAGGTCCTCATCAGAGCCGATTACAAGTTTTAATACATCTGTTTTTTTAAGATTATCAAAGTTTGATAATCTCATATCATACATTGCACCGCTTGACGGAAGCTTGAAATCAACAGTAAAAAACATATTACTGTCATCCCCCACCATTTCGCGAAATGCTACAATATCACAAGCTCCGTTTGTCTCAATATTAACTTCATAGTCCATTTCGCAAAGTCTTTTTACAAGCTTTACAGACTCGGGGAACAGTAACGGCTCACCACCTGTTAGTGTAACACGTCGATAATTACGGTTTACATATGTCAGTATATCATTGACACCCATTTCCCTTGGGGGAATGTCTGTGTACTCACGCTCAACCGCGTACATAGTATCACAGTATTTACAACGAAGATTACAACCGAAAACGCGGATAAAGGTACATAGCTTTCCTGCACGGATACCCTCGCCGTCAATACTGTCAAAAATCTCGGAAATCAGCATAATTCTATCCTCAATCTCTTATATATGTGGCAATGTTATCAATGCTCTCCTGAACATCCACTCTGTAACAATATGGTGCAAGAGAGTCGCAAATATACTTTGCAAGGTTTTCTGCGGTGGGGTTAAAATCAACCACATCGTTTATAACCTTATGGTCAAACTTATCGGTTATTGCCTTTTTAATATGAGTAAAGTCCATAACCATACCATCAGCATTAAGATTTTCTGCCTGTAAATATACATCAATTATCCAGTTATGTCCGTGAAGATTAGTGCATTTTGAATCATAGCTCAATTCTAACTTATGAGCCGCCGATACTTCAATTCTTTTCTTTACCTGGTACATTTCTTTTTCTCCATATACTCGTCATACCCGCGTTTTCTCAAAAAACATGCGGGACAGTTTCCACAACCCTCGCCCTTTATTCCATTATAGCATGTAAGGGTTTTTTTATAAATAATATCCATAACGCCAAGCTTGTCTGCCAACTCCCAGGTTTCTGCTTTTGTAAGCCACATAAGAGGTGTATGAATAACAAAATTATAGTCCATTGCAAGATTTAATGTAACATTAAGGGACTTTACAAATGCATCACGGCAATCAGGATAGCCTGAAAAATCTGTTTCACATACGCCCGTTACAATGTCTGTTATTCCGTGGGTTTTGGCATAAATTGCTGCGTAGGAAAGGAACAGATGATTTCTTCCCTCAACAAAGGTATTGGGCGGTGTATCCTCAGGCTTTTCTGCCTCAACCGCTATATCCTCACGGGTAAGTGCATTTTCTGTTAATTCATTTATTATGGGCGTGGGAATAGTTACATAATCTATCCCCTCGCCTTTACAAATTTCATAGGCACAGTTAAGCTCTTCCTTATGCCTCTGGCCATAATCAAAACCAACGGCTGAGACATTTTCTTTTCCAAACCTTTCTATCGCCCAGTAAAGACAAGTTGTACTATCCTGTCCACCCGATAAAACTACTAATGCTTTTCTCATTTTCTACCTCATACCACAGGCAAGGATGCAAAAAGTCGCTCCTCCGCTAACTTCTCGTACTTTGTACCCTTTCTGCCATAATTAGCAAAGGGGTGAATTGAAATTCCGCCTCGGGGTGTAAACAAACCCTTAACTTCAAGATACTTGGGATCCATTAGCTTTACTAAATCTTTCATAATAATGTTTACACAGTCCTCATGAAAGTCGCCCTGATTTCTGAAACTGAACAGATAAAGCTTTAATGATTTTGACTCTACCATTTTAACATCAGGAATATAGTTAATCTTAATCTCTGCGAAGTCTGGTTGTCCTGTTATGGGACAAAGGCTTGTAAACTCAGGACAATTAAAAGTTACCATATAATCATTGTCGGGATGCTTATTGATAAATGTCTCCAACATCTCGGGTGCATAAGTGTCCTTATAAACCGTCTTTTTATTACCTAAAAGAGATAGTCCCTCTGTTTCTTTTTTATTTCTTGGCATAAGTATCTATCCTCATTTCATAAGCCACTTTAACTTCTGTTCGGTGGCAAACTTCATTATTTCTTCAAGCTCGGCACGATCGCCTCGCAAGGTTGCCTGTTTAATGGTTTCAAGACAGTCCTGAAACTCCGTAATTCTCTCTGCTAAATGCTCTTTATTCTCGACAAAGAGCTCACTCCACATTGTTTCGTTAATAACCGCAATTCGCGTGCAGTCCTGTAAACTTCCACCCGCAAAAGATTCACTTCTTTCAAGTAACGGGTTGTTACAAAGGGCAACTGCTACTATATGCATTAACTGAGATGTGTATGCAATGATTGAATCGTGCTCATCAGGCGTTGTTGTTACAACCACTCTACAACCTATGTGCTTTGCCATATCCCTGACAAGTTGGACATTCTCGGGTTTACTGTTTTTGTCAGGGGTTACGATGTAGGGTGCATTATCAAACAAAGTATCCGTTGAACTCTTATATCCACCAATCTCTCGACCTGCCATAGGGTGTCCGCCGATAAAGTCAACCGTATCAGGCAAAATCTTTTTCATTTCTCTTACAATAAAGCCCTTAACACCCGTAACATCTGTTATAACTGCACCATCTTTTATAACATCTAAATTATCACGGACAAAATCAACATTAAGCTGAGGGTACAGACACATTATAATAAGGTCTGCATCCCGCATAGCGTCTTTGGGGTTAGAATATCCCTCGTCTATCACGCCGTCAGTCAATGCCAAATCAAGACTTTCCTGACTTCTGTTATATGCAACAATTGAACAGTCGCGGAAACCTCTTAAACGCCTCGCCATGGAACCGCCTATAAGTCCAAGACCGATAATCGCTATTTTCATTTGGAATTCTCCTTTAAGTTACTGTGCCTTTCCTAATGCCTGGTCAAGGTCAGCAATAATATCATCTGCGTTTTCAATACCAACACTAAATCTTACAAGCTCAGGGCTTACACCACACGCCACTAACTGCTCGTCTGTCAACTGACGGTGAGTTGCAGAAGCTGGGTGCAATGCACATGTTCTTGCGTCTGCTACATGTGTTGCAATAGCTGCAAGTTCCATACTGTCAAGGAATTTTACTGCCTTTTCTCTTCCGCCCTTAACACCAAAGGCAACAACACCACTACAACCGTTAGGCAGGTATTTCTGTACCAAAGGATAGTACTTGTTTGATTCAAGACCAGGATAATTTACCCATGATACTCTCGGGTCTGCTTCAAGGAACTTGGCTACCTTTAAGGCATTCTCGCTATGACGGGGCATTCTTAAATGAACTGTTTCTGTTCCAAGGTTTAATAAGAATGCATTCATAGGTGCAGGTGTCATACCCATATCACGCATTAGCTGAACAAGTGCCTTGCTGATGTACGCCGCCTTACCGAAGTGCTTTGTGTATACAATTCCGTGGTATGACTCATCAGGAGTTGTAAGTCCAGGGAACTTACCACTTGCTTCCCAGTCAAAGTTACCGCTGTCTACAATAATACCACCCAATGCACATGCATGACCGTCAAGGTACTTTGATGTTGAGTGAATTACAATGTCTGCTCCAAACTCAAAGGGACGGCATAAAATGGGAGTTGCAAATGTGTTGTCCACGATTAAAGGGATATTGTTTGAATGTGCCAATTCTGCAAACTTTTCAATATCCAATACAACTAATGAGGGGTTTGAAATTGTCTCGCCTAAAATTGCCTTTGTGTTAGGCTTAACATAAGTCTGCAATTCCTCTAAGGATAAATCAGGGTCAACAAATGTTGTTGAAATACCATATTTTTCTAATGTAACACCAAGAAGATTAAATGTGCCACCATAAACCGCAGCTGAACAGATAATATTATCGCCCTCTCCTGCAATGTTCATAACCGCCGCCATAGTTGCCGCCTGACCTGATGATGTCATCATAGCACCTACACCACCTTCAAGGGCTGCAATCTTTTTCTCAACAGCAGCAGCTGTGGGGTTTGCAAGTCGTGTATAGAAAAAGCCTGACTCTTCAAGGTCAAATAGCTTTCCCATATGGTCTGATGACTCATACTTGAAAGTTGTACTCTGACAAATAGGCACTACTCTCGGCTCTCCGTTTCCAGGGTTATAACCTTCCTGTACACATAGTGTTTCAATCTTCATTTTTATTCTCTCCTTCCGCATCGGGTTTAAGCATTAAATTTCTTTCTTTGTAAAATTGTAAAAATGTCATCTTCATATATGGCTCAATTGCCGCTGTGGCAATAAATGTCAATGTTACAGACATTGTAACACTCATTATAAGTGCTGGTATAAATGTCAACAGGATGAATGACAACTCAATATAAAAATAAGTTTTTCTATATCCGTGCATAATCTCCCGTGTTTTTCTAAAAGCTTCCTTTGTTGCAATTCCCGTATTATCAGCTATAATAAAAGGAATCATTATATATTCATAATTCTTATATATTGCAGGAATCATAAATACAAAAGTCAGGATATATGTTCCTGTAACAAGTGGTATTACATAAGAACACTTCTCCGCTATATAATTGCCAATATACAACGCCATATCATCCGAGGGGCTTAACTGATATTGTCCAAGCAGGTTCATTAAATCCGCTATCTCAGGAGTAGTTGAGAGATATGCCAATATCCCTGCAAACAACAATATGGGAATACACCCGAGAAGTCCCCAGCCAAAAAGATATAGCTGACGGACAAATGTTGTTTTAAGCGTCTTAAAATAATTTTCACCAAACCCTGAAAGCACTGTTTCGGGTTCATATCGCTTTTCATCCCCTAAACTTTCTTTTACGGGTTTCATTCTCAATAATGATTTAATGAAACTGACATTTAATATCTCTGTTACAAATATACCTGATAAAATTGACAATAATAAACTTACTCCATACCACTCAATTCCCATTTGGAGTGCAAGGGTGTCAATATTACTCATAAGGTATGCGGGGATAATAACAACAAGTGCACCTACAAAGGCTCTTAAATACTCACCTTTTAGCTCATTACGGGCGTAAAACTTCAAAAATGATGTTTGAAGCATAGAATCACTTCCTGCATATAATTTCTCATTATAAATTATAACAGAAAAACAGAGATTTCTCAACCCTTTTTTGAGAAAATCTCTGCTTTTTACATAATTTATAATTTTATCTTACGATAAGGCTCTCGCCTGTCATTTCAAGAGGCTTCTTAACGCCCATCATATCAAGCATTGTAGGACAAAGGTCGCATAGTTTACCGTCATGCAACTTAATGTCTCCCTCGCCTATAACAATCATAGGAACGGGGTTTGTTGTATGAGCAGTAAATACATCCTTTGTTTCGGGGTCAATAAGACAATCTGCATTACCATGGTCGGCTGTAATAATAGCCTTACCACCCTTTTCCAAAATCTTGTCAACCATCTTGCCTACACAAGTATCAACCGCCTCAACAGCTTCAACTGCGGCATCCATTATACCTGTATGTCCAACCATATCGCAGTTTGCATAGTTAAGAATAATTACATCGTACTTATCCTCATCTATTGCCTTGCATACTGCTTCACATACCTCAGGAGCTGACATCTCAGGCTTCATATCAAATGTTGCAACATCGGGTGATTTAATAAGAATTCTGTCCTCACCCTCAAACTGACGCTCCTCGCCACCGTTAAAGAAGAATGTAACATGAGCATACTTCTGTGTCTCTGCAATTCTTAACTGTGTCATGCCAAGCTTTGATACATACTCACCGAAAGTCATTGTCAACTGCTCGGGGGGATATGCAACAGTAACATTAGGCATCTGTGCATCATACTGTGCCATACATACAAAGTTAAGGTTCATAAAGCCTTTCTTTCTCGTAAAGCCGTCAAACATGGGGTCAACAAACGTTCTTGTAATCTGTCTTGCACGGTCAGGGCGGAAGTTAAACATGATAACGCTGTCGCCGTCCTCAATCATGCCGTCCTTGTCAATTACTGTGGGAAGAATAAATTCGTCTGTAACTTCGTTAGCGTATGAATTCTTAATGGCATCTACGGGGTCATTCTCCATAACGCCCTCGCCCATTACCATAGCATTGTATGCCTTTTCAACTCTGTCCCATGCATTATCACGGTCCATTGCATAATATCTTCCGCTTAGGGTTGCAAGTTTACCTGTTCCGATTTTCTTCATTTCATCAACAAGCTCTGCCATAAAGTCAACGCCTGATGTAGGCGGAACATCACGGCCGTCATGGAATGAATGAACATATACTTTTTCCAGACCCATCTTGTTTGCCATTTTTAGTAAGCCTACAAGGTGCTTGATGTGCGAATGAACACCGCCGTCTGACAAAAGACCCATAAGGTGCAATGCCTTGCCGTTATCCTTTGCTTTCTGCATAGCATCCTTTAATGCTTTGTTTTCAAAGAATACGCCGTCTTCGATGTCCTTTGTAATCTTTACAAGCATCTGATAAACTACTCTACCTGCACCGATATTTGTATGTCCAACCTCACTGTTGCCCATCTGTCCGTCAGGCAAACCAACTGACAAACCACTTGCTAAAAGCTGTGAATTGGGATATTTCTCAAAATACGAATCAAGGTACGGTGTATTTGCCTCATATATTGCATTACCCTCAGTAGCAGGGTTAATGCCGTAGCCGTCCATAATAATTAGTGCTACTGGTTTTTTTGCCATTACTATTCCTCCTCTTTGGCATAAAATGCGGTACACACACCTATGTGTACCGCAAATCAGTCAAATATTATTATTTTGCAGCGCCTGTAATAACTGCGAAATCTGCAGCTACAAGTGATGCACCGCCGATTAGACCGCCGTCAATGTTAGGCTTTGCAAGAAGACCTGCTGCATTCTTTGCATTCATGCTACCGCCATACTGAATTGTAATAGCCTTAGCTGTTGCATCGTCATATAGGTCAGCAAGAAGTGCTCTTATTGCACCACAAACCTCTTCTGCCTGTTCATCAGTTGCAGTCTTGCCTGTACCGATAGCCCAGATAGGCTCGTATGCTACTACTACCTTCTCTGCGTCCTTTGCATCAATACCTGCAAATGCTTTTTTAATCTGAATTGCTATCCAGTCCATTGTAATACCAGCCTCACGCTGCTCCAATGACTCACCGCAACAAACGATAGGAATAAGACCCTTCTCTAATGCCTTCTTAGCCTTTAAGTTAACTGTCTCATCTGTCTCATTGTTGTACTCACGTCTCTCGCTGTGGCCCATAATAACATACTCAACGCCAAGGTCAACAAGCATATCTGCTGATACCTCGCCTGTGAATGCGCCCTTATCCTCAAAGTGCAAGTTCTCTGCACCGATCTTTACGTGTGTACCCTTTGCAGCCTCAACTGCCTGAGGTAAACATACATAAGGTGTGCAACATACAACCTCACATGTAGCACCCTTTGTTGCCTCTACAACTTCCTTTACATAAGCATATGTTTCACTAGGAAGCTTGTTCATTTTCCAGTTACCTGCTATAATATATTTTCCCATTTCTATTGTTTCCTTTCAAATTGAACTTTCTATATTGGTTAAATCTGTAAAAACTAAAATAAAATTTTGCAGATTGTATGGATAACCGAGCGCCTTGTACTTTGTGTACATAAGCGAGGTTAGCCGTGCAAGATACGGAATTTTAATTAGTTTTTATCTGTTAATGCCGCGATTCCGGGCAATTCCTTACCTTCAAGGAACTCCATTGAAGCACCGCCGCCTGTTGAAATGTGGCTCATCTTATCGCCAAGACCTGCCTGGTTAACTGCCGCAACGCTATCGCCGCCACCAATGATTGTTGTTGCATCAAGGTCAGCAAGAAGTGAAGCTATCTCGTTTGTACCCTTTGCGAAGTTAGGCATCTCAAATACGCCCATAGGTCCGTTCCATACAACTGTCTTTGCATCAGCTAAAACGCCCTTGAATAACTCGATTGACTTAGGACCGATATCAAGACCCATCCAGCCGTCAGGAATGTTACCCTCAACAACCTTTGAAGGAGCCTCGTTATCAAATGCCTCTGTTACAACTGTATCAACGGGAAGTACAAGCTTATCTCCTGCCTCGTCAATCATCTTCTTAGCATAGTCAATAAAATCAGGTTCAAGAAGTGATGTACCTGTTGTCTTGCCCTGTGCTGCAAAGAATGTGTATGCCATACCACCACCGATGATTAGCTTGTCAACTTTCTTTAACAGGTTCTCAATTACTGAAATCTTTGATGAAACCTTTGAACCGCCAAGAATTGCAACAAGGGGTCTTACGGGTGAGTTAACGGCATTGCCAAGGAACTTAATCTCTTTCTCAATAAGGTAACCTGCAACTGCGGGTTTAATGATTGAGCTTACACCGACATTTGAGCAATGTGCTCTGTGGGCTGTACCGAATGCATCGTTTACAAATAAATCTGCAAGTGATGCAAGTTCCTGTGAGAACTCATCAACATTCTTTGTTTCCTCTGCTCTGTAACGAGTGTTCTCCAAAAGAACAACATCGCCCTCAGCCATATTCTCAACTGCTTTCTTTGCATTCTCGCCAACTACATTATCATCAGCCGCAAAGATTACTTCCTTACCAAGCTTCTCTGAAAGACGCTTTGCAACGGGTGCAAGTGAAAGTGTTGGCACGGGCTGACCCTTGGGCTTACCCATATGTGAGCAAAGAATAACCTTTGCACCGTTATCTATAAGATACTGAATTGTGGGAAGTGCACCCACGATTCTGTTCTCGTCTGTTATTTCCTGCTTGTCATTAAGAGGTACATTGAAATCACATCTTACAAGGACTCTTTTGCCCTTAACTTCAACATCTTCAACAGTTAGTTTGTTATACATAGCGTTTTCTCCTTTTTTATTGCCATATTACGGCATTTTAATATGATTATATTCTATACTAAAATCTCATTTTTTTCAAGTATTATTGCAAATTTTTTTCAGTTTTATGCGATTTTTACAATAAAAGAGAGGCATTTGCCCCTCTTTTTCACAAACATATTATCTTAATTGCCAAAACTGCGGCAAGAATACTCGCTAAATCTCCCGCTATGGCCGAGGGAATTGCCCGTTTTATGCTTCTTACCCTTGTTTTTGCAAAATATACTGCAAGGCAGTAAAAAGTAGTCTCCGTACTGCCACATATTACCGAGGCAATTCTGCCAATCACGGAATCTGCACCATAATCATTCAGTATGCCTGATAGAACACCTATTGCCCCGCTTCCTGAAAGAGGCCTGATTACGACTAATGGCATGACCTCTTTTGGTATCCCGATTTTATCAACAACAGGGGATACAAGATTCAAAAATAATTCCATAGCACCTGATGCTTTTAACATTGCCGCCGCCACCAGCATTGCAACTAGAGGAGGAAATATATCTTTTAATATCTTCATTCCCTCTCCCGCCCCGTCAATAAAATCTGCATATACAGATTTCTTTTTAGAAAGAGCAACTATGATTATTATCATTATAAGGACAGGGGTTATGTATTCCATAAAAAAACTCCTTTGCATTTCCTTTTTAGAGATTATGCATCGGAGTCTCAGACTATTACTTTATACGTTTTGCTTCAAGATAAAATCTCTTGTCATACGCCTCACCCATTGAAAATGTTTTTCTGGGTAGTGCGCCATCCTTAATAACGGTTGTAAATAAATCGTTCTTTTCCATTCCATCAAATATAAACCCGATTGTGTTATCCGCTTTTGTAAGGTTTTTAACAACATCCTCGCCGTGAATGTAATCTATTTCTCCCTTGTTCTCTGCAAGATAATCATCCATGAATTTCTGGAATGTTCCCACGGGGAGATTGCAAGGTGCATCTTTTATGTATACTACTCTTTCCTCTCCCTGATTAGTAATTACAATTTTATGTCCCCCATTATCTTCATATGACATCTGCGGATAATACTCTGCCATTGCCTTTATTACATTCTCAGGGTCTACGTCAAATATAACTCTATGTATAGGCTCAAATTCAAGGGCTTCATCATGGAGATTTTCAAGCTCTGCCAACGCATATCTTGCGGGATGATTCTCCTGCTCCTCGGGAGTAAGGTTTTTCTTTATCTCTTCCCAGCAAGACTTTGCAGTTGCAAGAGAATGGTTTCCGTCTCCCACGGCAATAGCCAATACACTCTTATCCTTTACACCATATTTTGCCTCAAATTGAGCTTTATCCTCCAATCTCTCAACAGCACAAAGCACCTTTGCTTTTGTGGCATCATCAAGAAGCCATCCCTTTATATGTCCCCCGTTTTGCATAAGCTCAAAATTGTATACAAGGGTCAAGGTGTTCTTGATTTCATTGATTGGCTCAATTATTTCTTTCTTTCTGTCGTCTGCTAACATAAGAATGTGAGGAAGCTCAACGGGAGCATTTATTCTTATTCTCTGTCTTGGAGGTATGCGGGAAATTATTGTCCCCTCTGTTGCACGGACAGGTGATTGAGACCCCACAGAGTAATCGTACGCTTCAAGGTCAATCTGGCCTACAATACCACGGCGGACTTTTCCATTTTTCTGTGTTCTCTCAACATAAATAAGACTGTCGGGGTATTCCTCAAAAACACCATCGTCAAGATATTTTTGCATAGTATTATTTATGTTTTTTATTCTCTCGTCGCCATTTGGCTCGTTCAAATAAGCCTCAGGATAGATAATATTTAATGTGCTGGGACTGCCTTCTGCTATTCTCTCTGCCTCTTTCCAATACTCTGGCTCTGAGGAATACTGGTCGCAGGCAACCACACTCCACTTTGAAAAATCTGTGTTCTTTGGCAATAAAATATTCGCCGCCTGAAATATGTTCATAATATCCTCCTATACCAAATCACAAAATTCACAATTTGTAACCTTTTCTAAATCTCTGGGTGATAGCATCAATGTTGTGCCGCATCTACCGCCACTAATGGCAATCTCTGCAAATTCCATAGCCATTGCCTCCACATACGTTGGGTATTGTTTTTTCATACCAACGGGAGAAACTCCGCCTCGGATATACCCCGTGAGGGATAAAAGATCCTTAACATGAATTAGTTCCACTTTTTTATTTCCTGATGCCTTTGCTAATTTCTTTAAGTCAACCTCGCAATTAACAGGAATACATGCTACCATTACGCCTGATCTGTCGCCCCTGGCAACAAGGGTCTTAAAGGAAATATCGGGAGAAATTCCAGTAAGCTCTGCAATCTTTTCGCCAAAAGCCTCGCCTACTTCATCAGTTACGTATTCTACTACGCGAAAATCAACTTTTGAAGCTTTTAGAATTCGCATTGCATTTGTTACAACTGTTTTGTTCTTTGCCATATCTATACCTTTTATTTTAATTCAACAACTGTTACGCCGTCTTCACCCTCACCAAAAATTCCTGGGCGGGACGACTTTACATATCTGTGCTTCCGTAACAATTCACGGATGTGCTTTTTCAAAACTCCCGTACCTTTGCCGTGAACAATTCTCACGGGAGAAATTCCTGCAAGATAACAGTCGTCTAAGAACTTCTCAACGTTTGCCCACGCCTCATCAGGATATTGGCCTCTCACATCCACTTCTGTTGTAGCCGTCTTGGTTTTTGAATCAAAAGATTTCATAACAGGGGTGTACTGTTTAACAAGGGCATCCTTCTGCTCGTTATTTTCCACTCTGCGAAGATTTGTCACGTGAACATCCATTTTGATTATACCCGCCTCAACCCGTACATTTCCTGATTTGTCGGGGGCTTTAAGAACAACTGCTTCCTGGTCAAGGTCAATAATCTTAACGCTCTCGCCAGGCATAAGATTTTTCGGCGGGTCAACAAAACGCTCTTTTGGCTTTGCTGCGCGTTTCATTTTCTCGTCGAGGCTATCCTCACGCTTTTTAAGAGTATCGCGTACATTTTGTGCCTTTGTGTCGATATTTCCTGACTTAATACCCTTTTGGCGCATTTTTTCAAGGTCGCGGATAATTTCGTTTGCCTCGCTCTTGGCATCCATAACAATTATCTTTGCCTCACGATGCGCCTCATCAAGTATTCTTGATTTGTTCTTCTTTAACTTTTCACGGTCTGCCTCAACCTGTTTTCTGAGCTCTTTTATTTCCCGTTTCATTCTCTCATTTTCCTGAGCATCACGCTCAGCATTAACACGGGCAGTTTCAAGGTCTGTTATAACATCCTCAAAGCGTATATCTTCATCAGAAAGAATATCATTTGCACGGTCAATAATTCCCTCGCTAAGTCCCAGACGCCTTGAAATCGCAAAAGCATTTGACTTGCCAGGAATTCCGATTAAAAGCTTATATGTGGGTTGCAAGGTTTTTACATCAAACTCGCACGAGGCATTCTCTACCCCGTCTGTTGTTAGAGCAAAAAGCTTTAATTCGCTGTAATGAGTTGTTGCAAGAGTTTTTACGCCCTTGCTCCTTAAATATTCCAATATAGCAATGGCAAGTGCCGCACCCTCCGTTGGGTCCGTTCCTGCACCAAGCTCATCAAATAATGCAAGGGTATTATTATCAACATTTCTTAAAATCTTTACAATGTTTACCATATGGGATGAAAATGTTGACAAACTCTGTTCAATAGACTGCTCATCACCAATATCGGCATAAATCTTTGAAAAAACTGCAACATCCGAGCCCTCACCCGCCGTTACATGAAGTCCCGACGCCGCCATTATGGACACAAGGCCAACGGTTTTTAATGTAACGGTTTTACCGCCAGTGTTGGGACCCGTTACAACAAGAGTATCTGTCTCTTTACCAAACTTTATATCATTTGCAACCACCTTATCCTTGTCAATAAGCGGGTGTCTTGCACGTTTTAAGTTTACAATGCCGTCCATATTAAGCACAGGCTCTGTTGCATTCATATCAATAGACAGTTTGCCTTTACAGAATATAAAATCAAGGTCGGCTATTGCAAGGAAGTCAACAAATATTTCATGTGAATTCTCTACAACGGCACTCGTAAGCTCTAAAAGAATTTTCTCAATCTCTCGCTTTTCTGCCGCCTTCAAGTCGCGAATTTCGTTATTGGCATTAACCACGCCCATAGGCTCAATAAAAAGCGTCTGTCCTGTTGCAGACGTGTCATGGACAATGCCAGGCACATCGCTTTTATTCTCCGCGCGAACAGGAATAACATACCTATCCGAACGCATAGTTACAATAGCATCCTGCAAGAACTTCTTGTAATGAGCACTGTGTATCATTGAGTTAAGGGTATCCTTGATTTTCCCGTTTAGTTGCTTCATTTTACGGCGGATAGTGTTAAGCTCCGTTGACGCATCGTCTGCAATTTCCTCCTCGGAAATTATAGCACCATTTATCTTATCCTCCAACGCCTTTGCAGTAAGAAGCTTTTCCTGGTACTCGGATAGAACCGTGCATTCCTCCGACACTTCCTGTAAATACGCCTTTGTGCGTCTTGCCACATATAAAACACGGGAAATGTCTATAAGCTCACGGGGAGTTAAAACTCCTCCCTGCTCTCCTCTTTTTACGCTTCCTCTCACATCTGTTACTGACAAATTGACGGGAATGTTTCCAAGTTTAAGAAGAGTTGCCATAGCCTCGGTAGTTTCCTTTTGTGCACGGCAAACAGAGTCCATATCCTCATATGGCTCTAACTTCATTATGCGTTTTTTTACTACCTCGGACTGCGTGTAGTCCTGCATCTTCTCAAGAATTTTATCAAACTCGAGTATCTTTAAGACTTTCTTCATATATCCTCCAATGGATAATTTATCTTTTCATAAATTCTTTTAGTTCATTTAGCTTATTTATTGCAATTTCTCTTCCTGCCTGATACACTCTTAAAAGCTCGTCAGGGTTTCTCTCCATTGCCCCTATATTAAGGGAACTCTCCGGGCGTATTACAAACATACTTCCAGCACTTTCTCCCTCTTTTATGTATGATATGGTCTCGTTATATCTATTGTGCCGTGTTTCAAGGGACTTTATAAATTCAGGATATTTTCTGTACTTTACCCTCATTAACGGCAACATCTTGTTTGGCTCTTTTACAAAGTCAATGGGTTGCGTAAGAATAATAACATTCTTTGTATATCCCATTCTCTCCATCTCTCTTATGGCAATGGAATCTGCCATTCCGCCGTCAAGCATCTTTTTTCCGTCTATCTCAACTATCCTTGATACCAAAGGCATTGACGCGGACGCTCTCATATAGGTTGTGTCCCTCTCGCCACCGTCGGTACATTTATGATAAACCGCCTCGCCTGTCTCAACATCCGTTGCCACAACATAAAACTCCATAGGTGAGTTCTTAAAGGTGTCCGCATCAAATATATCAAGCTTGTTGGGGAGCTCATTATATGCAAAATCTTTACCATATAAATCACCTGTCAATATAAGATTTTTAAGGCCAACATACCTGCTATCACGACAGTACTTTGTATTATATCTAATGGTACGCCCAATCTGTTTTGATTTATAGTTGCAACCAAAAACTGCTCCCGCAGATGTGCCTATTGCTCCATCAAACTCTATTCCGTTCTCCATAAAGACATCCGTAACTCCCGCGGTAAACATACCCCGCATTGCGCCGCCCTCTAAAACCAAACCAATGGCCATTTTATTACCTCATTTCCATTACTGTCTCTATTTTAACACATTTAATCAAATCTGTCTATTACTTTTCACAAAAAAGGCACCCTTGTGGATGCCTTATATTTATTGTCTTATAAACATCTGTGTCCAGTATTTCCCCTCTGCCACATAACCTACACCAATTTTAGTATATGAGGCATTTAATATGTTCTTTCTGTGTCCTGATGAATTCATCCACGCCTTTACAACTGCCTGAGGGTTTATCTGTCCCCTCGCAATGTTTTCTCCCGCACTCTTATATGTAATTCCAAAGTTCTTCATCATGTCAAAGGGCGAACCGTAAACAGGACTTGTATGAGAAAAATAATTATTGTCCCTCATGTCCTGAGATTTGTACCTTGCAACACGGGATAACTCCCAGTCCTCCGTTAAAGCCTTTAACCCAACTTTTGCTCTTTCTTCGTTTACAAGCCGTATTACTTCCTTTTCATAAGCACGGGCAGTTGTATCATTTTGGGGAATTGTAATAATATCCCCCGGATAAATCATTTCAGGATTTTTAATATGGGGGTTTGCTTCTTTTATTTCACTTAGTCCTGTCTGATATTTAACGGCAATCTTCCACATACTGTCGCCTGGCTGCACCGTATGAGTAGTAACGGCAGATGCTGTTATGGCAGTAGCAGCAAAAATTGTTACTATTGCCAATATGTATAACAACTTTTTCATATCTTTAACCTCCTGTATATGTTAGTTATCGATAACAAAAATTATTATATCATAAAAGTTCCACTAAATTCAAATGTAATTACTGGATGCTTACCCTTATTATAGAAAATCGACAGGCATAAGGCCTGTCGATACGATTATTCAAATGACGGTTTCTTCACATCTGTATCGGAAAAACTATTTCCGCCGGGCGAGGGCTCGGATAAGCTAAAATACATTCTTGCCGCTTTTGTTGTGCCAAAATCACGATTTGAGCCTGTGTCTTGGACCTTGTTAAAGGCTTCTCTGAACATAGCATTGTGTGCTTCTTCTCTGTTTAGAAGAAAATCTATTGTTTCACGCACCTTTTTATCATCTATCTGCCTGTAAAGATACTCATATACTACCTTTGCTCTTTGCTCTGACGCAATATTTGAAAGCAAATCTGCACATAAGTCGCCCGTAACACTCACATAATCACCCGTCCATGAATATCCCGAAGCGTTTATGAGTCCCGGGTTAAGCCCCGTTAATACATGGGTTTGTATCTCTCCTGCGGGAACCGCAGTCGCATCCACATCGTGCCCGTTTAGTAAAGTTATCGTCTGGGCAATCATTTCCATATGTCCCAGCTCTTCTGCGGCAATATCAAGAAATAAGTCTTTTATCTCAGGGTCCTTTATTCTAAAACTCTGGGACATATACTGCATTGCAGCCTTTAACTCACCATTTGCGCCACCTAACTGCTCTTGCAGTAACGCAGCATATTGTGGGTTTGGCCTTTCAACCGCTACGGGATTCATATATAATTTTTCGTGCTTAAACATAATATACCTCCTTACAACTCTATTATTACCTCTACATCAATGAGGTATTCAAATAACGGAAGTTTTTGATGAGTATTCTTTTGTACGACGGATATACTATGAAAAAGGAGGGATAAATAATGGATAGCAAAAACACAAACCAAAACAACAACTCTAATAGCGAAAAAATCAATAAGCCTGGCGACATCAAAGGAAAGATTGAAGTCAAGGACACACGGGAACGCAAAGACGGCCCTGGTGGTAATTGATAAAAAGGGTGCTGACACAGTAAATGTGTCAGCACCCTTTTTATTATCCTAAGATGATTTTCTTAACGCAACTTTTAATAATACCTGTTTCCTCATCTGTAACAGACTCATCAAAGTCATTAAATGTAACATTTTCTATGTCCCTGCCCGTTAAAACGGTATACCATAAAAGCCCTAATGCGTATCGGCCCAAACCAAGTCTTGCATGGAACGTATCACGATGTACTTTCTCTATACCATTTGCCAATAAAGCCTCAAAAAGCTTTCCTGACGGGATAAGGAAATCTGCATCAATCAAGTCATATGCCTTATTATATGCTATCTCAATATCTCTGAACATTTCCTCGTGTTTTTTATAATTTAGCTCTTTTGTCAGTCTTTCACTACCGTCCTCATATGCCCAGGTCTGATGTACTGCAATCTTTGCATTAGGCACACATTTTCTCACATAATTTACAATCTCTGTAAGATACGGCTCATAAGTTGCAAAGTCAGGCGACTGATTGCTAACTTGCTGGACTGTAATTATATCCCATTCATGTTTTGTTATCACATCATCGAGGGACACAAATTCATTTGTGGTCTCCCCGTTTATTTCAAGCTCGTAAGCTTTCTCTCCCGTAATCATTATTTCGTGATGGCGGGACAACGGGCAACCACCTACGTACAGATTATATGAATTAAGTTCATAACCCGTGCTTTTTGCAATTCTATGTAAATATCTCTGGGCGTCCTGTGAAAAACTATTTCCTATTGATAATATGTTCATAATTTTCTCCTTAAAAACTAGTATCAATTATGTTATACCACTTTTTAGTTTTATTGTCAATAAAAAAGTACTGATATAACGCTTTCGTTATATCAGTACTTTTCCTCTAAGAATAAGCTTATTTCATCTTGTTCTCGTAGTCCTCAACCATCTTCTTAACCATATTGCCGCCAATTGTTCCTGCCTGCTTTGATGTTAAATCACCATTGTAGTTCTGGTTTAGGTTAACGCCTACTTCCTTAGCTGTCTCCATCTTGAACTGTTCAAGTGCTGCCTTGTTTGACTTCTTTGCCATTTTAATTTTCCTCCTTCTCTCGTTACTCGGAAATTCACTTTCCGATTATATCTTGTGCATCGGAGAAAATTATATTCTATGTACATTTTGGCAGATTAGTTCATTACAATATCCTCAGGAATAAGCTTCCTGCACCTCTCTTTTAATAAAGGATAATTATCAAGACCCTCGTTTATAATAATCTTTGCCGCCTCTTGTGATAACTTTAATAAATCCTTATCTTCAAAGAGATTTGCTATCTTCATCTCAGGCAAACCATGCTGACGGGTACCAAAGAAATCACCTGGACCACGAAGCTTTAAGTCTTGTTCACTTATATAAAAGCCATCGTTACTTTCGCACATGGTATCCATTCGCTTTTTGGTAATTTCCGCCTCAGCGTCAGTAATTAAAATGCAATGAGCCTGTTCTCCACCACGGCCCACACGACCTCTTAACTGATGAAGCTGTGAAAGACCAAATCTTTCGGCGTTCTCGATTGCCATAACATTGGCATTGGGCACGTTCACGCCAACCTCGATAACCGTTGTTGACACAAGCAATTCAATGTCTCCCTTTGAAAAACCTGACATTATCTCATCCTTGTCTTTGGCTTTCATCTTTCCATGAATAAGTCCAACTTTAATTTGGGGGTATGCTGATTTTAGCTTTTCTGCCAATTCCTCTGCATTTTCCAAATCGCTCTTTTCTGTTTCTGCAACAAGGGGGCAAACCACATACGCCTGCATTCCCTTAGAAATATTCTCTGCAATAAAATTGTATACCCTTGCCCTTAAATTTTCGCCAACAGAATAAGTTTTTACGGGCTTTCTGCCTGGCGGAAGCTCATCAATAATTGATATATCCAAATCGCCGTAAAGGATAAGTGCCAAGGTCCTTGGGATAGGTGTTGCAGACATAATAAGCATATGCGGATCCTCGCCCTTAGCCATAAGCTTTGCTCTCTGCTCAACACCAAAACGGTGTTGCTCATCTGCCACAACAAAACCTAAGTTCTTAAACTCAACACTTTCCCTTATAAGTGCATGAGTGCCAATTACAACATCCGCCTCACCTGAGGCAATTTTTTCCAATGCTTCACGCTTTTCTCTCGCTTTAAGTCCGCCTGTTAAAAGTACAGTTTTAATTCCATGACAGTTAAACATTTCTTCAAATGACTTTAAGTGTTGCTCTGCAAGAATTTCTGTTGGCGCCATCATAGCCGCCTGATATCCGTTTTTAACGGCCATAAAAATTGCCGCCGCCGCAACGGCTGTCTTTCCTGAGCCCACATCACCCTGAATAAGTCTGTTCATCTGCTTACCTGACATACAATCACGGCAGATTTCGTTTATGGTACGCTTTTGTGCACCCGTTAATTCATAAGGTAATGTATCTGTCAATTCACGAATACATTTTACATCGTGAAATACCTTTCCCTGAGCCTCTGTATTCTTTTCCTTTCGTTCGTTCAGGGCTAATTGAAGCACTAATAACTCTTCAAAAACAAATCTGTTTCGCGCTATGTTATAGCTCTCAAAATCTGTGGGAAAATGAATGTTTCGCATAGCAAAATTAAGCTCTGCTATCATATATTTCTCACGAATAAAATCGGGCAAATATTCCTCTAACTTCCCCGCGTCTGCCAACGCCAATTCCATGGTATTTCTTACAATCTTTTGTGATAGATTAGCTGTCAGGGGATATATGGGTACAATCTTTCCCGTGTGATGTTCGTTTCCCGCTTTCTCATAAACGGGGGTTGTCATTTGCAATCGTCCCTGTTTATTCCTTGAAACTGTGCCAAAGAAAACGTATTTTTCTCCTGCACGGAGATTGTTTTTTACATATTTATTATTGTACCACACAATATTTATCATACCCGACTCGTCAAAAACGAGCATAGATGTGATAAGCATATTCCGTCTTACATATCTGTCCTGCGGGTCCTGATATGCCGTTGCACATATACAAACGGTTTCTCCCTCAACACATTTGGAAATGGGTTTAACCGTTCTTCTGTCCTCGTAATCACGGGGGAAGAAATAGAGCATATCCTCGACAGTCTGAATTCCTTTTTTTGCAAAAAGGGCAGAACGCTTTTCGCCCATGCCCTTAATGTACTGAATAGATTTATTTAGTCCCATACTGTTTCTCCGTGTTTTTATTTAACACTATTTATATGAATATTAACTTTGGAAACCTTTATTCCCGTGCCCTTGTAAGCATTAAAAACCTTTTCCTCTGCCTCTTTTGCCAATGCAACGGGGTCTACTCCGTAACAACACGCAAAATAAACATCAATCACGACTCCTTCGCGTGTGTTTTTTACATATACCCCCGAAGTATCGCCACGACCTATAATTGCACGGTTTTTTGTCTTATCTGTCATTTCTGCAACGCCCTCACAATTTCTTGCAAAGTACGATGCAATTTGCTTTACCGCCGTATCTGATACGGTTACAATTCCTCTTTCCATATTACTCATCCTCATTCTTTGTACCCGCAATTTCCAAAGAGCGCATAACCTGTTTACGCTTTTCTGCGGCATACTGTGTATAATATCTGTGAGTTACTTCTATATTCTTATGACCCATAAGCTCTGCTACCATTTTTATATCAACGCCGTCTGCAATAAGGTTACAGGCAAATGTTCTTCTTAACGCGTGAGGGTGCATTTTTTCAGGGTCTGTTATACCAGC
>JAZQFP010000050.1:0-17563 GCA_045539555.1 Candidatus Ornithomonoglobus sp.
ATATTTTATTTTACGGGAATACTATATTCTCTATTTCCCATACTATTTTTGACTTTTGCAAAAACCGCAAATTCCATTAAATAGTATGGTAGATTTCCTACTTCTGTTTAAGTTATGTTTAGCGACAATCGGAGTTTGCGTTTTTCAGCGCATTAACTTCGGTTGATGCGCTTTTTTATTACATATTTTAAGTTCTACAGAAAGGAGGCATTGCAATGATTGCATTTGCTACAGCAGGTACACAAGCAGCCAATCCGGGAATAGGTGCATTTATCGTTTCTGTTGCACCAATAATGTTATTGTCTTTAGCAATATACTTTATTCCCACATTTGTTGCCAGCAAGAGAAAGCACCCTCAGAAAACACCAATCTTACTGCTAAACATATTTCTTGGGTGGACTTTTATCGGTTGGGTAGTGGCTCTGATTTGGGCAACTTTGAAAGATAAAACCCAAGACATCAATAGAGTTGAATAATCTACTTGGACAAAGAGCAGACAGTTGTGTCTGCTTTTTGTTAATAATACGCTTTAATCAACCCAAACATTTTTCAAACATATGTTTGACAAATAAGTTTTTTTGTGTTATACTAAAAAAAAGGAGTGATTTTATGGCGAAATTAACTGACAAAGATTATGAGATTTTAGATTTCATATATAAACAAATAAAACAGAACGGCTACCCGCCCACAGTCCGCGAAATCGGTGCGGCAGTTAACCTTAGCTCCCCCGCAACAGTTCACGCGAGATTAAGTAAACTTGAAGCGGCAGGTAAAATTGAAAAGCGTTCATCAAAGAACAGAACTATGAGAGTTGTTGACTATCCCGAGGGTGAAACCCTGGAAATGACACCTGCAAGGGAAGATTATCTTGAAGTTCCCGTTTATGGCAAGATTACGGCAGGTGTACCCATAACTGCGGTCGAGCAGTTGGAGAGACACTTCCCCATTCCTATGGAATATGCTCATAATAAAGATATATTTATGCTTAAAATAAGCGGCGAGAGTATGATAAACGCGGGTATCTTTGACGGCGACTATATTATTGTTGAAAAACAACCCTACGCCAATAACGGCGACATTGTTGCAGCACTTATAAACGGCGAGGACGCAACAGTAAAAACTTTCTATAAAGAAAACGGACACTACCGACTTCAACCCGAGAACGATTATATGGAACCCATAATTGCAACGAATGTTGAAATTATAGGCAAGGTAGTGGGCGTATTCCGTATGTTCTAAAAACCAAAAAGCGATGCTTATGCATCGCTTTTTTTCTTTCTTAACATAGCACCAATGGAAATTTCCACATCGCAGTCCATTGTTACCATCTGCTCTGCATGGGGTGCAACATCTATTGCCTCTCCATTGTCGTTTTTCAAATTTTTTATAACAAGGGGCGTAAAGGGTTTCATAGGCTCTAAGATTTCCACCTCATCACCTGAAAAAAATCTGTTACGCTGAGTTACCTCTAAACGCTTTGTTTCTTTATCATAGCCTGTTACAATTCCCACAAGCTCATAATCACGGATGTATGAACTTGTCTCATATACCTGAGCATCACTGTCAGGTTTCCCGAAATAAAAGCCTGTTGTGTACGGACGGTGGCTGACCTTTTTAAGCTCCTCCATCTCCTCAGGGTTAAATTTATAATTTTCGGGGTCATCACAATAGCGGTCAATTTCACGGCGGTATGCACCAACAATGGTTGCTACATAAAATGCCGTCTTTACTCTGCCCTCTATTTTAAGGCTTGTTATACCACTCTCAACAATTTCGGGAATATGCTCTATTGTGCACAAATCTTTTGAGTTAAAAATAAATGTGCCTCTCTCGTTCTCAAAAACATCAAAGTATTCACCTGGGCGTTTTTCCTCTACCAATGAATAATTCCAACGGCACGGATGAGCACAGGCACCAAGATTTGAGTTTCTGCCCGTCATATAATTTGAAATTAAACATCTACCTGAGTATGAAATACACATTGCTCCGTGAACAAAAGCTTCAAGCTCCAAATCCTCAGGGATATTTTCCTTAAACTCTGCAATCTCCTTAAAGGACATCTCACGGCCCAGAACTACTCTCTCTGCACCAAGCTTATGCCACATATTTGCCGTCATATAATTTGTATTGTTTGCCTGTGTGCTCACATGAATGGGTATCTCGGGAGCAAGTTCACGCATTATCCCAAAAAGTCCCAAATCGGCAATAAGCACCGCATCAAAACCTAAATCACGAATTTCTTCTACAAAAGTCTTAAACTTTGGAATGTCTCGGTTATGGGCAATAATATTAGCAGTAAGATATACCTTTTTACCTCTGTCATGGGCATACTTTATGCCCTCACGCATTTCCTCATAAGAGAAATTCTCCGCCGCAACGCGTAGGGAAAACGCATCTCCGCCTATATAGACAGCGTCTGCGCCAAAGTCTATGGCGGTCTTTAATTTTTCCAGACTTCCGCCCGGTGCTAAAAGTTCAGGTTTCTTTATCATAAGACGCTATCCTCTCTTAAATCAAATTTATGCCGTAACCCAGAACACGCTTGATTGTACCATTACTGTCTTCTGTTACGGAAAAGCTTCCCGAGTTACTGCCTGAATGCGACATTGAACTTTTGAAGCTTGAGGGAATTTTATACTCGTATTCATACTCATAAAAATAACTACCCGCAGCTGAACCGCTTGTGGAATAAGATGTTTTTATTGATGTCATAACGAGCCCCTCCCCTCTTTTTATTTATTAAATATTGCTTTTTCCATTTCTTGTAAGGTCATTTCTTTTACCTTGCCCAATTCAAGATTGTCAGGTAACACAAGACCGCCTATTGAAACGCGTTTAAGATATGTTACTGTTTTTCCTACCCTCTCAAACATTCGCTTTACCTGATGGAACTTACCCTCGCAAATCTCTACAAATGCTTCATCTGGGTTTTGAGTTTTTTCTAATATCGCAGGTTTTGCTGTAAAGTCCTTAAACTCCATACCCGCCTTAAACTCCCCAATGTCCTTATCCTCTACTGCCCTGTCAAGACGGGCGAAGTAGCGCTTATACACTTTCTTTTTAGGAGACATTATATCGTGGGCAAAACCACCGTCATTGGTAAGAATTAAAAGTCCCTCTGTGTCAATATCAAGCCGACCTACGGGAAACACGTTAAAGTGTCCATACTCTTCCGCTACCAAATCGCACACCGTAGGGTATTCTCTATCCTCTGTGGCACTGACATAACCTTGTGGCTTATTAAGAATAAGGTAAATAAATTTCTTATATGAAACTGCATTTCCTAAAACCGTAACCGTGGCATTTTCATCCACCTGTGTCTCAGGGCGTGTTACAACCTCACCCGACACAGTTACCTGTTTCTTTTTAATAAGCTCTTTTATTTCCTTTCGGGACATATCCGTACAATCGGATAAAAATTTATCTAATCGCATATTATTTACCTACACAGAAATTATGGAAAATATCGGCTACAACCGATTCTGATACGCTCTCGCCCGTAATTTCGCCCAAGCTATTCATTGCACTTGCAATATCAATGGATACTATATCCGTAGGCATACCCGCCTCTAAGGCGTTTGCTACCGCACACAAAGAATCACGGGCACCCATAAGGGCTGTTTTGTGTCGCATATTGGTAATAATTCGTCCGTTCTCTGCCTCAATTTCGCCAAGACCGCACATTTTAGAAATGACACCTGAAAGCTTGTCCATTCCCTCCATTGTCTTTGCACTTATTTCAAGAACATAATCATTATCGCCAAAATCATTACGGGAAATAATCTCTCCCGCATCAGTTTTATTTATGAGTATTATTCGCTTTTTATCTTTTGTTAAATCAAGAACCTCACGGTCATCGGCATCCATTTCACGGGTAGAATCAAGAACTACTATAACCAAGTCTGCACCGTCAATGTATTCCTTAGATTTCTTAACGCCTATTTTTTCAACCGCGTCATCAGTTTCATGAATTCCCGCCGTGTCTGATAATATCAGGGGAATTCCCTTAACGGTTATACTCTCTTCAATAACATCGCGGGTAGTTCCCGCAACATCCGTTACAATGGCACGATCCTCCTGTGCCAAGGCATTCAGAATACTGGACTTTCCCACATTGGGTTTACCAACGATAGCCGTACGGATACCGTCCCGTACAATTCTACCGCTATCGGTTGTATCCATAAGCCTATCTATCTTCTCTGCACAGTTTTTACAAATATCCCTTATATCTTTTTCTGAAATGTCCTCTAAATCTTCGTCGGGATAATCAATCAAAACCTGCATTCTTGCACACAGATGTACCAAATCATCCCGTACAGATTTAATCTCACGGGATAGAGTTCCGCCTAACTGTGAAACGGCATTTCTCTGTGATATTTCATTCTTGGCATTTATAACATCAATAACTGCCTCTGCCTGAGAAAGGTCTATTCTGCCGTTCACAAAAGCGCGTTTTGTAAATTCCCCAGCTTCTGCCATTACGGCTCCTGCATCAATTACCGCCTCTAACACTTTCTTTGTAGTAACCACACCGCCGTGGCAACTGATTTCAACTGTGTCCTCACGGGTAAAGGTCTTAGGAGACCGCATAACAGTCAGCAGTACCTCATCAACTGTTTCGCCTTTTTTATTACGGATAAACCCGTAATGTACTGTATGGCTGGGCTTGTCCTTTAACTTACGGGAAAATACTTTCTCTGCAATATTTATCGCCTCACCACCGCTGATTCGAATAACGGAAATTCCGCCTGTACCCATAGGGGTGGCTATGGCACAAATTGTCTTATTCATTATTACTTACGATTGTCAATCAAGCCTTGAAGCTCGTCCATAAATGTACTCAAATCATCGAACCTCTTGTATACTGATGCAAATCTTACGTATGCAACTTCATCAAGGTCGCGAAGCTTCTCCATAACCATTTCACCAATGGTTGTTGAGGGCACTTCTCTTACCATTGACTGCAACAACTCGCTTTCAATGTCGTCTGCAATCTTCTCCATCTGCACAATAGAAATTGTTCTCTTCTCACATGCTGTCATAATACCTTTAAGCACTTTGTTACGGTTAAAGGGCTGACGGGACTCGTCCTTTTTAATTACTACAAGTGCGATTGATTCAAGTTTCTCATAGGTTGTAAATCTTCTTCCGCACTTTAAGCACTCACGGCGGCGGCGAATTGAATTGTTTTCATCGTTGGGTCGTGAGTCGATAACTTTACTTTCTGCAAAGGAACAATATGGACATTTCATGGTATTTCTCCCCTTCGTTTTATCTGGTTTTTACCCCACAAGTTGGGGGTATTATATATACATATTTATTGTACCATACAATATTTAGTTTTTCAAGCATTTTTCAGTAAATTCAAAAGTTTTAACCAGTACAAATTCGTTTCCCATTGCCACTACACAATGCCATGGAATACTTACCTCTCCAATATGAAAGACGCCGCCCAATAATCCCGCTGATTTTCTCACTATTATGGCAGTAACACAGCCAGATATTTCATCAATTTCCAAATCTGACACATATCCCAAGCCCTCTGCCGTCGCAATATCTATTACAATGCGTTTCCGTAATTTAGTTCCCTTAAACAAAAATAACACCCCCTATAAAAGTATATGAGGTGTTATTTACTTTATCTGCTTTTTTTCTTCTTTGAGGGTTTTATATCATAGGTTTTTATCTGTACCATAATGCCTAAAAGTGCAATAGCTCCTGCTATTGTCCATGTCTTTGCATCAGCAAAATAACTGCCAAATATTGCAAGAGTTGAAATGGATGCTAAAAGCCCACCAGCGATTGCCGTTACAACAGATACAATGTATTTTGACCTAAGGGCTGCTAAAAAGCCCATTACAATACCTACTGCCATATCAACAAATAAAAGAGTGTTCTCGTTTACGCTTGTGTTTGTTACATACATCTCCGATGTTACAATATAGGCAAGAAACCAACTAAGAGTTCCTATTCCCAGAAAATAGCCTATGGACTTTGCCGTGCGGACACCGTAAAGAAGCAGTACTCCGCCCACAGCCGCAAGGATAATCATCATAATCAGGCTGTTAAATACAAGTATTCCAAGCATTGCACCTGCCAAGACTCCTACAACAAACCCGCAGACGCTTACTATCCACACCATAGCACCACGGCCCCGCATTGCAATTATAACCCCCAACACCGCCATTGCAAGAAATATAAATGCAACAAGGACATTACCGCCCAAACCAAAGTTATGAGTAAAAAAATCTACTACATTTATCATGTATAACTCCTCTTTTGATATAAAACACGGACAACGCACCATGGCATTGTCCGTTTTTATTACATTAGCAAATTTCTACTATCCAACCCTCGGGAGCTTCAATTCTACCCATCTGGATACCTGTCAATGTATCATAAAGCTTCTTTGTAATGGGGCCCATCTCGTCCATACCGCTGGGAAGACAAATTTCTTTGCCGTGGTCGTTAATCTTACCAACGGGTGAAATTACCGCAGCTGTACCGCATAGACCGCACTCAGCAAAATCGCCAAGCTCATCAACATAAACTTCTCTCTCCTCAACTTCAAGGCCAAGATACTCTTTTGCAACGTACATTAGTGAACGTCTTGTAACTGAGGGAAGAATACTGTCTGACTTAGGTGTTACAACCTTTCCGTCCTTTGTAATAAACAAGAAGTTAGCACCGCCTGTTTCTTCAACCTTAGTTCTTGTACGGGCATCAAGATACATATTCTCATCAAAGCCCTTCTCGTGTGCATCAACTATTGCATGAAGACTCATTGCATAGTTAAGACCCGCCTTAATATGACCTGTTCCGCGGGGAGCGGCACGGTCAAAATCAGCAATACGGATAGTAAGGGGCTTTGCACCACCCTTAAAATAAGGTCCAACGGGAGTAACGAATACTCTGTACTGGAACTCATCCGCGGGTTTAACACCTATAACTGCATTTGAGCCAAACATATAAGGTCTTATGTAAAGTGATGCACCTGTGCCAAAGGGAGGAACATAGTCCTCGTTTGCACGAACTACCTGCTTCACTGAATCAATAAACTGCTCTTTTGATAGAACGGGCATTTCCATTCTTGCAGCAGACTGTGCAAATCTCTCTGCATTAAGGTCAGGACGGAATGTAACAATTCTGCCATCCTCTGTTGTGTACGCCTTAATACCCTCAAATATTGTCTGGGCATACTGCAATACACCTGCACTCTCGTTTATTACTACATTTGAGTCCTCTGTAAGTGTACCGTTGTCCCACTTACCGTCGCGGTACATTGCAACATATCTCTTGTCTGTCGTAATATAACCGAAACCTAAATTACCCCAGTCTATATCCTTTTTTGCCATTCAATAAAACTTCCTTTCTCCTGCCCGCAGAAACTGCGTGGGCAATACGGCTGTGCCGTAAATCAACTTACCTTTAATTATATCACTCCTGCAATAATTTGTAAATACCCTCACCTCAAAAAAATTAAATTAAAAATTTTTGTTTAAGATTAAAATATTTTGGTATATATCTATTAAGAGAAGAAATTCTCAATGGCACAAGAAGGAGTGAAGATTATGAAGTGTAACATTATCGGAAGAAAGTACACAGTAAGAGACAATGTCCGTGATTACGCGGAGAAAAAACTCTCTAAGCTTGACAAATTCTTTAAGGAGGAGCCAAATGCAAGAATTGTAATCGGCACTATAAAAGACAACGAGTATGTCGAGGTGCAGATAAATGCAGGTGGTATGATATTCCGTGCCGAGGTTGAGGACACAGAGGCAACAGCAGCTATTGACAGAATTATTGACATTATTGAAAGACAGATAAGAAAAAACAAGACAAGGTTAGCTAAGCGTCTCCGCGAAAACTCACTTGACGATATGCAGTTAATCTCAGGCACAGATTATCTCGATGAAGAGGACAAAAACGAATTCTCCATTGTCAAGACCAAGAGATTTGCAATCAAGCCTATGTCAACAGAAGAAGCAATCTTACAGATGAAATTATTAGGTCATGACTTCTTCGTATTCAAAAATCTCCACACTAATGAAATGAATGTGGTATATACCAGAAAAGACGGTAAATACGCTTTGATTGAGTCAGTTGAATAAAGCCTATTACTAAATTATATATCTTTTTTCCTACTTTAGAGGCGGGGGCAACATGGGGTTGCCCCCGTTTTCCTTTTGTATAAAAATTTCCCTGATATGAAATAATAAGTACAAAACGCAAGAGAGGGGAAAATTATGAAAGAATTTACTTATACTGTTACCGACCCTGTGGGTATTCATGCCCGTCCCGCAGGAAGACTTGCAAAAAAAGTGGAGGAGCTTGGCTCTTCCGTTTCAATTATAAAAGACGGCAAATGCGTTGACACCCGACGTCTTATTGCACTTATGCAATTAGGAATTAAATGCGGTGATACTATTTCAGTTCGCGTTGAGGGTGTTAACGAGGATAAAAACGCACAACTGCTTCTGGAATTTCTAAAAGAAAATAATTTTTAAGGGACACTAAATTATGATTGCACTTAACGGAACAGGAATTAGCCCTGGCATTGCATCAGGGACACTAATTCTCTATAACCCAAATACTCCTCACATTCCCCGTTATCGGGCAGAAGATGTAACAAAAGAAACTGACAGAATTAAATCTGCCATCTCGGTTGCCTGTGAAGATATAGATAAGCTTATTGAAAATGCAAGTGAGGAGGGTCAAATGCTTTTAGAGACCCACCGCCTTATGCTTTTTGATGTGGACTTTACCGATAGAATTATGGACCTTATTGTAAACGAACATCGTAATGCAGAGGATGCAGTCTTTACCGCATCTGCGGAATTTGCCCGTGCATTTTCTGAAATGGATGACAGTTATATGCAGGCACGAAGTGCAGATATAAAAGATATATCAAACCGTCTTTTAAGCATTCTGTCAGGAGAAGATACTACAAAGCTTGTACTCACAACCCCATCAATTATTGTTTCTGAGGACTTAACGCCAAGCGAAACAATCGGTCTTGACACCTCCATGGTTTTAGGCTTTGTCCTTACCCATGGCAATGCCAATTCTCACACGGCAATTCTTGCCCGTGCTCTCGGTGTTCCTGCAATAATCAATGTAACAGGTGAGATATCCGAAGACTTTGACGGCAAACAAATGGTAATGGACGGAAGTGTCGGATATATGGTAATCGACCCTGACCGTGCCACCATGGAATATATGTCTAAAAAGCGGGGCGAAGAGCAGAAAATTACTGAGGCTCTCAATAAGCTTCGGGGAAAAAGCGATGTTACCCTTGACGGAAAAACCATTAAGGTATATGCCAATATTGCCCACCCCAACGACATCAAAGGAGTTCTCGAAAATGATGCACGGGGCATAGGGCTATTCCGTAGTGAATTTTTGTATCTTAACTGTAACACCTACCCTGATGAAAATTTCCAATACTCTGCCTATCGCTCTGTCGTTGAAGCAATGGCAGGGTCTCGGGTTATAATTCGGACAGTTGATATAGGTGCCGACAAAAAAATCGGGTATTTTAACCTTAAAGACGAGGAAAACCCCGCCTTAGGTTTACGAGGGTTGAGGGTTTGTCTCACACGGCCCGATATATTAAAAACTCAGCTCCGTGCTCTTATGCGCTCATCTGCTCATGGTAAACTCTCCATTATGCTGCCCATGGTATCAAGCTTATGGGAAGTTCAGGAGGTAAAGCGGGTTCTTACCATTGTGAAAAAAGAACTGACAAATGAGGGTAAAGACTTTGACCCGTCAGTTGAGTTAGGCATTATGATTGAAACTCCCGCGTCAGTTATGATTGCAGAGGAATTGGCAAAAGAGGTTGATTTCTTTTCAATAGGAACCAATGACTTAACCCAATACACTATTGCCGTTGACCGTCAGGGCGTTGCGGGGCTTGAAAAGTTTTACGACGCCCACCACCCCGCCGTTATGAAAATGATTAAGATGACTGTTGACGCGGCACACAAAAACAATATATGGGCAGGAATATGCGGTGAAATTGCCGCAGACCCCACATTAACGGAAGCATTTTTAAGAATGGGTGTAGATGAGTTATCCGTCTCACCCAATGCAATATTAAAAATTCGTAATGCTGTCCGTCATACAGATTTGAGCATATAAAAAGAAGCTTCAATTCCGAAGCTTATTTTTATATGCTTAAATCCAGGGTGCCAGATTTTGATGCAAAACGGACAAAACGCACCCGACGGCGTATGCTTATACTCCGAGTGGTGGGTTTTGTTCGTAATAAAATGTTCTGCACAAAATATGACGTCCTAACCTAACATTTTTCTTGCGTATTCTAAACCTGCTTCTCCACCACCGACAATTCTTGCAACCTCATTAATTCTGCCCGTCTTGTCAAGGTCAATTAAAGCAGTCCGAGCCATTTCGCCCTCCACATCCTTTTCAATTAAGAAATGGTTGTCCGCCGCAACGGCAAGTTGCGGCAGGTGGGTTATACAAATAACCTGAGACGTTTCTGCGATAACCTTTAACTTATCTGCTATCTTCTGTGCCGCTGAGCCTGATACGCCTGTATCAATTTCATCGAATATCAGAGTTTCAACGCCGTCTACCTTAGCTAAGATTGACTTAATGCCAAGCATCACTCGGGAAAGCTCACCGCCTGATGCAATCTTTGACAAGGGTTTTAACTCTTCACCAGGGTTCGCAGAAATCAAAAACTCTACGCTATCTGCCCCGTCTGCACCATATTCCTTGCCTTTAACCTCAATGGCAAACCTTGCTTTTTCCATATTAAGCTCATGTAGTGAAGTTTCAATTTCTGCACTTAAAACCTCCGCCGCATTTCTTCTTATGCGGGATAATGTTTCTGATGCCTCAGTAATTTCTTTATCATTTTCCCTTAACTTGTTTTCAAGCTCTAAACGGTAGCGGTCGCTGTTTTCCATTGTATCAAGCTCGGCTTTTGCCTGATTTCCATACTCAATTACTGCCTCAACCGTACCGCCGTATTTTCGCTTTAATTTTCCAATAAGGTCAAGTCTTTCTTCTGCTTCATCAAGTGCCTGAGGGTCATACTCAACACCGTCTGCAAAGTCGCGGACTTCCCGCGCTGCATCCTCCATTGAATATAATGCTTCCGATATTGTGTCGTATGCCTTTGATACACTATCATCTACATCAGTTATACCCTCAATAGCCTTTAATGCAGAGCTTACTAAATCATAAGCAGATGCCTCGTCATTATCATAAAGCATATCATACGCCATTTGTGCTGATTGCTTTATCTCCTCTGCCCTTGACATTATATCACGGACTTTTATAAGCTCCTCTTCCTCGCCTGTTTGAAGCTTTGCAGTTTCAATCTCATTTACCTGATAACTTAATAAATCTATTCTCTCTTCACGGCGTGTGTCGTTCGTGTTAAGATTACTTAATGCTTTTAATAACTCCTGACGCTTTATATAAACCTCTTTGTATAAACCAAGTTCCTTTTCGCATTTTGCAAAGCTATCAAGAAAAGTGATATGCTTTGCGGGTGTTAAAAGTGCCTGATTATCGTGCTGACCATGGATGTTTACCATTAGGTCTGCTACGTCCCTTAAAGTTGCAAGGGTAACGGCACAACCGTTAATTCTTGCAGTACTCTTTCCGTCAGCCGTAATCTTACGGCTTATGATTAAACTATTATCATCACAATCAATATCCTCTGCAAGAAGTCTTTCCTTTACAGATTCATTGAGCCCGAACACCGCCTCAACCTCTGCCTTATCGCAACCATTACGGATAAGCTCCTTACTTGCACGGTCGCCAAGAATCATATTTATTGAATCAATTATAATAGACTTACCCGCACCCGTCTCACCTGTAAGAACGGTTAGTCCTTTTTTCATATCTACGGACAATCTGTCAATAACGGCAATATTTTTTATGGTTAGTTCTTCTAACATACTAAATTACTCCGATTTGAAAATGTTCTTGATTTTCTTCTCCAAAACCTTTGCTTTTGTCTCTGACTCTGTAACAATTATAATTGTATCATCTCCTGCAACTGAGCCTAAAAACTCACCATGAAGAGACATATCAACCGTTGCAGCAACGGCTGACGCCATTCCAGGAATTGTGTTTATTACAACCGTATGCAATGCTGATACAATGTTTTTAACAGTATCCGAAACTGCATTTATACGCGCAGTACCGCCCTTTGCCGCCTGTTCAGGCATAGCATAAACCGACGTTCCGTCGTTGCTGGGAATTTTAATTAGCCCAAGCTCCTTAATATCTCTTGATACAGTTGCCTGAGTTACCTTAAAACCCTCTTTATCAAGGGCATATATCAATTCATCATGTGTATGCACCGCCATATCGTGCACGATCTGCATTATCTTGTTTTGTCTTCTATATTTCATATTGTCCTCCGTCAGGATAACTTTTTAATTAAAGTTTCGTAGAAATTGGCATTGCCAAGCTTGATTAAATCAAGTGTATACTTTGACTTGGAAATTCTTACACGGTCATCAGGTGTAATTGTAACCTTTCTTTCCCCGTCTGTGCTTACAATGGCACTGTCGGCACTAATGCCAACAACCACCTCTTTTGTTGCAGGTAATACTGCACTTCTCGTTGAAAGCATATGTGCACAAATGGGTGTTGCTATATATAAGTCCATTGTGGGATCTACCACAGGTCCACCCGCAGAAATTGAATATCCTGTGGAGCCCGTAGGTGTTGCAACCACAAGACCGTCTGCACGATAATGATATACAAGCTCATCCCCGCTGTATAAATCAACATCCAATAGCTTTATTCCGTCAGGCTTTGTAATAACCGTATCATTAAGGGCATGGAACCCTTTTTCTCCGTCATTTATTCTGACTTTAAGGAGCATTCTTTTTTCTGTTATGTAGTCGCCTGAAAGAACACGGTTAATTGACTCTTCAAGGTCCTTTTCCTCAACCTCAGTTAAAAACCCAACCTTACCTAAGTTAATGCCCACAACAGGCACAGAATGTTTTGCACATTGGGGGGCAACCCGTAAAAGTGTACCATCGCCGCCGATTACCATTGCAAGATTAACCCTGCCCCAGATTTCATCTTCGGGCACATAAATAACATCTGCACAACCTGAAATTTTGCAGTCGTCTTTCATATAAATCTCGCCGCGGTCTCCAATACAGTTTATAACCCGTATTGCCATCTGGCCGTCAATGTCTTTACTCGTATTAGTTATAATTGCAATCTTTAACATAATAATACATTCCTTTTTGCATACTATATTAATAATTATACATCAAATGAATAAAAATTGCAAGATAAAATGAATAAAAGGGATATTCTTTTGAATATCCCTTTTATTAGCAAAAATAGGTTAAAGCCGATTTTAACAGTACACCTATAAGATTGTAGAAATTGATGTAGAACAAACGAAACGAAGTGAAATATTCTACTCAATTTATACGGTCTTATAGACTATTCTCGTATGCTTCAACCATCTTTCTTACCATGTTACCACCGATTGTTCCTGCCTGTTTTGATGTCAAATCACCGTTATAGCCCTGCTTTAAGGGTACACCAACCTCTGACGCAGTCTCCATCTTAAACTTTTCCATAGCCTGTTTAGCACTGGGTACTCTCATCTCTTTTCCCTCCTTTGAGTCAAAGTCCTTTTATCTATCTAAATTGTGTCGAATTAAATCGACTACGGTAGTATTTTGTGTCGATTAAACTTTTATATTCCCGCCAATTTTTTCAAAATATTTTTTTGCAGAAAAGGGTTGACAAATGTGTTTTTTTAAGATATACTATTACTGTTGTAAAAATGGTCCGGTAGTTCAGTTGGTTAGAACGCTAGCCTGTCACGCTAGAGGTCGTGAGTTCGAGCCTCATCCGGATCGCCAAGGCTCCGCTTATGCGGAGCTTTTTTCTTCTAAGGAGTTATTGTTATGGATAATAAAATCAAAGAAGCTATTAAGCTCTTAAATGAGAACAATTACATAGTCATTCCCGTTACAAAGGGGCAGAAATTCTTATGCAGCGGTTGTGAACAACCCCAGGAGAAGTGCAGATATTCAACCTTAGGTTATACCTGCTCAAACTTAATCTGCATAAACGATGCAATTAAAGAACAACTTGATATGACAGAAGTTAATGAAGACTAAAAAGACGGGCTTCCCGTCTTTTTCTTATGATTGACTTTTTATTTTTTGTATAGTAAAATAATGGTAATTAAATTAAGGAAATGAGACAATGAAACTACTATCTGAGAAAACTATGGGATATATTTATCTCATCGCTACATTTATTATGTGGGGAAGCCTCTTTGTCGCGGCAAAATATGTAATGGCAGAGGTCCCGCCCCTTATGGTACTGGCAACTCGCTACGGCATATCCGTAATAGTATTGTACTTTATTATGAAACGCCGCGGGTTTAAGAAAATCAGGAAAGAGGATAAGAAAATACTCTTTGCAATAGGCGGCGTGGGTTACTTTTTTGGAATTGCGTTTCAGCTAATGGGTAACGACCTTTTAGATGCATCCCTCTCATCCCTGATAAACTCCCTTAACCCCGTTGTTATTCCAATAATTGCTACTGTATTTTTGAAAGAGAAAATTAACTGGCAAATAATTTTAAGTATAATCTTTTCCGTAGTTGGTGTATATATAATTTTAGGAGTCGGCGGAAACATAAGCATGTTGGGAATAATTGTAAACATTCTTTCCCTTTTGTTCTGGTCTGTTAGTTGTTGTATGGTGCGAAAAATATCTGCACACTATGACCCAATACAATTAACTTTATATGCAATGGCAATAGCACTTATATTTGCAATTCCCGCGGGTGTTATAAATGTTATATTAGTCCCCACAACAATTTCAATTAAAGGAATACTTGCGCTATTGTATATTGCCCTTATTTGTACGGCATTATCCCATGTGTGCTGGAACAGAAGCCTTAAAATTCTGAGCGCCACCACATGTTCACTTTTCTATCCTATCCAGCCCCTTACATCAGCAATTCTTGCCATTGTAATTCTGGGCGAGGTTATAACAAAATCATTTGTTATAGGTGCAGTTATTATATCAATTGGAATTATACTTGCCGTCATAGGCAACACCGAAAACTAAGGAGAAATTAAATGTTATATGAATTAGAGCCTTTGGAGATAAATCTTCCCGCCCCTTGCGGAACATATAATGTAACAGTTTGTGTAAAAGCACATTCCACAACTGCGTTCTCCCTGTATGAGAATAACAGCGGGTTCATTATAGAAGATTGCGAAATTGAAGAAAACCAAAACCGTGATATAACTTTTAAGGTAACAACACAAGATGGAATAAACATAAAAATTTACTGCGACGGGCGGCTAACGGCCACAGCCATAGCAGAATACGAAAATTAAAAAGGGAGATTTGAAATCTCCCTTTTTTTATTTTAGTTTTTCTACTTGGTATTTATCATGATATTGGGCATATTTTGCCTTGAAATCTTCACTCTCGGACTTAATAAGTCTCAAACTTTCGTGCATATTAAATGCATTATGAGATGTTTCAATAATGCATCCCGCAATATTTGAACAATGGTCTGCCGTACGTTCCAGACATGTAAGCAGGTCTGACCACACAAAACCAGCTTCAATACTACACTCTCCACGTTGAAGTCTCACAATATGATTACCGCGTAGTCTTGAACGAAGTCTGTCAATGATTTCTTCAAGAGGCTCAATTTCATAAGCACACTCTACACTGTTTTCCTCAAAGGCTTTAAGGGCAAGTTCAGTAATTTCCACTACTGCATTTGTTAGTGTTTCAAGCTCTTTCTGTGCTGATGGAGAGAATACTATTTCCTTGTTATGCAATTCCTCCGCAGATTTAAGAACATTTACACCATGGTCGGCAATTCTTTCAAAATCACCAATGATATGAAGCAACTCTGTTATCTCCGCACTCTCGTCCTCGTTTATCTGGTAGGATGAAAGCTTAACAAGATAATTTCCAATTACGTCTTCTAAATGGTCTGTTCTGTCTTCAAGCTCACGAATTTCCTCAGCCATTGCACTCTTGTAATCTTTAAGTACATACACTCCGCCTTTAAGAGCGCTTACAGCTGTCCTTGCCATCTCAACTGCATATTTACGGCTTGTTGAAAGAGCTACTGCCGATGTCTGTAACAATCTCTCGTCAAGCTCTGTTACCTGTTCTTCCTTACTTGTGTCGGGAACAAGCTTACATACAAGCTTTTCAAGTAGTGTTGACATGGGCAGAAGAATTGCCGTACATGTTACATTGAATATTGAATGGGCAATGGCAATACCAAAATGTGTTGCAGGTATATCAAGAAGTACTGGTGCAAGAGTAGCTCTTACAATGTATAAAACCACCATCAACACAACAGTACCAATAACATTAAATGATAAATGTGCCAACGCCACTCTCTTGCCGTTTTTGTTTGTGCCAAATGATGACAGAATAGCAGTAATACAAGTACCGATGTTCTGTCCCATGATAATCGGGAATGCAGCACCGTATGAAATCTGGCCTGTAACAGTAAGTGCCTGTAAAATACCAACTGATGCCGATGACGACTGAATAATAGCAGTCAGAATTGCACCTGCCAAAACGCCAAGAATGGGGTTTTTGAACATTACAAACATCTGCTGGAATGCAGGAACATCACGAAGTCCCGAAACAGCACCTGACATTATATCCATACCAAACATCAGTACCGCAAAGCCCAGGAAAATGGTACCAGTATCTTTTTTCTTATTAGTTTTTCCAAACATTGTAAGGGCAATACCAATAAGTGCAAGAACGGGTGTAAATGACATAGGCTTAAACAACTGAACAATAAAGTTACTACTATCAATACCACCTAAGCTCAATATCCATGACGTTACTGTTGTACCGATATTGGCACCCATAATAACACCGATTGCTTGTCTAAGTGTCATAAGACCCGAGTTAACAAAGCCAACAACCATAACAGTTGTTGCAGATGATGACTGAATAACAGCCGTTACTCCAAGACCTGTTAAAAAACCTGCAAACTTATTTGTTGTAAGCTTACCGATTACCTCGCTCAGTTTACTACCTGCGCGACGCTCCAAAGCATCGCCCATAACATTCATACCGAACAAGAACAGACATAGTCCGCCGATTAAAGTCAAAATATCAAAAAAGTCCATATTGTGTTTCCTTTCTCTTTTGTTGTTTTTTATGGAACGATTTTATTATATCATGACTTTGGTAAAGATTCAGTTAAGATTTATTCAATGTCATTATGCATTCTGTAACCTACACCCAGCTCATTTGATATGTACTTGTTATCACCAGGCTTCAAATCAAGTTTCTTACGGATATTGGCCATATTTACCTGGAGTTTTTTGACGCTGCCATAATCAGACATTCCCCATATCTCCTTAATAATGGAAGAATATGTAAGAACCTTTCCAAAATGCTCCGATAAATATGCAAGAATATTAAATTCTGTCTGTGTTAATTTTATTTCTTTACCGTCAAGAATGACTTTTCTTGCATCATAAACAATAGACAGTCCGCCTGTTTCAAATTTAGCCATATC
>JAZQFP010000051.1:0-3895 GCA_045539555.1 Candidatus Ornithomonoglobus sp.
ACTTGGTCTGCCGTTGAGCGTACCTTGTATTTATTCTCTGCAAGTTCCACAAAGGGCTCTACTACTGTGTCATGCTCATCCCAGATTTCGCCTACAAGCTCTTCAATAATATCTTCAAGAGTTACAATACCCACTGTTCCGCCGAACTCATCAAGAATAATTGCCATATGTGATTTCTTTGACTGCAATGTTCTTAAAAGCTCTGATATCTTCATAGACGGCACAACGAATATGGGCTCTGTCATAACCGACGCCACCGTCTGTTTTGTTTTTTGCATAACCATAAAATCTTTATGATTAAGCACACCGATAATATTATCTATATTATCCTGATATACGGGAAGTCTTGAATAACCTCTCATAAACTGGTCAGCTATCTCCTCTATGGAGTCCTCAATGTCAATGGCAACAAGGTCAACACGGCTTGTGTAAATATCCTCAACCTCGATATCATCAAACTCAATAGCGTTTCTTATGAGCTCGCTCTCATTCTCGTCAAGCTCTCCGTCATGCTCTGCCTCTTCCACCATTGTAATGAGCTCTTCCTCTGTTACACCTCTCTCATCTGTGTTCTTGACAAACTTATACATAAGCTTCTGCCATATAGAAACAAACCAGTTAAGAGGTTTGAATAACACCATACAAAAAGAAATGAACGGCGCTGAGAACATACTGAACTTCTCAGGGAAATTCTTTGCAAGACTCTTGGGAGTTATCTCACCAAACATAAGCACGACAACGGTCAGAACAACTGTTGATAAAGTTGCACCAAGTTCCTCTCCCACAAGGTCAATAAAAAGGACTGTGGCAATAGCGGTTGCCCCAATATTAACAATGTTATTACCAATAAGTATCGTAGACAATAAGGCATCCATATCGTCTAAAATCTTTGATACTTTTTTTGCTCTTTTGTTTCCCTCTCCTGCCAATGATTTAATACGAATTTTGTTCAGCGAGAAAAACGCCGTTTCCGTAGCTGAAAAATACGCTGAAAATAGTACTAAAATTGCAAGAATGATTACCTTTGTAATAATCTGCGACATACTGTCGTCCATAGAAAAATTACTCCTCCTTAATATAAACACATAAACATTGCCAATCTCTGTAATAATTGCCAATTAGCAATATTTAACTCATCTTATACAATACCAATGTTATTATACAATACATAGCATTAAAAATCAAGTGTTTTTCACACATTTTTAGGCTTATTCAATGAATAGAAAGACTTTGCAAGTGGCATGCGAGTTTTGATGCAGAACGAGCGAAACGAAGTTAAATGTGCTTCCACATTTAACCCTGCCCGACGGCGTATGTTTATACTCCGAAGGTGAGTTTCGGCCGTAGTTAAAATGCTATAATAAAAAGAAATCTGCATTAATGCAGATTTCCTCATAATACTTTATTCTTGCACATAGCTACATTTTAACGGTCTGCGCTAAAATCACACGCCACAGGGCTCATATTTTTTTGCCTCGTTTAAGCCTGTGTCTTGCAATTCTCATGCCTAATCTCCTGAAATACCCATTCTCAATATGTTTGTTTATCTCAGCTCCGAACAATAATGTATAAAGACAGAATAACGCCCATAGCATCAACAAAATTATAGTACCGATACTTCCGTAGAGGTATGAAAAGCTTGTGAAGTACTTTACATAAATGGAGAAGCCATAGGATACTATTAACCATCCAAGAGCGGTAATTGTTGCACCCCATAACTGAATTCTGAACTTACCTTTTCTTTGGGGCAGGAATGTAAAGAGCGCCGCAAAAAGCAGTACCAATATAACAAAAAATATGGAGTACTTAAACTTCATAAGTACTGTTATTATATAATGGGCAAAGAGGTATTCCTGGTCAAAGAATGATAATATTGCGTTACCAAACACAAGGACAACCACCGTTGCAATTATAACCGCAAAAAGCACTACATTGTAGAAAAATGAAAGTACTCTCATTCTCCACCAGCTCAAATCTTTGGTGTATCCGTATATTCTGTTAAGTCCGCAATATATTGCCATTGTACCTTTTGAGGATGACCACAAAAGCACAATAAAGGCCATTGAGAAAATTGCCGTTGTCTGAGAACGATAGAATATCTCTCCTAAAATCTGCGTTACAAAGTCTGCAATTTCTCTTGGAACCGTAGCGTATACTGTGCGGACCAGCGATTCTAAATCTATATTTATAAAATATTTAAGACATAGTATAACAAGCATTATTGAAGGAATTGCAGACAGCACAATATAAAAGGTTGACTGTGCGGCGAACAACCCAATATCGTCTTTGAAAATATCGTCTATAAACTCCTTAGTCATACCCCAGAAGCTTTTTACCGTGGGATTATGCTTAGGGGAGTATTTGTTTTTAGGTATCATAAAACAACCCCGCCTTTGCAATATACTATATATTATAATTATATCATCTATCGCCCCATTAGTCTACTGTTTTTTATTGAAAAACTGTACAAAATTTATTTAACTACGGCAACCCTTACGACATAACCCAGTTCTTTTGAACATTCATTTATAATACTATGAACTGCCGTGTCGGTATTTGATCTCTTTGTAAATGCAATTACACCCAAATCGCAAATTCTTACGGCACATACCCCCTCACCGTTACGGGCAGATTCTGCCGCCGCCATCAATTCGCGGGATGGCTTTAACATTTTCTCTATTGATATCTGAGATTCATTTATGCACTTAAAAAACGCTTCAAGTCCGCATTTCCTAAGACCATCACAAGCCTCACGGATACGGTCTCTCTCACTCCGCCAGAATACTTCCATCACATCCCTGTCGGCATTTATTTTTCTTTTTCTTGTTCTTATTAATATAACATTATATCCGCCTAAGGGTAACGGAACGCTGCCAAACTTTCCCTCCACTTTCACAGCACACCAGCCGTTATCGCCGTAACGATCGCATACTGCCTCAATGCCCGTATCACTTTCCAATCTATCGTTACAACCCATTCTTCGTAACAGCTTATTGACAGTATATCCCGCCGTGCCTGACATTTCACTAATGTTTTCAATATCCTTTGTATATAAAATCTGTGCACCCTTGCCTGACTTTACAAAATGTACGTCGCATTCATTTGAATTTGAGTCCATAACGCGTAAAATATCTCCATAGCCTCTTCCGTAGGCGCGGACACCGCATCCAAGTGAGAATGCCATAAACTCTTCCCCACCGTCTATTATTTTACAGGGCAGACCAGTTCTTTCAAAGTACAGTTTCCCCTGAGTCTCCCCAAATCTTGAATAAAAATCTGCTTTTAATTCAACTGATTTTTCTGTATACATAAAGTACCTCCTTTTGTTGATTTTCACAACCTTTATTTAATTTAACCAATAAAACTGTTGACAATTCATAAAAAAGAATGTATAATAGTTCAGGTAAATCATTTTGAAAGGTATTGATATCATGTCAGAAAACAAGGAATACATCTTGACAAGCGAAGGTAAAGCCAAGCTTGAAGCAGAACTTGCACACCTGGTAAGTGTTACGCGTAAAGAGATTTCCGAGAAAATTAAAGTAGCACGCGGTTTCGGCGATCTATCAGAAAATGCCGAGTACGATGCAGCTAAGGATGAGCAGGCAGAGGTAGAAGCAAGAATCAGCCAGATTGAGCATATGCTTAAACATGCCACAGTAAACGAAGTCGAAGATAATGACTCAGTTTCAGTTGGTACAAAAATCAAGGTTGAGTTCTCAGGCGAATTTGCAAAGCTTATGGGTATGACAGGAAAGATTGAATATTCAATCGTAGGTGCAACAGAGGCAGACCCTGCACAGAATAAGCTTTCTTATGAATCACCTATTGGTTCAGCTTGTATGGGTAAAAAAGCAGGAGACAAGATTTCTGTTGAAACACCTGGCGGTACAGT
>JAZQFP010000052.1:0-5790 GCA_045539555.1 Candidatus Ornithomonoglobus sp.
TAGCCATAACCGTAACCATTGTCGTACTTATAGCGGTTCTTATACTTCTTACCATACGATGAGCGGTATGAACCATAGTTAATACTCATCGCATCAATATCATTTACAAAGAAACCAAGCATCTTAGCATTCGCAATGTTCAAAAGATTTAATGCCTGATCAATACTTTCGTAGTTGGTATAACCCTCACGAACAACAAGTATAACACCTGACACAAAGCCTGATAGTGCAACCGCGTCTGTAACTACCGTTACGGGCGGTGTATCTATTAATATGTAATCATACTCTTTCTTTAAGTCATCTATCATTTTAAGCATAGCATCTGATGATAGCAACTCAGCAGGGTTTGGAGGTATTGCACCTGATGTCAAACAGTCAAGGCCCGGGCGAAGATTATGATAAACAACATCCTCAAATTCCTTTTGCTTTGACAATACTGTTGTAAGACCATCTGTCTTTACAACGCCAAGATACTGGTGAATACGGGGCTTACGAAGGTCTCCGTCTATAAGCAAAACCTTTGAGCCAGTCTGTGCAAATGTGATTGCAAGGTTAAGAGTTGTTGTTGTTTTACCCTCACCTGCATTTGATGATGTAATACATACAACCTTACACTTGTCCTCACTGTCTGCCACAGAGAAAATAATATTTGTACGGGCAGTTCTGTATGCCTCCTGAATAACGAAAGGTGTTCTCTTGTTAAGAATTGCCTCCTGACTTTTCTTAAGCCTCTGACGGCGTTCGTCCTGTGCCGTCATTTTTTCTTTATTGAAAAGATTTAAGTTTATCTTCTTTTTGTCAGCCATTTTGTATCACTTCCCCTATCTTATTCCAACTCCAAGCTGGGCATTTCGCCAAGAATGGGCAAATTGTACTTCTCTATCAGTTCATCCTTGTTCTTTACACGAGTATCAAACAAGTTAACAAGGAATATAATAAGCATAGCAATAACCGCACCTACAACACCACCGATAACTGCATTTCTGGCAGTATGTGAGGGCTCTGCATTAGAAGCTTCCTTGGGATATTCTGTAAGTTTCGTACTACCACCGCCAAAAACTCGGGCAATCTCAGTAGGAGCATTATTTACAATACTTGATGCAATAAGATACGAAACATGTGCATCTGCATTTACAACTTCAAGTGAAATAATGTTTGTGTCAATTACGGCCTCCATTGTTGTCATTGACTTAATTTCACTTTCTGAATACTTATTGTCAAGGTCATCAGAAACATTCTGCAAGAATGAATTACTCTGCAAAACGTCAATGTATGTAGGAAGCAAGTTACCCGCATTAATAAGGGCACCTGCGTTAACGTCTGTTGACGACTGCTGTCCTTCGGTGTTGATATAAATTTTAGCCGTTGATTTATATTCGGGAACGGCTGAGATTTTGAAATAAGTATAGGTTGCACCGCCTACTAAAACCGCAAGAATTACTATAAACCACCAGAATGTAAGCATCATATTGATAATATCAACTACGCTTATATCTGACATAACAGTTTTGGCAGTGTTAAGATTAGTATCATTAGTCTGTTTAATTTCCTCTGTTGCCAATTGTAATACACCCTTTCCTATTTTATTACATTATTATTTAATATTGTATCACAACCCCCAGAAAAAGTCAACATAAAAAAAGACCTTATAAAAGGCCTTTTTATCTGAGAGGTCCAAAACCTGCTTCTTCAACACATTGTTGCCCTAATGGAGATAACATAAACTCTGCCATCTTACGCGCGGGGGCATCCTCAGGTGTGTCAGCTCTTAAAGCAATATATGTGTTATTTGATAATGGGTACGTTCCATTGGCAATTGTTTCATCTGTGGGGTGTATTCCATCTATGGCAAGAAGTTTAAGCTCTGTTTTTGTGCCATAAAACATATCCATATTATTAAAATAATAATATATGCTATATCCCAGACCATAGCTTCCCGGGTTATGATATGGTACTCCCATTACATCTGTCAGAACATTTGACATGGTAACTGATGTGGTCTCTGCCTGAATAAGAGGATGTATCTCCTTTCCCTTTAAGAAATGTTTTTCCATCTGGGCATGGGATCCACTATCATTGTTACGGCAGTATGGAACAAATCCAGCATCCACTCCCCCGATTTCATTCCAGTTTGAATAAGCATTGTTTACATATATGTCAGTAATCTGCTCGGAGGTTAGTCCCTCAATGGGATTATCAATGTTTGTAAAGAAAATCATTGCATCGTATGCGATAGGTATAAGTTCAATTTCTACACCATTTTCCTCCGCAAGGGCAAGAATGTCTGACGCGGGATATACAGATGCAAACATCACATCAATTTCGCCTGATATTAGCATTTCATAGCTCTCATGACTCTTTGAATGTTTCAATGGCTTGTTAGGGTGATTTTCTCCGTAATAGAAAAGATTTCGGTACACCGCTTCTGTAAAGGGATATGTTGATGTGGAGCCATCCATTATTGGTATTTCATCCACAAACCCATATTCTTCTGCCTCAGGCGACGGGAACAACGGACAAGCATAGCTTATAGTATAAAGCATATCCACAACATCATGGCGGGTTGCATAGTCCTGAGCATAAAGGAAACGATGCGTCTCCCCGTCAGCCTCACCGACACTTGACGGTGCATAATTGCCTAATCTTCCATAAGCCCCCTGTGCCCACTCCGACACAAACTGACGGTCAACTGCCATCTGTGCATCATCGCCAGGATAACCCATTCGTGCAATTCCAACGGCACGGTCTGCCATCACTACAAATTCCTCACGGGTAACATTACGGTGAGGTTCAAAGGATATGTCGGATGTTCCCTCAACGATTCCCCATTGAGTTGCAGCTGCTACAACGCCGTAGAACCAGTCATCAGGGGTTACATCCTTATATGTAACATCGAACTTATCATTGGCTTTAAGCCCTAAAAGCCTCATAATAATTGCTACTGTTTCTGCCCTTGTAATATTGTCAAAAGGCAAAGCCTCCCCTTTTTCATTTCCCTCAACAACACCCATGGCAGACATTCTCTTAAATGCAAAAAACTCAGGACTTGCGGGATCATAATCAGTAAACTCCGTCTCCGTAACCGCTATGGCTTTTATGCCGCGTTGAGTTTCAGTCTCGGGTACTAATGCATATAACCTGTCGCGATAACACTGAGAAATAGGTATAACCTCCCCCGTGTCGGCATAAGCTGCCTTAATTGTTTCATTTTTAGAATAGTCAACCGTATAGGGAATTTGCAAATATGTGAAAATCTCCTCGTGCTCCCATACACCACCCGGTGTTGCAAAGACCTGCAACGGGCACAGAGCAAGTGTAATTAAAATTGAGATAAGCTTTTTCATATTAACACCTCTTTTCAATATTTATATACCTCAAAATCATTGTAATATTCAACAAATTGGTATTGAATTTAAGGAAGAAAAATATTATAATAAATGTATATTACAATAAAGGAGAATGTTCTATGAAGGTTTTATTAATCAACGGCAGCCCTCACAAAAACGGTTGTACAAACCGTGCACTTTGCGAGGTTGCAGAGGAATTAAAAAGAAATGGTATCGAATCAGAGATCTTCTGGATAGGTAATGATGCGGTTCATGGCTGTATTGTCTGCGGAGGTTGTTCCAACACGGGCAAGTGTGTTTTCGATGATTGTGTAAATGTCCTGTCAGAAAAAATGGCAGAGTGCGATGGTCTTGTTATTGGCTCCCCAGTTTATTATGCATCACCCAACGGAGCTCTTCTTGCTATCCTTGACAGATTGTTTGGCGTGTGCCCTCATCTTCTACATAAACCCGCCGCGGCAGTTGCATCAGCACGACGCGCAGGTACAACCGCAACTCTTGATGCATTGAATAAATACTTTACAATTCGCCAGATGCCTGTTGTCGCATCCACATACTGGAATATGGTCCACGGCTCACAAGCAGAAGATGTAGAAAATGATTTCGAGGGTCTTCAAACAATGCGTAACATTGGTAAAAACATGGCATGGCTTATTAAGTGCATAAACGCAGGAAAAGAAGCGGGAGTTGCAACTCCCATAGCGGACAGTGGCAAAAGAACTAACTTTATAAGATAGTTTATTGCATCATCCATTATGCATAATGCCTAATGATAGTTTTTTGAAATATTGAAACTTTTGCATTATTGCCTGAAAAAAACTCTTGCATTATTTTAGTTTATATGTTATAATGGTACGGTATTACGGATAGTCCTCTGCCTAGGTCGGCACGAATGTCCCAGAAATTAAAGGAGGATTAAATCATGAACACAAAAGCAATTCTTGATTCAATCGCAAAAGACCAGATCAGAACTGACCTTCCCGAAATCAAGGTTGGCGACACAGTAAAGGTTTACCAGAAGATCGTTGAGGGTTCAAGAACAAGAACACAGATGTTCGAGGGTACAATCATCAAAATCCAGGGCGGCGGTATCGGCAAGACTTTCACAGCTCGTCGTATTTCATACGGTGTTGGCGTAGAGAAGACATGGCCGGTTAACTCACCTAACGTAGAGAAGATTGAGGTAGTAAGACACGGTAAAGTTCGTCGTGCTAAGCTATTCTACCTAAGAGACCGCGTAGGTAAGGCTGCAAAGGTTAAGGAAAAGATATAACTTTGGTTATAATGCTGTGGCGGTGCTACCGCACCGCCATAAAGCAGTTCCTTTTAATTTGATAATTGAATTCAAAAGGAGCATTTGAATGCTCTTTTTTTAACTTTTGGAGGTTTCCGTATGAACGAAGAAATGAACAACGAAATCGTTGAAGAAGTTACAGAAACTCCCGTAACTTCAAAAGCGAAATCAATTGGTCGTGAGATATTTGAGTGGGCATATTCAATTGTAATTGCAATTATTATCGCTTTTCTTATTAAAGGATTCCTGTTTGATATTGTACGCGTTGATGGTCCGTCTATGGCACCTACACTAACTCACAACGACAGATTGATAATAACAAAACTTGCCTACGACCCCGAAGCGGGAGATATAGTTATTCTTGATTCCAATTACACAGACCGCGAGGAGTACTTTGACGCAGTTGCTAAGAGCAAAGGAAAAGATAACTTGAACTTCTTTGAAAAGTTTATTGAGGGCTTTAATCTCCCCGACAGCCTTAATAAAATTTACTATGTGAAGAGAATTATAGCAACAGAGGGACAGACTGTTGATTTAATTGACGGTGCCGTGTATGTGGATGGGAAAAAGCTTGATGAACCATACTACACAGGAGAAACTTATCCCACTGACAGTGCAACAATTTATCCATATACAGTATCAGAGGGATGCGTGTTTGTAATGGGTGATAATCGTGGCAATTCACTTGACAGCCGTGCATCTAGATTAGGCGAGGTTGACGAAGACGCTATCTTAGGCAAATCGCAAATAAGAATATGGCCTCTGAACAGTTTAGGTCTTACGAAGTAAAAATGATAAGCCGAGTGGTAAGCTCGGCTTTTGTTAACACCAACACCACATAGTAATTATCCTATGTTGCGGTGTTTGTACTTTTGAATGCAAAAGTACCAAAACTAGCGGGGGTTTGACTGTCAAGAAAACAGTCCTGCGGACTGTTTTTAAGTCAAATGAGGTGCGACAGCACCGAGCAAGAAATGGAAATGCATAGCATTTCTACTTAAAGACTCGATCCCCCTCGCCCCAGCTCGTAAGCATAGCTTACTCGCCACTTTGGCTAAAAATATGCCACTGGCATATTTTCTTAACGCGTCATGCCCCTCAAACGACCAGGGTTACACCCTGGACCCCCATCAACAGCACTTAGTGGGT
>JAZQFP010000053.1:0-5176 GCA_045539555.1 Candidatus Ornithomonoglobus sp.
TAACAAAACAGGTTTATTAACCTTACCCACTTCACGAAGAAGCTTGAAATTCTGCATGTTTCTTGCACCAATTTGTATTATGTCGGCATACCTTGCAACGAGCTCTGCATCCCTTGTATCCATTACTTCTGTACAAATAGGCATATCAAGCTCATCACCAGCTTTTCGCATTATTCGTAAGCCTTCTTCTTCAAGACCGCCAAAGGCATAAGGTGATGTTCTTGGCTTAAATGCTCCGCCTCTGAGTATATTTGCACCTGATGCTTTAACAGCTCTTGAAACCTTTATGAACTGCTCTTCACTCTCTATTGCACAAGGGCCTGCAAAAACTGAAAGTTTTTCTCCACCCACTGTTACTCCGTGGCCTACATCTACTATTGAACGTTCCTGCTTTAACTCTTTTGAAGCAAGTTTGTAGGGTCTCATAATGGGCACCACATTCTCAACGCCACTCATAAGCAGAATTTCATTCATGCTGATCTGACGCTTATCGCCTATGGCACCAATTACTGTTTTTAATTCACCGTGTATAGGATGTGTCTGAAATCCTATACTCGCAAGTCTTTCCTCTACCGCAGCAATTTCTTTTTTTGCTGCATTGTCCTTCATGATAATAATCATCTTTTTTCCTCTTTATGCTATAAAAATTATGTTTATTTGTTTCTCACATATGTGGGAACAACCTTTGCAACCTCATCTTTAATAAGCTCTGCATTGCCCGTCTCTACGACCTCTTCAAGATTTTTAATCATCTCTTCAAGTTCATCACGGTTAACATCAAGGGGCTTACCTATAAATATCTTATTATGGCTTGTGTTTGTAAGGCCCTCTTCATCCATAAGAAGCTCTTCATATAACTTCTCGCCAGGTCTTAAACCACAAATTTCAATTTTAATTTCCTCGTCAGGCTTGTATCCAGCAAGACGGATAAGATTTCTCGCAAGGTCATAAATCTTAACAGGCTCACCCATGTCAAGAACGAAAATCTCGCCACCATGGGCATAACTCGCCGCTTGAAGTACAAGCTGTGCAGCCTCAGGAATTGTCATAAAGAATCTTGTTATTCTCTTATCTGTAAGAGTTACAGGACCTCCATGCTCAATCTGACGCTTAAATAGTGGAATTACACTACCATTGGAGCCAAGTACATTACCAAATCGTACCGCAACAAACTCTGTTTTGCTCGTCTGCTGAGCACTCTGCACTATCATCTCACAGATACGCTTTGTTGCACCCATTACGTTTGTGGGATTAACTGCTTTATCTGTTGAAATCATAACAAATCTCTTAACACCATACTTGTCCGCACACTTTGTTACGTTATATGTACCGATTACATTGTTCTTAATTGCCTCACCAGGGCTTACCTCCATTAAAGGTACGTGCTTATGTGCTGCTGCATGGAAAACTATATACGGACGGTATTTATTGAAAATATCATCAATTCTGTCCATATCACGAACTGATGCAATAATTACCTCAGGCTTGTTGTCAGGGTAATTATAGTTAAGCTCCATTTGAAGATCATATGCATTGTTTTCATAAATATCTACTACAACAAGCTTCTTAGGCTTAAATCGCATAATCTGACGGCATAGTTCTGAGCCAATGGATCCGCCACCGCCTGTAACCAATACAACCTGATCCTTTATGTACTCTTCAATCTCTGTATTATTAAGTACGATAGGCTCACGGGCAAGTAAGTCTTCAATCTCAACATTACGCATTGCCTTTGCCATATCCTTGTCGCTTATCATCTGGTCAACGCTTGACAAAACCTTGATTTTACAGGAAGTCTCGTTACAGATTTCGATTACATTCTTTCTCTCTGTGGGACTTGCAGATGGCATTGCAACAAGAATTTCATCAACTTCGTATTCCTTTGCAAGTCTTGGAATATCGAATCTGTTACCGCGTACCTTAACGCCGCCTATTGTTGCTTTCTGCTTTGTCTTATCATCGTCTACAAAACAAACAACATTATAGTTAAGGTTTTCATTACTGTAAATGTCCTTTAATACAATTGCCGCAGATACACCTGCACCAACAATCATAAGGCGTTTTGCATTACCGCCTGTTTCTTTATGCTGACCTCTGAACAGATTGTTAACACCGCGTACACCCATTCTTATAAATACAATCAAGAAAGATGTGAATATAGATGAAGCTATATAAATCTTTGGATGCACATTTGTTATAACCACACATAGCAATATTGTTATAAATGCACCTATTATGTTTGTTCTGAGCAATCTTATATAATCTCTCGTACCTGCATATATCCACATTGTAGAATATACATCAAAAAGATATAAAGTCAACAAATATGCGGTTACCGAAATAACCATTGCAATCATATTCCCTTCAACGAAAAGCAGTTGTGCTGCACTAAGGATGTTAAAGTCTTTTGCTAAAAACAGAATACTGAAATATGATGCAAAAATTGATAGCACATCAAACAATATCAAGTATCTGTTTCGGAAGGTTGTAGGCTTTTGTGAGCCTTTTGAGGCTTTCGGCTGTGTTTGTACCTTGGCCATAATTTCATCCCCTTTTGTATTTTTACATATATTCCATTTAATTGTAACATAAAAAATGGTAAAAGTCAATATAAACTGACTATTTACCATTCTGTTTTTTGTGCTATTTTTTTACATTCTTACCTTTTTTTACAATTCCTTCATTCTCTTTTACTGTACCGTGCCCTATATTAAAACATTTTTCAATATCCTCAAATGTTTCAAGATTATAATCTTCACAAATACGCAAAAAAGCTTTTGCACATGCATACGCATCATCACCTGCACAATGATGATTAAAATCTATCCCCAACGCCTCTGCAAGATTATTTAATTTGTGGCTGGGGAGATCCGGATACGCTTTCTGCGACATGGTAACCGTACATAAATACGAAAACTCAGGTATGGGAATGTTAAAATGTTTAAGAGTTTCACACAACACCTGAACATCAAAGGATGCATTGTGTGCAATTATCATTCTATTCTCTATATAAGGCCTTAACATATCCCAATATTTATCAAAAGTTGGCTTGTCCGCAACCATTTCAGGTGTTATCCCATGTATTTTTGTATTATGTTCATTGAACTCAAAGGGATCGGGTTTTATAAGAATTTCATGGCGTTCTGATATCATATTGTCTTCTACAACACACCAACCCAGAGAACATACCGATGTTATTCCCTTTGATGAGGTTTCAAAATCTATGGCAGTAAAATCCACCAACTTCACATCCTTCGTTACTTTCTGTTAAAATAGTCTATTTCGCTTGATGTAAGGTAACGCCATCTTCCCTCAGGAAGATTTCCCAACTGCACAACACCTATACTGTCTCTGCGTAATGCTTTGACGCTATGTCCAACCGCCTCAAACATCTTTCGTACCTGACGGTTACGACCCTCGTGAATAGTAATCTCCACCAAAGTCATTCCCATATCAATTTCCATAATTTCACACTCTGCGGGATGGGTTTTTTTACCGTCTATAACAACACCGCGACGAATTTTGTTAAGTTCAGGAATGGTCAATACCCCTTTTAGTACCGCGTAATACTTTTTACTTGATTCATATCTGGGGTGTGTTACTTTATTTGCCCATTCACCGTCATTTGTCATTAAAAGCAAACCTTCTGTTTCATAGTCAAGTCTTCCAACAGGGAAAATTCTCGTATGAATTTCTTTCTCCACTAAGTCCATAACTGTGGGACGGTCAAACTGGTCGTTAGTAGTTGTAACATAACCCGAGGGTTTGTTAAGGGCAATATACACTCTCTTGTCCTGAACTTTTAAGATTTCCCCGTCAAGTTCAACAGTATCATTACCTATTTCGACTTTGACGCCCTGTTCTCTCACAAGTGCACCATTTACCTTAACTCTTCCCTTTTCTATCATTTCTTCCGCACCTCGTCTTGATGCACGGCCCGTCATTGCAATATACTTTTGAAGTCTTACTATCTCTCCCATTATTTTTTCTCCTGTTATATTAAATTTCTAAACAGTGTTAAAATCGTGAACATAAAACAGTCTTTTACCTCTGTCTCTTTATATGGTTCAAAATCGTCTTTTGCCACAATATCAATCTCTCTTAAAACTCTGTCATTCAATTTTATTTCTAAAACCCCAACCTTTTCCCCACGGTTTAACGGAAAATCTATCTCTTCGGGAACATTTGTTACAAGCTCAAAATCGTGTGTATTTTTCTCATTGACACACACATCATACCCCTCAGCGGTTACAAGCATACACTCCGATTGTCCGCATCTTGCATGTTTAATACAATCACCTTTATTGATTATGGTTTTTATGTGCTGGGAGTTATATGCATACTGATATAATTCCTTATGGGTTTTCCAGTCGTTACTGTCATCCAATGTAACTGCTATATATTCTGCCCCGTTATTACTGACAGCACTTACAAGACATCTACCCGCCGCTTTTGTAAACCCTGTTTTTACACCAATGCAACCTTCAAGCTCCCTGAGTAACCGATTATGATTTATATATTCTATATTTTCAACTGTACCATCCGCCATAATCATTGTACCTGAATAAATTGGCGTTGACACTATTTTTAGAAACTCATCATTCGTTAATGCGTATTGGGTTATAATAGCTAAATCTCTTGCGGTTGTATAATGTCCATCCATTTCAAGCCCGTTAGGGTTTCTAAACTGTGTATCCAATGCTCCGATACTGTGAGCCGTGTCTGTCATTAATTTTGCAAAATTATCACAGTTGCCACTAATGTGTTCTGCAACAGCTACCGCCGCATCATTACCAGAATTCAACATTAAACCATATAACAGATCATTCATAGTGATCCTAGCCTCAGGTTTAAGATATGCAGAAGAGCCCTCCGCCGTTATGGCATTTCGCGATACAGTTACCTGCTCATCCAACGACGAATTTTCAAGTGCCACAAGTAATGTCATAATTTTTGTAGTACTTGCCATAGACCGCTTTTCTGTTGCATTCTTTTCAAATATTATCTCACCTGTTACGGTATTTATAAGGCACACACTTTTAGCAGTTTCTGCCATAGAATGCGCGATTTGTCCGGGCGTAAATATAATGGTGATTATTAAAAAAATCAATATCCGCCTCGTTGCCTTATCCCCCTTTTAATTCTTGGTGTGATATACTATATTATACATCATAGC
>JAZQFP010000054.1:0-2660 GCA_045539555.1 Candidatus Ornithomonoglobus sp.
CACGATATATTGTTTTATTTATTAACATAATACACATTATCTTGTATATTGTGTGGTTAATTTATACAAATATTATGATTAAATTTTGTCATAATAAACAATAATTATTAAAAAATATTAAAATCTATTGCAATAGAATTATATATAGTTTATAATAGAAACATACAGAATTGGTACCAGCTACTAATATGTGTTAACAATTTTAAGAAAGGGGAGTCAAAAATGTCAAAGAAGCAGAGACACGAGCATATACTGTCTCTTTTAGCAGTAAACCCATTTCTTAAAGATGATGAGCTAAGCCGTGATTGTAAAGTCAGCATATCAACTATACGAAATGATCGTGCGGAATTAGGTATAGCAGAGTATCGTGAAAGAATAAAAACTCTTGCAGAAGGTGAGCATCACTTAAATGAAAGCAAAGAGGAACTTTTAGACCTTAAACTATACGAAAATGGAATATCGGTTCTTGAAACGGATGCAACAATGTTATTTAAGAATAGTAACATTGTAAAAAGCCAGTGTATTTATGCGTTAGCGGAAAACTTGGCGTTAAGTGTTATCAATGCAAATGCAGCACTTGTAAGGGTAGCAAATGTTAAATACACATCTGAGGTTCATCTGGGCGATAAGCTTGTCGCAAAGTCAACAGTAAAAAGGGAAAGAGATAAAGAATACATAGTACATGTAATTATAAATGTAGATATGTCTGAGGTATTCAGGGGAAAATTCAATTTAGAGGTTGTAACTGAGGTATAATATGAAAATTTTAATTGATGTAATGGGCGGAGATAATGCACCACAGGCACCTATTGGTGCGGCAGTAAAGGCTGCAAATGAACTTGATGTGCATATGGTGCTTGTAGGTGATACAGAAATCATTGAAAAAGAGCTTAAAAATTATAAATATCCCAAAGAGAACATTAGCATTGTTCATGCACCTGATGTTATTTCTAACTATGACGAGCCCACAAAGGCAGTTCGTCAAAAGAAAAATGCATCAGTGGTAGTTGCAGCGCAGATGCTAAAAAAGGGCGAGGGAGATGCCATGCTTTCAATGGGAAGCACAGGCGCGCTATTAACAGCGGGTCTTTTAATTGTGGGAAGAATTAAGGGCGTTTTACGACCTGCTCTTGCTACATTACTGCCAACAGCTCAGGGACCAAAGTTACTACTTGATGCAGGTGCAAACACAAACTGTCGCCCTGGAAACCTTGCACAGTTTGGCATTATGGGTAATGTCTATATGCATAATATTTATGATATTGATAGCCCCACCGTTGGACTTATTTCAAACGGTGAAGAAGAGGGCAAGGGTGATGATCTTACAAAAAAGACCTATCCAATTATGAAAGAAGCACCTTTCAATTTTGTTGGCAATATTGAAGGCCGTGATATCATGTTAGGTAACTGTGATGTTATGGTATGTGATGGTTTTGTTGGTAATGTTGTCCTTAAAACCGTTGAAGGTATGGGCAAGATGATAAGCAACAAAGTTAAAGGAATTTTCAAGAAAAACCTTATTACTAAGATTGGTGCATTGTTTGTAATGGGTGGAATTAAAGATTTCAGGAAAGCAATGGATTACCGCGAATATGGCGGAGCACCTTTGTTGGGATGTAAGAGACCTGTTATAAAGGGACATGGTTCATCCGATGTTAAGGCTGCTTTTAATGCAATCAGACAGGCAAAGCTGTTTGTTGCAACTAATGTTATTGAAGACATTGAAGAAAATCTTGCAAAAATCAATATGGAGGAAGCAGAAAATGCCTAATTCGAAGATATCAGGTCTTGGCAGATATATACCCGAGAAAGTGTATGACAATGCATATTTTGAAAGTATTGTTGATACGAATGATGAATGGATAACAAGACGTACAGGAATTAAAGAACGTCATATATCAGAAAAAGATGAATATACAACAGACCTTGCAACAAAAGCAGGTGAAGAGGCAATTAAAAATGCGGGTCTAAAACCCGAGGACATTGACTTAATTATGGTGGCAACCGTTACCCCTGATTATTTTACTCCTTGTTGTGCATGTGTTGTTCAGAATAACTTAGGTGCAGTAAATGCTGCTGCATTTGATTATAACGCTGCGTGTTCAAGCTTTGTAACAGGAATGGTAATGGCTGACCAGTTCATAAGAAATGGTGTTTATAAGCACATTCTTGTGATATGTGCAGATGTGCTTTCAAAAGTTACAGATTACGAGGACAGAGCGACTTGTGTACTGTTTGGCGATGCTGCGGGTGCGGCTGTAATTTCTGAGGATAATGAAAAAGCAGGTATCATCGGTCATGAAATCGGAGCAGATGGAACAGGTGATATGTATATTACAAGCCTTGCAGTTAAAGAGGATCAGGAAGAGGTTGAAAAAAGAGTTGCAGGTAGAAAAGAAACTGTATGGATGGCAGGTCAGGCTGTAATGAAATTTGCAGTAAAGACCATGGCAGATTCAACCAACAGAGTTCTTGAAAAAGCAGGACTTACTTATGACGATATAAAGCTTGTAGTACCTCATCAGGCAAATTACAGAATAGTTGATAGTGCCATCACAAGAATGGGAATTGAGAAAGATAAAGTATTATTAACTCTTGAAAAGTATGGTAATACATCCGCGTCATGTATTCCCTGTGCATTATATGAAGCAGTAGAAACT
>JAZQFP010000055.1:0-16731 GCA_045539555.1 Candidatus Ornithomonoglobus sp.
TTTTTACTTCTGCGTCCTTTACGATACCTGCGATAATTGCCGATGCACTTTCGGGTGAATCGTCAAATGTACCTAAGTATAATTTAATCTTGGGCTCTGTACCTGAGGGACGAACAATGAAATATGATTTGCCATCTGACAGGTCATAGCGTAATACGTTTGACTTAGGAAGACCAAGCAGGGGTGTAACGTTGCCGTCATTATCAGTAACAGTCTGTGTCTGATAGTCAGTTGTTTTAATGATTGAAAGGCCATTTACACTCTCAGGTGCCTTTTCTCTCAAACCTGAAAGTATTGCTGCCATCTTTTCCATACCGTCCTTACCTGGCATTGTGTATGAAAGAGTTTCTTCTACATAGCAACCGTACTTTTTATATACATCCTGTAATGCTTCGTATAATGACTTACCCTTTGTCTTGTAATAAGCTGCCATCTCTGCAATAAGCATTGATGCAACAACGCCGTCTTTATCACGGGCATGGTTACCAACAAGGTATCCATAGCTTTCTTCAAAACCAATAAGATATGTATGATTTTTCTTCTCGGCAAACTCTGTCATTTTCTCGCCGATATACTTAAAGCCTGTAAGTACGTTCATAATCTCCATACCATAGCTCTTGGCAATGGCTGCAGCCAACTCTGTTGTAACTATTGTCTTAATAACAACGCCGTTATCGGGGAGAGTACCCTGTTCCTTCTTTGAGCGAAGGATATATTCAACAAGTAATGCACCTGTCTGGTTACCTGTAAGTGTTCTGTAAACACCATCAGCATCACGAACAACAATACCTACACGGTCGCAGTCAGGGTCAGTACCGATGATAACATCAACATCGTTTTCCTTTGCCATTTCAATGGCAATTGTAAAGCCCTCTTTGTTTTCAGGGTTAGGAGACTTAACTGTTGGGAAGTTACCATCTTCTGTATCCTGTTCCTTAACAACCAGTACGTTCTTAAAACCTATTCTTTTAAGAATTTCTTTGATAGGTCTTGAACCTGTACCATGGAAAGGTGTGTAAATTAACTTAAAAGTATCTGCAACCTCTGCTACTGCGTCAGGGTTAAGTTGTTGTGTCTGTACGATATTTAAGAACTTCTCGTTAAGCTCAGGGCCTACAACAGTTACAAGACCGTTGTCCATTGCCTCTTTTAAGCACATATAGGAAACGGAGAAAATATCTGTGTTTGCCATTTCATCAATAACTGTCTGAACGGCCTCGGGAGGCAACTGTCCACCGTCGGGACCGTAAACCTTATATCCGTTATATTCTTTGGGGTTGTGAGATGCAGTAATCATAACGCCTGCGGCACAACCTAATTCGCGGATACCAAATGATACCTCGGGAACTGAATGCACAGTATCAAAAAGATAAACTTTAATACCTGCTTTGGCTAAAACCTTAGCTGTCTCCTCTGCAAATTCTCTTGACATTATACGTGTGTCATAGCCGATAAGGACGCCGCGTTCTGCTGCTTCCTTGCCCTCTTTATTAACATAAGCTGCAACACCCGCACTTGCATGGCGTACATTGTAAATGTTAATTCTGTTTGTGCCTATACCAAGAGTACCACGCATACCCGCAGTACCAAATTCAAGATCACGGTAGAAGCAGTCCTCCAATTCTTTTTCATTGGCTTTAAGAGCTGTAAGCGCTGATTTTTCGTCAGCAGTCAGAACATCTGATGAAAGCCATTTTTCGTAGTTTTCCAAATATCCCATAGGGTATCACCATCTTTCTTTTATATTAATTTCATTATATAACAATTTCAACAAAAATTCAAGGGATAACAATAAAATAATTATCGAAAAAAACGAGTTTTTTCGATAGAAATAATATGAACATTTACATAATGGTCAAAATATGCTAAAATTAAGTTATAGAAGGGACTGATTTGTCAATGAAAAGGATAGTTAGCCTTGTTAGAAAGGCAGTAGATGAATATGGAATGATACGCCCTAATGAAAGGGTGGCAGTTGGCGTGTCAGGAGGTAAAGATTCAATGGTAATGCTTTATGCTCTTAATCAGCTAAGCCATTATCACCCAAGTAATTTTACCGTTGTGGGTCTTGCCATTGACCCGGGCTTTGGCGGTGATTACGGCATCGTAAAGGAATTTGCTGAGAAGATAGGCGTTGAATTCCATCTTAAAGAGACTCAGTTAAAAGAGATTATTTTTGACGAGCGTAAAGAAAAGAGCCCCTGTTCGCTGTGCTCAAAAATGCGTCGCGGTGCATTAAATGATATGGCAAAAGAATACGGGTGTGATACATTGGCATTGGGACATCATATGGATGATGTATTGGAAACGTTCTTTTTGTCTCTTCTTTATGAGGGTAGAATAAACTGTTTTTCGCCTTTTACATATCTTGATCGTTCGAGGGTAACACAAATAAGACCTATGATATATGTGAGGGAATGTGATATAAAGAGTGCAGTTAAAAAACTAAATATACCTGTAATGCCAAAGGTTTGTCCCGTTGATGGAATTACTAAGCGATCGGATATGAAAGACATAATAAGAGATCTTGAAAAGAAAACAGCCCCAGGACTTAAAAAAAGGCTGTTCCACGCAGTTATGTCATCAGGAATAGAGGGTTGGAAAGAGTTTTAACTGTCTTGACACAGTAACTTATTTGAGTTATAATAATTATGTTAACTAATGTTAAGGAAATGGGTTGATACTTATGAAACAGCCGGAAGATTTATTATGGCAGTCTAAGTCGGAAAAACGTCTTAGATATTTTATGCTGTTAGGAATAAGATTTGTAGAGATTTGTATGGCAAGTATAATTCCGTCAATTATAGGACTTATACTTGTATTTATGAATCCTAACAACAGAATAATGAGTATTATGTGTTTCTTGTCCTTTTTGGCCTTTGCAATATGTAACTGGATGTTCTGGATGAAATATGCAAAGCAAAGAACAAAGCGTCGCGAGTTTTTTGTAATTAATGGTATTGCATATATTTTTTATGCCATAATATCATATCTGATGTACGAATTTTCGGGTGCATTTATGTATTCGATTTTATTCTCAAACCTTAGAGCGTTTGAAGCTTTTGGAATGCTTACACCTTATTCTCTTGTGGCATCGCATGTGGTTATAGTTATATTGATGGTTGTATGCCAGATGTATTCAAGGAAGTATTATACGAGACTTCTTGAAAAACTTGCAGAGAACGGTGCAGACGAGATTGAAATGGATCCATGGGGACATCTTGTGCCCGAACAGGAGGGTAAGAGAGTAGCAATATTATCTGTTGAAGAAATGCACAGACAGATGGAGCAGGAACGACAAGAGGCGGCAGAGATATTACAGGAAGAAATAGAAAACGCGTCAGAATCTTTGTGGGATGATGGTATGACAAAAGGCCGCGGCGAGAGTTTTGATAAAGTTGAGTTTGACAACATTGATGCAGATTTAAGTGATGGTGATTTTGTTGCAGGTGTTGGAACAGAACGAGATATTGACAATTACGATACTGACAGGCTTTGGGAGGACCACATTTATAAAGGAAGAACAGCAGGGGATATGCCTGTTGAAAACTATGATGACGAGCCTGAGGATATGCCTGATTTCTTTGCAATAAATCACTACGAGGGAGAAGAAAATGAAACCTTGTGGAGTGATGCTATGCACCAGGGTAAAAAGGATACATACGAAACTGTTGATATAATTGAAATAGAAGATGAAGATGGCGAAAGTCCTGACTTTCTCTATTATGAAGGCGATGGTTTGTGGAACAACAATATGTATCAGGGACAAGGGAAGTCCCTTACAAGACCTGACGAGATTGCAGAGGCTAAACGAGAATTTAAGGAGTTACCAACGGAAAACTCAAAATATGATGCAGATAATCTTTGGGATAACATCACTCAGGGAAGAGGAAATAAAGAACAGGATGAAGAGAAGTCCGCTGATGTAAACATGAATGTAATGGATGATTATGATTCGGATAAGTTATGGGATACACCTGTTCAGGGAAAGAACAAAAAAATCAGCACATAAGTGCTGATTTTTTATTTTACTAATTCATCTCCGATATTTGTAACATCTCCTGCGCCCATGGTGAATATAATTTCTCCGTCTTTTGCAGTTTCTTTGATATAGTTTATGATATCGCTAAAATCTTCAAAATATTTTACATCAATGCCTCTTGCATAAATTTGCTCTGCAAGTTTATCGGGGTCAGTAACACCGTCATAAACCTCACGGGCAGAATAAATATGTGTCATAATTAACTCATCGCAATCATCAAATGCAGTAAGGAAATCATCCCATAGAGTTCTCGTTCTTGAATAAGTATGAGGTTGGAAAATACAACGTATGCGACTGTGGGGGAATTCCTTTGCAGCTTTCAGTGTTGCTTTGATTTCTGTTGGGTGATGAGCATAGTCATCAAGAATTATTGCACCATTAAGAAGACCTTTTTTCTCAAATCTTCTGTGTGTTCCGCGGAAAGTTTCTATACCCTTTGAAGCAACATCAGGGTCAATTCCTAAAAGAATACATATGGCAACTGTTGCAAGTGCATTCTGTATGTTATGATTGCCAGGGACATTAAGTGAAATATGACATATAAATTCACCTCTGTGCATAACATCAAATGATGGGTAACCTGCATTAAATACAATATTATTGGCATAATAATCATTAGATTTATCCATACCGTAGGTGATTATATCAAGATTGGAATTTTCCAATGTCAGTTTCACATTTTCATCATCGCCAAAGGCAACAACATGGCCAACACCCCGTGTAAGTTCAGCGTAGCTGCGAAAGCTCTCGCGAATCATTTCAATGCCTGTAAAGAAATCAAGGTGGTCTTCTTCTATGTTTGTAATAAGCGCAATGGTGGGGTAGAACTTTAAGAAACTATTCGTATATTCACAAGCCTCTGTTACAAACATATCTGATTTGCCACAATGGATATTACCGCCTATAAGATCAAGCTCACCTCCTACGGATATTGTAGGGTCGGTATCGGCGTAAATCAAAGCATGGGCAAGCATAGAAGTTGTTGTAGTTTTGCCGTGAGTACCAGCTACGCCAATGGCGTGTTTATATTTCTTCATGATAGCACCAAGAAACTCTGCTCGGTCTATCAGTTTAATACCCTGTGCAATAGCTTGTGCCATTTCGGGATTATCTGCTTTAACTGCGGCAGTATGCACAACAAGATCCGCACCGTTTATGTTATTGGCGTTGTGTCCTTCGTATATAACAGCACCTTCGGCTTCAAGCTTATCCGTAATTTTGGACTTGCTTCTGTCGCTGCCGGTAACCTTAAAACCATCAGACAATGCAATGTGGGCAAGACCGCTCATGCTGATGCCACCTATACCGATAAAGTGAATGTGGGCATTTTTCTTTAGATTATTTATATCAAACATATTCTGTATATATCCTTTCAATAGAATGCCTTCTATAATATGTTTATTATATACCTATTGGGAAAAAAGTTAAACCATTTTTTTGTATTTTTTATATTCTTTACAAAAAAAGTCAAAAAAAGAATATATTTTGTAAATAAATGCACAAAAAAGCTTGACAAAAAATAAAATGTATTGTAAAATGATAACATAGGTTTACCATTGCTATGGTATAAATATAGGAAAAGGCATCACTGGAAAGACGACAAGAATTAAAATTTTTACCTTGTAAGGGAAGGTGGTGAAAATCTTGGAGATTACGGACATCAGAGTTAAGAAAATTCTGACTGAGAGCTCTGCTGAGAGTAAGATGAAAGCAGTAGTATCTGTAACCTTTGACGACTCCTTTGTGGTGCATGACATCAAGATTATTGAGGGACAAGATAAGCTGTTTACGGCTATGCCTAGCAGAAAAACGCAGGATGGCGAGTTTAAGGATATAGCGCATCCCATTAATAGAGATATGCGCCTTAAATTAGAAGATGCAATTCTTGCCGAATATCATAGGGTTTTAGAAGAATCTGTTGATGAATAACAGTTGGCATTTATATATAAAACAGTTTAACCCCATATAAATTCAAGATTAAAAACCGTCGTTATACGGCGGTTTTTTGCGTTAAAAGTATTGTATTTCGAATTATTGTGTGATATAATTACTGATAGTGTATAATTAAGATAGGAGTGCTGTTACCTGAATCAGGAATGGACACTTAAATGTTTTGTTTTTTTATGGAAGGAGAACAGATTATACTATGAAAACAACAGTAGCTGATTTTGCGAAAATGAAAGTTCGCGGCGAGAAAATCTCAATGGTAACTGCCTATGATTATTCGACCGCAAAGCTTGTGGATGGCGCAGGAATAAATTCTATTCTTGTGGGCGATTCATTAGGAAATGTTATGTTAGGTTACCCTGACACAGTATCTGTTACAATGGAGGATATGATTCACCATTCAAGTGCTGTTATGCGAGGAGTAAAAGATGCATTGGTAATATGCGATATGCCCTTTATGTCATATCAGGGAAGTGTATATGATGCTGTTATGAATGCAGGTAGACTTCTCAAAGAGGGAAGAGCAAATGCCGTTAAACTTGAAGGTGGAAAAGATTTTTGTGAGCATATAAAAGCAATAGTAAAAGCTTCAATTCCCGTATGCGGACATATTGGTATGACACCCCAGAGCGTCAATGCATTTGGCGGTTTTAAGGTACAGGGAAAGACAATAGATGAGGCGCAGAAATTAGTTGATGATGCTCTTGCTCTTGAAGAGGCGGGAGTGTTTGCGATAGTATTGGAGTGTGTTCCAAAAGATTTGGCAGAATACATTTCAGGTATTGTATCAGTACCCACAATAGGTATCGGTGCAGGAAATGGCTGTGATGGACAAGTATTGGTGTATCACGATATGTTATCAATTTACAGTGATTTTTCACCTAAGTTTGTTAAAAAATATGCAGATATTGGTAATACTGTAATTGAAGCGTTAGAAAATTTTGATAATGAAGTTAAGGCGGGAGTATTTCCTGCCAATGAACATTCCTATGCCATAGACGAAAATGTAATGACAGAAGTTATAAAGGGTAGGGGGAATAATAAATGATAAAGATAGTAAAAACCGTAGCAGAGGTGCGTGAGCTTGTCAAGGCACAAAAAAGAGTTGGCAAGAGTGTGGGACTTGTTCCTACAATGGGATATTTACACGAGGGACACAAATCTCTAATCGACCGTGCAGTTAAAGAAAATGATTTTGTTGTAGTATCTGATTTTGTAAACCCCACACAGTTCGGGCCAAACGAAGACTTTGAGAGTTATCCGAGGGACATAATGAAAGACGCGGAGTTGTGTGAAAAGGCAGGTGCGGATGTTATTTTCAACCCTGAGCCTGAGGAGATGTATCAAAATCAGTTAACGGGCGTAACAATGAGTGAAATCACCAAGCATCTATGCGGAGCATCACGCCCGACGCATTTTAACGGAGTGTGTCAGGTTGTAGCGAAACTGTTTAATATTGTAACACCTGACAGGGCATACTTCGGCGAAAAGGATGCACAGCAGTTAATGGTAATCAAGAAAATGGTTACAGACCTGAACTTTGACATTGAAATAGTGGGATGCCCAATTATCCGTGAGGATGACGGACTTGCAAAAAGTTCAAGAAACACATATCTTAATGCTGAGGAAAGACAGGCGGCATTATGCCTTAGCAGAAGTCTTAAAAAGGCAAGAAAGCTAATAGAAGACGGCGAAACAAATGCAGACGTTATTCGCAAAGCAATAAGGGAAGAAATAGAAAAAGAGCCTCTTTCAAGAATTGATTATGTTGAGGTTGTTGACCTTAATACATTAGTACCTACGGACAAAATTTCAGGCGGGATATTGACTGCAATAGCTGTATATATAGGCAAAACACGATTAATAGACAATTTCATAATAGAGGGAGTTGATGGCAGATGACGCTTACTATGCTAAAAAGTAAAATTCACCGTGCCACAGTAGTTGAGGCAAACCTTGATTATGTAGGAAGTATAACAGTAGACCCCGATCTTTTAGAAGCGGCGGGTATACTTGAATATGAAAAGGTAACGGTTGTTGATATAACAAACGGAGCAAGGCTTGAAACATACACCATAGAGGGAGAACGCGGCTCAGGTATGATATGCCTTAACGGAGCGGCGGCAAAGCTTATAAATAAAGGCGATATAGTAATAATTATGGCGTATGCACAGGTAGATGAGACCGAGGCTAAGACGATGAAGCCAAAGGTTGTATTTGTAGATGAGAACAACAAGCCCGTAAGCGTTAAAAGATATGAACGCCACGGAGTTATAGCATAAGAAAGGACAGTTGTTAAATGAATCAGATTCCAATTACATTACTTACAGGTTATCTTGGTGCTGGAAAAACAACATTGATGAATCATATTCTTTCCAATCAGGAGGGATATAAGGTAGCCGTAATAGTAAACGACATCGGTGAAGTTAATATTGATGCGTCTCTTATTCAAAAAGGCGGAGTAGTAACGGAGCAGGACAGTAGCCTTGTGGCATTGTCAAACGGATGTATCTGTTGCACTCTTAAAACTGACTTGATTGAGCAGATAATAGACCTTGTAAAGATGCAGAAATTTGATTATATCCTTATTGAAGCAAGTGGAATTTGTGAGCCGATGCCAATAGTGCAGACCATTGCGATGATGGACGGCACTATAAAGGATAGCGAAATTCCGCCTATTGTTCGACTGGACGGAGTAGTAACAGTAGTTGATGCATTGCGTTTGAGAGACGAATTTGCAAGTGGCGAACGTCTTATGGAAGAGATAGACGGAGACGATGTTGAAAACTTACTTGTTGAACAGATTGAGTTTTGTTCAACTGTTGTCATAAACAAAGTCAGTGAGATTTCAGAGGAGGACTTAAAGAAAGTCCGTGCCGTTGTACGTGCACTTCAACCTAAGGCAAAGCTTATTGAAACTGATTACGCAAAGGTTGATATGAAAGACGTGCTTGACACAAAAGATTTCGATTATGATAAAACTTTTGCATCAGCAGGTTGGATAGCTGAATTTGAAAAGGAAGAGGAAGAAGACCACGAGTGTCATTGCCACGGTCACCATGACCACGAAGACCACGAATGTCATTGCCATGGTCACCATGACCATGAAGACCACGAGTGTCATTGCCATGGCCATCATGACCATGAAGACCACGAGTGCCATTGTCATGGACACCATCATGACCACAGTCATTGCCATTGTGGCGAGGGAACCGCAGAAGAGTACGGCATTGGTACATTTGTTTATCTACGCCGCCGTCCCTTTAAGCTTAATAAATTAAGACCGTGGTTAGCAGAGAATTTCCCCACCAATGTAATTCGTTGTAAGGGTGTAATCTGGCTTGATGTTGATGATGATATGTCATTCGTTCTTGAACAGGCGGGTAGACAGATAAATCTTTCAGAGAACGGAAGATGGTTTGCGTCAGCTCCCAAGAAACAGCTTGAAGAATTTGTAAAACGCGACCCATCCATAATGAAGAATTGGGATGATGAGGTTGGCGACAGAATGATTAAGCTTGTATTCATTGGTAAGAATATGGATCGAAAGAAAATAGAAAGCGATCTTGATGCACTCTTAAAATAAAACATATTTGTATAGTATTACAATGGAGACAGTAAGGGTTAAAATGAAGATTGCCATAGGCAGTGCGTTCCATACGATTTCAATATATGGCTCAACAGGGGATGGCGTTTTCAGATGCTCACTCAGGTTTGAAAAGTCGAGCCCCATGTGTATGGCAGTAACAAATAACCCTGAGTTATCACGGGAAAACTTTATTGCGCTATTTTGAGTTTTGGAAGAATTGTCGGCAGTAGTAACAGTATCTGTAAAAATCACATATATCTCTCCATTATCCATGGGTATGGTGTTAGTGATTTCATGTAATTTGACAGATTGTTTCACTTCTCTTTCTTTGTAATAATAAAACCCGTTATTGTAATAATACCCCAACTCCATTAACTTTTCAGGAGCAGGACGGGGTGTATTTATACGAAAAGTTTTATACATTATATCATCTATATATTTTGCATCACACATCCTGAGAGAACCCGTTTGAGTTGCGTTGGGAGAGAGGGAGGACATATCCTGAAAATGGTGATGATTATTAAGAACATCAGTAACAAGATTGTGTAAATCTTCCTTATTCCCGTTATATTGGTCTATATATGAACAAACATCAATGAATGGTATAAATTCATTGTTATCAAAAGCGGAGACGGGTGTAACACTAAGGGAGAAAACCCATAAAAAAGTAAATATCACGCGTTTTATTTCTATCACCTCATAGGTTATTTTGCCCTGAAAATGAATAAAATGCCGTGTAAAAAAATGGATAATATACGAAAGAGGTATTTGCTATGAATATGCATCAGGACATAAAAGAAATAATGTTCACAAAACAGGAAATCGATAATATGATTTATAAGATTGCTATGGAAATCAACAACGATTTCGTAGGGGATGAACTTGTTGCAGTTATAGTACTTAAAGGTAGTGTAATGTTCGCGGCAGATTTAATTCGTTGTCTTACAATGAACATAAAAATGGATTTCTTACAGGCAACAAGTTATGGCAGCGGAACAGAATCAACGGGAGTTATTAATATCAAAAAGGATATTGATACTGATATCAAAGATAAAAATGTCCTGATTATAGAGGATATAGTTGACAGTGGAAACACATTGGCACTTCTTAAAGAGAACTTGTCATCACGCGGTGCAAAGAGCGTAAAGATTGCATCACTATTGTCAAAACCATCACGCCGTGTAGTTAATGTGGATATTGACTATGTGGGTGCAGAGATACCTGACGAATTTGTGGTAGGTTATGGTCTTGATATGGATGAGAAGTATCGTCAGGTGGACTATATTGGCGTGTTGAAGCCAGAAGTATATATGTAAAATAATTCTTGAAATTAATGAGAATATATAGTATAATATTACACATGAGAAATTTAGGAGGAAGATAAATGGAACAGCAGGATAGTTCAAGATTAAAGCAGATATTAAAGAATCGTCGCGACAAGTTACAGGAGTATGTTGACGCGGGTATGGATCCCTTTATAATTACAAAGTTTGACCGTGATGCCAATGCAGGTGAAATCAAAGAAGAGTTTGAGAAGTTTGAGGGTAAGACCGTAACAATTGCAGGTAGACTGATGTCAAAGCGTCGTATGGGTAAGGTAGGCTTTGGCGATGTAGCAGACCGTGAGGGCAGAATTCAGATTTTTGCAAAGAACGATATCTTAGGCGAAGAAGATTACGATAGATTTAAGAAGCTTGATATTGGTGATATTATCGGTGCAACAGGTGAGGTTTTCAAGACAGAGACAGGCGAGATTTCAATAAGAGTAGAGAAGATTACTCTTTTGTCAAAGTCATTACAGCCCCTGCCTGAGAAATTCCACGGTATGACTGATACAGATATGCGTTATCGTCAGCGTTATGTTGACCTTATCATGAATGCAGATGTAAAGGATACCTTTATTAAGCGTTCAAAGATAATTGCAGCTATCAGAAACTATCTTGCAAAGGAAGATTTCTTAGAGGTTGAAACACCCATGCTTGTGGCTAATGCAGGTGGTGCGGCGGCTCGTCCCTTTGAGACACACTTTAATGCGCTTGACGAGGACTTAAAGCTTCGTATTTCATTGGAGCTATACTTAAAGCGTCTTATTGTAGGTGGTTTAGAGAGAGTATACGAAATCGGAAGAGTTTTCCGTAACGAGGGACTTGACACCCGTCATAACCCCGAGTTTACACTAATGGAGCTATATCAGGCATATACTGATTACCACGGTATGATGGACTTAACAGAGAACTTATACCGCTATGTAGCTCAGGAGGTGTTAGGAACTACAAAGATTACCTATAATGGTATTGAAATGGACCTTGGTAAGCCTTTTGAGAGAATTACAATGGTTGATGCTGTTAAGAAGTATTCAGGTGTTGACTTTAACGAGATAAAGACACTTGAAGATGCAAGAAAGGTTGCAAAGGAGCATCATATTGAGTACGAGGAGAGACATAAGAAGGGTGAGATTTTGAACTTGTTCTTTGAAGAATATGTTGAGGAGCATTTAATTCAGCCTACATTTGTAATGGACCACCCTGTGGAGATTTCACCTCTTACAAAGAAGAAGCCCGAAAACCCCGAGTATGTTGAAAGATTTGAGTTCTTTATGAACGGCTGGGAGATGGCTAATGCTTATTCAGAGCTAAATGACCCCATTGACCAGAGAGAGCGTTTCAAGGCTCAGGAAGAACAGTTGGCACAGGGCGACGAAGAAGCTAATACAACGGATGAGGACTTTATGAATGCGTTGGAGGTAGGTATGCCTCCCACAGGCGGTATCGGTTTTGGTATCGATAGAATGTGTATGTTATTAACAGACTCACCCGCCATTCGTGATGTTTTGTTGTTCCCGACCCTGAAAACAATTAATAAAGACTAATTAAAAAAGTCCAGCACAAGCTGGACTTTTTACAAGAGGATAAAGCTATGCAAAGGATAAAATCATTTCTAAAAAAGAATATTGTAATGGTGATAGCCTTTGTTGTGGCTTTAATTACCTGCTTTTTTGTGCCCATTGACCGCGAGTATGTGGGCTACTTTGACTTAAAGACACTAAGTTGTTTATTTTGTGTTCTTGCAGTTGTGTGTGCATTAAAGAATATAAATTTCTTTTATATGTTGGCACGAAAGGTTGTCCAGTTCTTTAAGACAACAAGAATGAGTATTCTTGCCATTGTGTATATAACTTTTATTGGCTCAATGCTTATTGCAAATGACATGGCACTTTTAACATTTTTGCCATTGGGATATTTCGTTTTGGCAACTACCCATAAAGAACAGTATATGGCATTTACATTTATAATGCAAAATGTAGCTGCAAACCTTGGTGGAATGTTAACCCCTTTTGGTAACCCGCAAAACTTGTATCTCTATACAAAGTTCAATATTCCAACGGGAGAATTTATGACCATAATGGCACCGCCGTTTGTTTTGGCTATTGTTATTATTACGATTTGTTGTTTATGTGTAAAGTCAGAGCCCTTGGAAATAAAGGATGAAAAGATAGAGCTTGTGCCATGGCGTACGGTTGTATATATGCTGTTGTTTGCATTATCCATTGCAATAGTATTCCGTACAATTCCATATTGGATAGGCTTGGTAGTTATCCCCGTGGCAATGCTGTTTCTTGACAGAAAAGCACTTAAAATGGTAGATTATCCGTTACTATTGACATTTGTGTTTTTCTTTATATTTGCGGGGAATATGGGAAGAATTGATGTAGTACGGGAATTCTTTGGGGGACTGCTTGAAAAGAACACATTGATTTATAGTATTCTGTCGTGTCAATTTATAAGTAATGTTCCGTCGGCGATACTTTTGTCGCAGTTTACAACAAATTATCATGATTTATTACTTGGTGTAAACATAGGCGGAGCGGGAACGCTCATTGCCTCGTTGGCGAGTTTAATCACGTTCAGGGAATACATAAAGCACAACCCTGGTGTTACAATGCAATACATAGGAATGTTCTCCGCCGTAAACTTTGGCTTTGTCATAGTCTTAGCGGGAGCAATGATGTTAATAAGATAACTAAAAGCCTTGCATAGCTTATGCAAGGCTTTTATAGTACAATGAAAACTTAAACTGTTGAATAATGGAAAAATGTGTGGTATAATAAAGATATATAAGATTTTTTAGAATAGTGAGGCATATAGTATGATTACAGGAGAGCTTAAAAACAAAATAGACGCATTGTGGGATATATTTGCTTCGGGCGGTCTTGTTAACCCTCTTGATGTTATTGAGCAGATAACATATTTAATGTTTATTCACGACCTTGATGAAGCTGATAATACACGAGCAAAGGAAAGTACTATGTTAGGGCTTCCCCATAAGAGCATTTTTTCGGACGAGGTTATAATCGGTGAGCGTAAGGTTGACGGTGAAATGTTGAAATGGTCAAATTTCAAAGATCTTCCTGCTGGGCAGATGTACTCTGTTGTTCAGGAATTGGTGTTCCCGTTTATTAAGACCTTGCATGAGGATAAGGACAGCGCATACTCAAAATATATGGACGATGCGATTTTTAAGTTGCCAACCCCCCTTGTCCTTGATAAGGTTGTAACAAGCCTTGATGAGATTTATGAAATGATGAAGAACTCAGATTCAGCGGATGTCCGTGGTGATGTTTATGAGTATCTCTTAAATAAGATTGCGCAGTCGGGATTGAACGGTCAGTTCAGAACTCCAAGACACATTATTAGAATGATTGTAGATATGATGCAACCCAGCCCCGATGATGTTATATGCGATCCCGCGTGCGGAACAAGTGGTTTCCTGGTTTCGGCAGGTGAATATCTTAAAGAAAATCATAAAGAAGATATTTTCTATGACAGGAAGAAGAAAGACCATTATATGAATGCAATGTTCCACGGTTATGATATGGACAGAACTATGCTACGTATCGGCGCGATGAATATGATGACTCACGGAATTGATAATCCTATCATTGAGTACCGTGACAGCTTATCTGATCAAAATGAAGACAAGGAGAAATATTCACTTATTTTGGCAAACCCGCCTTTCAAGGGTAGCCTTGATTATGATATTGTATCAGCAGACTTGTTAAAGGTGTGTAAAACAAAGAAAACAGAGCTTTTGTTTTTAGCCTTGTTCCTTCGTATGCTTAAAGTTGGGGGAAGATGTGCTTGTATCGTTCCTGATGGTGTGCTGTTCGGCTCATCCAATGCTCACATGGCAATCCGCAAGGAAATTATAGAAAATAACCGACTTGAAGCAGTTGTATCTATGCCCTCAGGTGTGTTTAAGCCTTATGCTGGTGTTTCTACTGCTATACTTATATTTACTAAATTTCCACAAAATAGTCATAGTGGAACGGATAAAGTATGGTTCTACGATATGAAATCAGATGGTTTCAGCCTTGACGATAAGAGAACAGCCATTGCAGAGAATGACATTCCTGATATTATTGAGAGATTCCATAATCTTGATAAAGAAACTGGCAGAGCAAAAACAGAGCAAAGCTTCTTTGTAGACAAGCAGGATATCGTGAATAACGATTATGACCTATCTATCAATAAATACAAAGAGGTAGAATATGTACCCGTTGAATATCCTTCAACAGCTGAAATTATGGCAGACCTCCAAGAACTTGAAATGGAAATAACCAGAGGCTTGGCAGAATTGGAGGAAATGCTGTGATGGAGAGGTATACATTTCGAGAACTGGTTATTGATTCAAGAACTGGTTTGAACCCACGAAAAAATTTTACTTTGGGCAGTGGTAATAACTATTATATTACAATCAAAGATATTCATAATGGTGAAATAGTAATTACAGATAAGACTGACAGAATAGATGATGATGCTATTGCAATAATTAAGAAGCGTTCTAGAGTAAAAAATGGAGATGTCTTATTTACAAGCATTGGGCGTATTGGCGAAACTGCAATTGTCACCAACAAGGATGATACATGGGATATAAATGAATCGGTTTTTGTTTTCACATTAAATACCGATATCATTACGCAAGAGTTTTTTTGTATTCTTTTCCAATCTCAAAATGTTCAAGAGCAGTTGATGAGGGACAGTTCAGGATCAACATTTAAAAGTATTAAAATGAATCAGTTAGAGAAGATGTTGTTTGATATTCCCGGCATAGAAGAACAGCAGGTAATTTCCGATATCCTTAGAAAAATAAAAGACATAATTGCTTTGCGTAAACAACAACTTTTAAAACTGGATGAACTTGTCAAAGCGCGATTTGTCGAACTGTTTGGGGATATTGCAAATAGTCCTAAATATGGTGGTGTTTCTCTCGGAACCATCTGTTCTACTTTAAGTGGGGGTACACCTACGACAAAAGTTCCAGAGTATTATCAAGGTGATATTCCTTGGATTTCAACTCCGTATTTAGGCAATAACCACATTAACGGAAGTAGTGCAAAGGCATACATCACAGAAGATGCTATTAAAAATAGTGCAACCCACTTGATACCAGCAAATACTATTATGTTTGGTATTCGTGTCGGTGTGGGTAAATCTTCTATTATTGACGAGCCTATGTGTGCAAATCAAGATATAGTTGCTCTTATGGGTATAGATACTAATAAGTATAATTTGCTATTTGTAAAGCACACCCTCGACAGTTATCAAAGTCATTTTGATTCTATCAAAAAAGGAGCAACAATTCTTGGCATTACAACAGATGACTTGAAAAAGGTGCTTATTCCTAATGTTGATATAGGGCTGCAAAATCAATTTGCAGCCTTCGTCGAACAGACCGACAAATCAAAATTGGAACTACAAAAAAGTCTTAAAAAATTAGAACTTCTAAAAAAGGCACTAATGCAAAAATATTTTGGGTAGGTGAAATTTATTATGGCAAGTTTTTCAATAGGCATTAAATCAAAATTTGAGTTAGAAACATATAAAGGAACGAAGGATGCTTATGAATGGATTATTGATTCACTTAAAAAACTTAATTCTAAATATAATGAGATAGAAGCTTTATTTCAATTTGACATTGGAAACATAAATTGCAGATGTGATTCTGTAGAAGAATTTACCGAATATGCGTATGAACAAGATAACTATGATTTAACATGTTTTAGAATCATTTATCGCTCTGATAGTAATGTTTATATAACCGCAACGCGGTACGATGGGATTCATATTAGTACCGACAGTAAAGTTTTGTTAGA
>JAZQFP010000056.1:0-10071 GCA_045539555.1 Candidatus Ornithomonoglobus sp.
TATGCTTCAAGATATCGCTATACTTACAGGCGGTCAGGTTATAACCGAGGAGGTTGGCCTTGACCTTAAAGATGCAGATGTTACAATGCTTGGTCAGGCTAAACAGGTTAAGATTTCAAAGGAGCTTACAATAATTGTTGACGGTGCAGGTTCAAAAGAGGCTATCGCTGATCGTGTTAAGGTTATTAAGGGTGAGATTGAAAACTCAACATCAGATTTTGACCGTGAAAAACTTCAAGAAAGACTTGCAAAACTTGCAGGTGGTGTTGCAGTTATCCGCGTAGGTGCGGCAACAGAAACTGAAATGAAAGAGATGAAATTAAGAATAGAAGATGCTCTTGCTGCTACTAAGGCTGCTGTTGAAGAGGGTATTATCGCAGGTGGCGGAACAAGTTATATTGATGTTATCCCAGCAGTTCAGAAGCTTCTTGACGAAACCGAGGGCGATGAAAAGACAGGTGTATCAATCGTTCTAAAAGCTCTTGAAGAACCCGCATGGCAGATTGCAAGAAATGCTGGTCTTGAAGGTGCCGTAATTGTTGATAAGATTAAATCACTTCCCAAGGGCGAAGGCTTTAATGCACTGTCAAGCGTATACGGCAATATGATTGAAATGGGTATAGTTGACCCCGTTAAGGTTACAAGAAGTGCATTACAGAATGCATCATCAGTTGCAGCAATGGTTCTTACAACAGAAAGTCTTGTTGCAGATAAGCCCGAACCTCCCGCGGCAGGTCCTGCTATGGATCCCTCAATGGGTGGAATGTATTAAATAACTTAAAGCACTGCTTCGGCGGTGCTTTTTTGTTGTAATATCCCCTAATTATCTATCATATATTGTAGAGAAAAAAAGACGGTTATACCGCAAATTTGGGGGTTACAATGAAAGACTATATAGAAGATCGTGTCCTTGACATAGCACAGTATATTATTGATAATGCAGCAACTGTGAGAAGCACCGCTAAAATCTTTAATGTAAGTAAATCTACTGTTCATAAGGATGTTCACGAAAGACTGCAATGCATTAACCGTGATATGTATCGTCAGTGTCATAATGTATTACAGAAAAACAAGGCTGAACGCCACATCCGCGGCGGTATGGCAACACGGGAAAAATACAGACATGAGCACGAGCTCAGAATAGAATTTCACTGACCTTTTTTGAAGTTTTTTGATGATAAGTTACTCTTGCAAATTTCACTCCTATATGATAAAATATAGTTATCATAGAAAGGTTGTGTGGATATGCTGATTGAAGAAACAAACAGTCATGATTTACGAATGGCAATGCTTCCCTATTCAAGTGCATTAAAAGTTGTTAATATGTATATTGACACCATTACTGACGAGCTTTTTGCACATAAGAAGCATAACCCCATTGAGCACGTTAAATCGCGATTGAAACGCCCCAGCTCTATTGCAAGAAAATTAGAAAAAAAGGGGCTTGAACCAACTCTTGAAAACGCAATAAAGTATATTGATGATATTGCGGGAATAAGAATTGTATGTCAGTTCCAGGACGACATTTATAAAGTTGCAGAGGTTATACAAAACTTCGATAACATCAGGGTTATACATATTAAAGATTATATTAAAAACCCAAAAGAAAACGGCTACCGAAGCTACCATATGCATGTGGAAATTCCCGTTAGAATGCTCGACGGCGAAAAGTGGGTTCAGGTGGAATTTCAGTTAAGAACTGTTGCTATGGATTTCTGGGCAAGTTTAGAGCATAAAATAAGATATAAAAACGAATCGGAAATACCTGACTCAATCAGCTCAGAGCTAAAACTTTGTGCAACATTAGTAGAAAAAATGGACGCTGAAATGCAGTCTTTGAATAACCAAATCGAATCATTAGATTAAAAAAACTCCCAATGGGAGTTTTTTTAATTATGCTTTTTCCATTTGTAAATTAAATTCCTTTTCACCCTGCCATTCTACTATGCCACGACCGTCAGCAAAAGTATATCCAGCGGGTGCTTTTATTTCACCGTGAGTTTCAGGTGCAGTCTTAACATTAAGTACTATTCCCTCGCCCTCGCGTTTCCACTCCACACACACTCTGCCTGTTTTATAATCATAATATGCCTTGGCATAATTTAACTCCGCAGGTGGTATAGGTGAAACTTCAAAGTGTGAAACATCCGTTGCATAGGGGTTTGGCTTCAAACCTGCAAATTCCTGAATGAATAAACTTGAAATATCGCCTAAGAAATGGTGATTTCTCGAATCAAGGTGAGGGTTATCAAATGCCTTGAAACTTTCCCACATTGTATCACCGCCGTTTTTAACCCAGTAGCCGTAACAATGGGGATGTTCTGATTTAATCACCTTGACCGCAAGGTCAACCTCTCCCATTTTTGTAAGAACATGGAATATTTCTCTTACACCAACCTTACCACAGGCATTTACATCACCATCGCGGTGTATAATTTCAATCAACTTTGCCTGTGCCATAGGAAGTTCATCTTCGTTAAAAACTCCATAGGAAAGTGCAACTGCCTGAGATGTCTGACAATCTCCTAAAACGGTCATTGTTTTTTTGTCAATAAGATGTTCTCTTATGGCATTGCGTATTTCATCTCTAAGCTTTTGGGCTACCTCAACTCCATCTGTAATACCTGCCTGATTAAACAAATGTATCACTTTTGCACAGATATTCATTACGATTACACTATCTGTAAATTCAAGAGGTGATGCAATTCTTGAATTCTCATCATGCTCGTTCCAGTTGGGGTCAAGCCAGTCTCCAAGTCCAACTGCAATAAGTCCTCTCTCATCACGGCGTGATCCTATGTATTTAAGATACTTTACTATTGCCTCTGCATTTTCTGATATAACGGACTTATCTCCTGTAAATCTGTATACCTGATACGGTAATTCAACTAAAACTCTGTCCCACGCAGGACCGTTACCCCAGGCAAAGCCCCAACCGCCTGTCGGAACAATACCAGGAAGTACACCCTCTGGCGTCTGGGCACATCTTATACTTCTTAACCACTCTTTCATATACTGTTCAGGGTTGATGTTTAGCAGCATATGCTCCGCAGATACTGCGGCATCTCCTGTCCAGCCATTTTTTTCTCTGTGGGGGCAGTCCATGGGGAAATAGAAAATGTTTGTTAAATCTGAACGCCTTACTCTCTTCTGCAAAGTGTTAAGCATATCATCAGAACATTCAAAATCTCCACGGGCATCCAATCTGGAATACATTTCAACCAATGTTAATGTATCCTCATTTACCTGTTCAGGTTTAAGCCCTTCTACATAAGCGTAGCGGAAGCCGTCAAACTTGAACTTAGGAATAAACTCCTCTTCCCCGCCTTTACAAATATAGACATCTGTCTGGGAATAATCAAGATATCTATCTAATGCTACTCCGTCACGGGCATTAAAAATAATGTTACTTATGGTGAACTTTCCATCAATAAGCATTTCACCCTTACGGATAATTATTTTCTGTCCCTCATAACCGTTAATTTTTAACTTTGCAACACCTGTTGTGTTTGTACCAAAATCAAAAACATATACATCATTACGGAATGTGTTTTCTCTTGGCTCGGCATTAACATTGTTAGTTTTATGACAGAAAGGAAGTTCGTCATAATGCTCGATATTTACTGGCTTTATCTCGCGGGTAATGGTGATAGGATCAACAGGACATACTATCTTCTCTCCCTTAGGAGTTGTCTCTCTGATTGCATTATCCCACTCACTATCATCAAATTCAACCTCATTCCAATGAGGAATTTCAAGACGGGCATCGTATCTGCAACCCATTCTTATGTCGTCAAATGTAATGGGTGATGCATGTGTTTTTACACTTTCGTCTGCCTCTATTACTAATTCATTTTTACTGTCCCTTGCTTCAAAGCAGAATGCTGTCGTAACAGGGCCGATATGTTCCGCTTCATCAAAGTTCCAGATAAAACCGCCAAAGGGGTTACGAAAACCGTTGCCCAATGTGATTGCAATAACATTTTTACCATCTATCAGCAAATCTTTTATATCATAATTATCGTAATAACATAACTCATCCGTATTACTGATATAAGGTGCAAGAGGGCCTTTTGTTATGTTCTTTCCATTTATATAAAGTTCGTAAAAACCAAGGCCGCAAATTGTAATCTCCGCTGTGTCAGGTGTAAAATCAAGGTTAAATGTTTTACGGAAATAAGGTGCAGGTATATGCTCTTCAAAAGTACATACCTTGTCGTTTGCTTTTATAAATTTCTCTGATAAAATCATTTTTGTTCTCCTTGTTGTTATCTTATAATGTGCTTGGGTACTCCGTCCTCTGTTACAACATTTGGTTCTCCCATGATAAGAGGTCTGCAATACTTAATGAATTCATCTGTTACATCATTTGCATCTGCTGTAATGTATTCATCAGGAACTTTTCTTTCCTTATTTGCAACATCGCATACTTTGTTCTCAATTATCTCGCACTTATAATCGTCTGTACGCTTAAAGCCCATAACAAGTCCCGTTTTACCATCAGCTGCACACAAAGCCGCATGTTTGCCTATCTCCTCTGACTCATTAAGGTCTGTAAGAGAAGTAAAATGTCCACCGCAACGCTGTAATACATTAAGTTCAACGGAACGCATTTTATAACCAAACTTTTCACCTAAAAAGTCTTCCAAAACCTTACCGCAACCTGCAAGTTGAGCATGACCAAATATATCGTGTCCTGTATTACATTCCTGATTGCAGTAATACTCGCCGTTTTCATCCTTAATTCCCTCTGATACTGCAACAATTATGTTGTTTTCAGGACAGTTTTTAATATCCTCTATTATCTTTTCACGACTTACGGGGCGTTCGGGAAGGTATATTAAATGAGGTGCAGTTGAATTCGCACTTCTTGCCAACGCAGATGCAGCTGTAAGCCAACCTGCATTTCTTCCCATAACCTCAACTATTGTTACTGATTTGTCAGCATAAACGCCGCTATCCCTTGAAACTTCTTTGACAGATGATGCAACATATTTTGCTGCTGAACCAAAACCAGGAGTATGGTCAGTTCCTGCAAGGTCATTATCAATAGTCTTTGGTGCACCTATAACACAAACATCAATATTATGTGCCGTTGCATACTTTGAAAGCTTGTCAACAGTATCCATTGAATCGTTTCCACCGATGTATACAAAGCGTGTAATATTATTTTTCTTAAATGTATCAAAAATTCTATCGTACATATCTGTGTCTGCATTAACATCAGGAAGTTTAATTCTGCATGAGCCCAAATATGCTCCTGGAGTGTTTTTTAACAAATCTCTGTTTTCTGCACTGTCAAATATTTCACTAAGGTTAATAAAATTATCCTCAATAACGCCTTTAATACCGTTTACAGCACCAAAAATTGTTGCTCCTGTGGACATCGCACCCTCAATAACACCTAATAAAGTTGCATTGATTGCTGCCGTCGGGCCACCTGATTGCGCTACCGCAAAATTACCGTTTTTCATTTGCATTTACCGTTCCTTTTTCATAATTTATGCCATAACCAAATTATACTATATACCCCTTTCAAAGTCAATAGGTGCAAATTTTTATTTGGAATAAAAAACCTTTTCCAAATAAAACGCAAAAAAACAAAAAAATCTTGTGCACTTTTTATTTAATTAAATATAGACATCCTCTTTTTGTTGTGATATAATTACTATGTATGGTACGAGAGTTATGACTAAACTTATAGTACCTTTACACATACTACAAATAATAAAAATATACACATAAAGAAAAGAGGGAAAGTTATGGAGAAGTTCTTTGCTCCCCAGTGGGAGGGCTTCACAGCAGGAAGATGGTGCGATGAGGAAATTAATGTCCGCGAGTTTATTCAGTTAAACTATACACCTTATGAGGGCGATGATTCATTCCTTGCAGGTCCTACTGCTGCAACAACAAAGCTTTGGGACGAAGTTTCAGAGCTAATGCGTCAGGAGCGCGAAAATGGCGGTGCACTTGACATGGATACAGACGTTGTATCAACTGTTACATCACACGGTGCAGGTTATATCGACAAGGACCTTGAAAAAGTCGTTGGTTTACAGACAGATAAACCCCTAAAACGTGCTTTTATGCCCTTTGGCGGTATCAGAATGGCCGAGACATCATGTGAATCATATGGCTATACACCATCACCTAAGATGAACGAAATCTTTACAAAGTATCGTAAGACTCATAACCAGGGTGTATTTGATATTTACACACCTGAAATGCGTCTTGCAAGAAAGAGTGCTATCATTACAGGTCTTCCCGATGCTTACGGCCGTGGCCGTATCATAGGCGACTACCGTAGAATTGCTCTATATGGTATTGACAGACTAATCGAAGATAAGCAGCATCAGAAATCACAGCTTGAAGATGTTATGACAGCTGAAACAATGCAGCTTCGTGAAGAGCTTCAGGAGCAGATCAACGCTCTTGGAGATATGAAGACAATGGCTGCAGCTTATGGTTGCGACATTTCAAAGCCCGCAAGTAACGCAAAAGAAGCAGTGCAGTGGCTATACTTCGGTTACCTTGCAGCAGTTAAGCAGCAGAACGGCGCTGCAATGAGTATTGGTAGAACATCAACTTTCCTTGATATATACTTTGAGCGTGACATCAAGAATGGTGTTTTGACAGAAGAAGAAGCTCAGGAGATTATTGACCATTTCATCATGAAACTAAGAATGGTTAGATTCGCAAGAACACCCGAGTATAATGCACTATTCTCAGGCGACCCCACATGGGTTACAGAGTCAATCGGTGGTATGGGTTCAGACGGTAGAGCTCTTGTTACAAAGAACTCATTCCGTTACCTACACACACTTATAAACCTTGGTCCTGCTCCCGAGCCGAACCTTACAGTTCTTTGGTCACCCAGACTACCTAAGGCATTTAAGGAGTTCTGTGCTAAGATGTCAATCAAGACATCATCAATTCAGTATGAGAACGACGATATGATGCGCGATACTCACGGCGATGACTATGCTATCGCATGTTGTGTATCATCAATGGTTGTTGGTAAGGAAATGCAGTTCTTCGGTGCTCGTGCTAACCTTGCTAAGTGTTTGCTATACGCAATCAACGGCGGTATGGACGAGAGATTAAAGATGCAGATTGGTCCTAAGTACAGAAAGTGCGAGGGTGAATACCTTGACTTTGATGACGTTATGGAGAAATTCGACGCTATGCAGGACTGGCTTGCAAAGCTATATGTTAACACACTAAACTGTATCCACTTTATGCATGACAAGTACTGCTACGAGAGTGCGCAGATGGCTCTTCATGACAGAGACGTTAAGCGTTACTTCGCAACAGGTATTGCAGGTCTTTCAGTTGTTGCTGACTCACTAAGTGCTATTAAGTACGCGAAGGTTAAGCCTGTACGTGATGAAGACGGCGTATGCGTTGACTTCGTTATTGAAGGCGACTTCCCCAAGTACGGTAACAACGATGACCGCGTTGATACACTTGCAGTTGAAATTGTTCACAAGTTCATGGATAAGATTCGTCAGCACCACACATACCGTAACGGTGTTCCCACAATGTCAATTCTTACAATTACATCAAACGTTGTATACGGTAAGAAGACAGGTAACACTCCTGATGGTAGAAAGATGGGTGAGCCTTTGGCTCCTGGTGCTAACCCAATGCACGGCCGTGATTGTTGCGGTGCAGTTGCATCACTTTCATCAGTTGCAAAGCTACCCTTCTGCGATTGTCAGGATGGTATCTCAAACACATTCTCAATCGTACCCGGTGCTCTTGGTAAAGATGACGCTGTGTTTAACGGTGAGCTTGACCTTGATGCACTAATGAATTCATAATAAGAAAGGAAGATTACTATGACTCAGCAGGTAGATAACTTAGTAAATATGCTTGATGGCTATGTAGAAAAAGGTGGCCATCACCTAAACGTAAACGTATTCAATCGTGAGACATTACTTGATGCACAGAAGCATCCTGAGAATTATCCTCAGCTTACAGTTCGTGTTTCAGGCTATGCTGTTAACTTTATAAAGCTTACAAAGGAACAGCAGGATGATGTCATTTCAAGAACATTCCATCAGTCAATCTGATAATGGGACGTATTCATTCACTTGAATCTTTCGGCACAGTGGACGGACCTGGAATTCGCTATGTAGTATTCTTTCAGGGCTGTCCCATGCGATGCCTGTATTGTCATAACCCCGACTCCCAAAAGGCAGACGGTGGTCGTGAAATGACAGCGGATGAGATACTTAAAAACGCTGATGGCGTTCGCGAGTTTCTCCGCAATGGTGGAATCACCGCAACAGGCGGTGAACCATTAATGCAGTTAGGTTTTCTTACGGAGTTATTCAAAAAGGCAAAGACAAAATATGATTTTCATACCTGTCTTGATACCTCAGGTATCTGCTATACTCCAAAAAAGGACGCCGAATACCGTGAGCTTATAAAGTACACCGATTTGGTTATGCTTGATATTAAGCACATAGACCCAACGGAACACGAAAAGCTTACGGCACAAAAAATTGATGCGGTGCTTGACTTTGCAAGATTTCTTGCAGATAATAAAATTCCTATATGGATACGCCATGTTCTCGTTCCTGGAATTACCCAGGATGATGAAGCATTGTATAAGCTTGGTAGATTTATTGGTACATTGCGTTCCTTAAAGGCCGTTGATGTACTGCCCTATCACGATATGGGAAAATCAAAGTATGAATCACTCGGTATGAAGTATCCCTTAGAAGGAACTCCTATTCCATCCAAGAAAGATGTTATTCACGCCCGTGAAGTTATACTAAAAGGCATTGCAGATACATTAAAAGCAAATAAAAAAGGCGATTCAAATTGAATCGCTTTTTTATTATACAAAAATCATAATCAATGCAAGAACCAGTAAATGCAACGGATAGAATGTGTAGAAGCCCCATTTTAAGTTGGCTCCTCTCTCACCGTTGTACCCGAAAATAAAGGGAATTGCCAGGAACCCGCCAAACATTACAAACCAGTCTAACATTCCGTATGTAAGAGCACCTGCATTTATAACACTTGCTATGGCAGGTGGAGCCATAACGGCAAGCTTTATTATAACAACTACCGCCGCCCACAAAGCCTGTTTCCATTTAGCACCACGAATTAAACCAAAGCCCAATATCCATAGAATCGCATAATAGTCCCAGTCGCTGTTTCTTACAAGGTACAGTGCAGCAACCGTTGCAATAACTTTTATCCATACTTTATAATTAGACTTTATCACCGATAGCAGACATAAGCCTATAAATAATGTAAATATAACATTACGCGTATTAAACACAGATAAAATCAATGCTTTGGGATTTTCAATAAAGTATCCCCCGCTTAAAAACATATAATAGGGTATCTGCGAAATCGCCGCAAATATTCCCATTCGCAAAATGTATTTGCCAAGGTTGCGGGTTTTGTAATAACCCTCCGCAACGAAATAACACATAATGACAATAGAAATTTTTCCTAAAAATCTCATTATGTAATAATGAAGAGATGCATTACTTACCATAGTTAATGCAAGATGGTCCAGCAACATAGATATAATTGCAACTATCTGCAACGCACTCTTGCTAAGACCTGATTTTGTTGTTACCGCTGTTGACAAAATTCATCTACCCCCTCTGCTATCGCCTTTCCTATATTTTCACTCTCAGAATTTAATATTTCTAAATCTGAGGTATTATCAAAAAAACCAATCTCTAAATATGCACATGTTACGGGAGATTTGCAAAACATAACCAATTCAGGTTTGAATCTTATCTCACCACTTCCGTGAATTCCAAGACTGGATGAATTCACTATTTTGTCATTAATCATCTTGCCAAGCTTATTGCAATCATCTGCATAGGTATCCGATATCCACTTCTGGTCATAATAACCTGATGCAGTAATATAAGCCGTCCCCCGTGCCATTCCACCAGTTGCATTTGAATGAATACATATAAACGCCAAAGCGTCAGGCTCCTTCGTCATATCATTATCAGGATAACAATACGAAAGTCTTTTTGTCATAGAAGGGTTCTCTTCATTTGTTTCACGAGTAAGCCTTACAGTATAGCC
>JAZQFP010000057.1:0-11495 GCA_045539555.1 Candidatus Ornithomonoglobus sp.
ATAAAAGAAATCTATTACATTTATACCCTTTTTTGTTATATCATAAACTGATAATATATCACTTAATCTGCTCTCACTTACATGACCTGTTTTTACAAGATTGTCCAAGCCAATCTGTAAATCTGTAAAACTTATCTCGCAGTTACCTTGTATAACATTTAACATATCAGAATAAGCCAAAGGCTCATCTGCTCCACGGAGGGCGTACATAATTATAAATTGAATCATTAATTCATCTTCTATTTCCTGCTTATATAGAATTTTATTCATTTTCCCCCTCCTTTTTATATATTTATTTTATTATATCATACACAGGTGAAAAACGCAACATTTTTTGATAAATGAAAAGTCGCGGAATGTTCCGCGACTTTTTCTTATTCAAAATATTTCTTTAATACTTCGGGTATTTTGTCTTCATCATAAGAGCATGACGCCTCAAAGAAGTGGCCCGACTTCAAATTAAAGGTTATCCGAATATTTTTAGCAGTATCTATGTTTGTATATTTGCGAATTTCTATCATTCTGTCATATTCATTATAAATATCTGCTATTTCGTTTCTGTCAGTTATAGTTGCAATAGTCTCATAGTCCTTGTCAGACGCAGGATAATCGTTGCCAGTCCATGTGTGAATTTCTATTCTGTCAATATCTTTCGCCTTTGGAATTCGGTCATAAATACCCATTTCTTCAAGTATTGCTCTTGTGTTTACAAAACTCTTGTTAATATTAACCCATGTAGATCGGTCGTTCAATGGTTTTACATCATCTGGCACAGGAGTTTCGTAGTCTGCAATATGGTTGTAATTTACGCCAACAGTTAATGATGCTCCCTCACTAACCGTCATATCCTCGTATGTGAGATTTTCTATGTCCTTTTTAAGTGCCTCTATTATCCTTTCCATATATGGATTATCAGGATAAATCGTATCATCATCTGTCGTTGCAAATCGACGGTCCTGAATTTCGATACTTAAAAACTCTTTTTCCGTTCCATCTACTAAATCATACTCAACCGCGCGCATTTGCGGAGTTTCATATATGGGTTTAAGATACTCTGCAAGTTTATTATAATCTATATGGTAATTTCTTGTAATTGTTTTACCATTTTTAAGAGTGTACTCCAATGGCATAAAATATCCTGAATAAGGCTTGGTTTTATCCTTTACCAAGGCTTTGTGAAGCTCTGTAACATTCTTTATATCCTCATATTCCTTGAAGCTTGTATCAATACCGCCGCGAAGTTTATATTTAATCTCTGACTCGCCAAAATATGTAACGCCTTCGTAGTCATCATGATATCCAAACTGTACACTTAGAATATCATCCACATCTGGTACACGGGTTTCAAATCCTGTAATGTCAAAGTGAACTGCCATACCCGCTACCAATGCAACCGCCATATAGATTAAAACAGGCTTATGTACACCTTTTAGAGATAAACTCTTACGAGATACCATCCAGGCAATTACTGTTCCTATGACACCAAGGGGAATTATCCACCATACACCGCTCAGGCTCAGAATTCCATTAAAATATGCCCAGCTAAGCATACTTGAAAGCATTGCCACTATTCCTATAAACACAGGTTTAAGCCATGAGAATGCAATAACCTCACCATGATTTTCAAGCTTTCTTCTGTTGTATAAGAAGTATGCTCCTATCAGGAATGCCACTCCCATAAGAATATATATTAAATATGACGGGAAGGTCATCAGCCACTCTTCATGTGGATATATATACTTTAATATATCCGCCATATTACTGCCGCTATATCCAAAGTATTCTACTGAGAAAAACGCCTCTAAAAATACTATCAAAATTGACGGCAATGCTGCAAAACCAGCCGTAAAAATCAATGTTCCAACGGGGTGTCCTGTCATCATATTAACTGCGACAGTAAGTGCAAAAATTACAACCGTATACAATATGCCTGAAAGACACCATTTAACAACAGGCATTACTCCTATTAACTCACGAAATTGAGGTGCAGTTATAATTGCTCCTAAAATTGCCCCATTAATTAATATGGGCACAATTGTAAGTATTAAACCTGTCAATGTCTTTGTCAATAAAAGTTGCGAACGCTTTATGGGCAAACTGTGATGCATTGACATTGATGCACTAAAATGCATATATGAAAACAACATCACAGGTATTCCTACTGCAAATGCTATAAGGAATATAAGACCGCCATGATACAACCAATCGGGTGAAAATCTTCCATAGCTATATCCTATTCCATTATATTCTATGTAGTTAACACATCTGTTATATATCGGCATTACAGTTGAGATAAATATAACAAAGGCTTCAAGGAGGGCAGTCCACCAATATCTTTTGATATCGGTCTTAAAGATGCTTTTATTAAAGAATGATGTTCTCAAATTCATATCCCATACCTCCCAACTCATATATAAATACTTCCTCTAATGTTAAAGGAATAATATCGCATATAATAGGCTTATAGCTTTGTATTTTACGATTAACATCGTCGCTTTCGCCTTTTACATTCAGCATATTAACCCTACCTATACTCTCCTCATGAAGTATATCAATCTTGTCTCTCAAACCTTCGGGAATTTCTCCCTCAAATGCAACCTGAATTTTATGAATGTTACCCTTGACATCATCAAGAGCTTTTTCAAGTACAACTCTGCCCTTATGCATAATTCCAACATGGTCGCATACATCTTCAAGTTCACGAAGATTATGGCTTGAAACTAAAACGGTTGTGCCTCGCTCTGCCACGTCCTGCAATACTATTCGCCACACATTTTTTCGCATAACAGGGTCAAGTCCGTCAACAGGCTCATCTAAAATAAGCACCTTTGGACATGCTGATATACCTAACCAGAAAGCAACCTGCTTTTGCATACCCTTTGATAATCTTCGTGCTTTTCTGTTGGTCTCAATCTTAAAAATCTCTTTTAGATTGTTAAATCTCTCCCAACTCCAATTAGAATACATTCCCGCATAGAGCTTTGCCATATCCAATATAGAATATGTAGGATAGAAAAACAAATCATCTCCTATATAAATGACCTCATCTTTAAGATCAATATTCTCAAAGACATTTTGAGAATCAATTTCGATTTCTCCCTTGTCGGGAGTATAAATACCTACTAAATTTTTTATTATGGTGGTTTTCCCCGCACCATTAGGACCTACAAGTCCATAAACAGAGCCTGTATTTACATGCAACGACAATCTGTCAAGTGCCTTAAAACCTCCGAATGTTTTTGTTACCTCATTTACCCTTATCATAGCTGTTCCTCCTTGTAGATTAAATCAATAAGATTTTTCAGCTCATTCTTACTTATCCCCAAAAACCTAAGCTCCCTGAGTTGCGGTTTAATATTCTCCATTAGCTCATCCGTTTTCGTTGTATCCCCTGTCTCTCTCGGGCTAACAAAATTTCCACGCGCTTTCTGGGAATATATATATCCCTCATTTTCAAGCTCTTTGTACGCCTTTTGAATAGTATTAGGGTTTATGGCAAGTATCGCCGCCATTTCACGCACAGACGGAATCTTATCATTCTCTACGAGAACTCCGCTTATAATAAGCTCCTTGATTTTTTCACATATTTGCTCATATAGCGGTCTGTGGTCGCCAAAATCAAGCTGTATCATTCTCATCCCTCCTTCTGTATTAACTGTACTAATACATATAATACACTATAATTCTAAAAATGTCAATAGAAAAATAAAAATTTTTATGCGAAATTTTTAGAAAAATAGGGTTGACAATGAGGAAAACATCTGTTATAATAACACTTGTGATTTATCGGGGTGTAGCGCAGTTGGTAGCGCACACGTCTGGGGGGCGTGATGCCGCAGGTTCAAGTCCTGTCACTCCGACCATAAAAAATAGAACTCCACATAGTGGAGTTCTTTTTTTATGTTTTAGATGTGGTAGGACTTGAACCTCAGGGAGGCACGAGCGTGAATAAAACAGTCCAGTGGACTGTTTTTAGCGAGGATACCGAGGCTTTAGCCGAGGGGGTGCAGATTGCGAAGCAATATGCGTCCTGTCACTCCGACCATAAAAAATAGAACTCCACATAGTGGGGTTCTTTTTTTATGTTTTAGATGTGGTAAGGCTTGACCCTCGACGTTTTATTGTTATTTGACTTTACCTTTCCGATATGATAAAATTACCATATATATATTTATGGAGAAACGAATATGAAAAAGAAAAATTCCACCATTTCAACCATAATTTTTGTTATAGTTGCCACCGTTGGTCTTATTATAAACAACCTTGTTGGAACACAAACTCCCATTGACCTGTCAAATATTCCTGAATATTCAGGTGAGCCTTATGTTGAAATAAACAATAACGTTCCCTCATTTGAAAAATTCGAAATTACTGATAAAGGTTTTGAAAGTTACAGCGAGCTTGACTATCTTGGCAGGTGTGGCAGTTGTATTGCATCCGTCGGTATTGAAACCATGCCCACAGAAGAGAGAGGAAACATAAGCCATATCAAACCAACAGGTTGGCAAAGTGTTCAATATGATAATGTAGACCAGGGTAGCCTATATAACCGTTGCCACCTTATTGGGTTTCAACTGACAGGCGAAAATGCTAATGAGGAAAATTTAATTACAGGCACTCGTTATATGAACGTTGAGGGTATGCTTCCATTCGAGAATATGATAGCAGAATATGTGCTTAAAACGGGCAATCATGTAATGTACCGTGTAACGCCTATTTTTGAAGATGATAATTTACTTGCAAACGGTGTTAACCTTGAAGCATATTCTGTTGAAGATAATGGCTCAGGCGTATCATTTAACGTATACTGCTATAATGTTCAACCAGATATCTACATTGACTATACTGACGGAGACAACTATTATAACGGTCCCGACAACACCCCTGACGCTACATATAATATAGAATGCGATTATGTATTAAACAATAAATCTATGAGATTTCATATTCCTGATTGCTCAGGCGTGGAAAATATAGGTAAATTAAACCGCAAAAATTATACTGGTACAAGAGAAGATTTAATAGATAAGGGCTATAAACCCTGTGGTACCTGTAATCCATAAAAATAACGCCTCTATAAGAGGCGTGATTTTTATATTGTTGTTTTTAATGGTTCTGAAATATACAGGGTATCCTCTGTTACATGGCATTGGTACGCCAGAACATTCACTCCGCATTTCTTTGAATTTCTCAAAGCTTGTGCAAAGTCATAGTGTCTCTCCTCATCTGGCCGAAACTCCTCTACCCCCTCCATTTGTACTACAAAAATCACATAGGCATTATAACCCTCACCTGCAAGTGTGGATAGCTCATTTAAGTGCTTTATCCCCCTTAACGTAGGAGCATCAGGGAAAGATACAATTTTATTATTTTCTAAGGTAACACCTTTTACCTCTATGTATCCCTCTCGCCCATTAACATCGCGAACATAAAAATCAAGGCGTGAGTTGCCTTTCTTTGCCTCTCCTTTTATTATTTCTAATTCATCCATATCAGGCAATGAAATTTTGCCGTCTCCTAACGCCTCTGCCACAACTTTATTAGGTGCCTGAGAGTCCATATTTATCATAAGAACTCTGCCATCATCGCACTTTTTCTTTACACCAATCAAAGAATATGATAGTTTTCGTGTGCCCATTCTATCCGTAAAATCTTCCAGATAAACTGTTGCACCCTCTACAAGCAATTCACGGCATCTGCCCGTGTTTTTAACGTGGGTTGTTACTGTTTTGCCGTCAATTTGCACCTCTGCAACAAATCTGTTAGGACGATTTACAAATCGTCCTTGAATTACTTTATTATATTTCATAATTTCTCCGTCTAAAAATCAATTCCCGTAAATATTTCACTATCAATTTCTGCGATTTCATCTATTGATATCTGCTCTCCCGAACTTAAAACAACTTCTCTGAGACATTCATCAATTTTTTTCACCGTTCCTCTTACAGTACGGTATTCACCGCCCTCTTTTCTCTCGTCAGGCACAAAATAAGTAATTAAAACCACAGGTGAGTTTTTTATATTCTCACTTATAATTTTAAGTTTACGGTCAAGAGCTTCTATTGCTGTATCACTTAACTCAGATTTTCTGTCTGTTATTCGCGCAGTTTCCTCTACTGCATCCTCGTATCCCGTCAAAGCCGCAAAAGAGGAAAACTGTGCGGCACGTTCAATATTTGTCATTCTCTGCTGTCTATTAGACTTACGATATGGAATATTTATAATATCACTGTATTTATTCATGCCTTATGACCACCTATCTGCCCATTTCGGCTTATTGTCGTTGCACCCTCTTCAAGATTCATACCCTTAATTACTGCATTCTTTCCAAATTGTTTTTTTATACTTATCATTGCCTCTTGAATACTACGCTCTTTTTTAAGATTTTCTCTATGCTTTTCCTCTTCTTCGAACACCTTTGGGTCTGTCAGCAAATCAACCTGAATAAATGAATTTTTAGAAACAACTTTCTCTTCTTCACGGATATTATTTGCACTTATATTTACACGGCGTACTAAAAGATCGGGGTTTATAATTCTGTCATACAACTCCGTCATTGCCGCCATTATCTCCTTTGTAGAAGATGTGGGCGTTTTCAGATTTGCCGTACCGTGAGCATGTTTCGGAACACGTCTTCCATAATGGTCAGTTGTAATTCCACCCCTATATTTCTTACGAATTTCAGGGTTTGTTAGATTCTCTATATCATATCCTACTGTAAGGGTTAAATTGTCCGTTACAAGCCCTTTTTCTACCAAATCAAGGACTAATAGTTCTGTCATCTCCCGAACTATGAGACGGGCTTTTTCGCTGTCATAAGGGCAATGTAAAACCTGTCCCGCCCCCTGACTTCTGTTCTCAGGAACATATCCGCGGATATCTGCTATTGTGCAAGGCTCATATCCCCACGCATGGTCAATTAAAAACTCGGCATTGACACCAAACATTCTATATAGCAAGTCTTCGTTATAGTAGTCGTCTGCCCCGCCCACGGAACATTTCGCAATATCGCCCATGGTATGAATTCCAACAGATTTAAGCCTCGATGCATAGCCAGGTCCAACACGCCAGAAATCTGTAATGGGAGTATGATTCCACAATTTCTGTCGATATGACATTTCATCAAGCTCCGCTATTCTTACACCATCTTTGTCGGGCTCTGCATGTTTTGCAACTATATCCATGGCAATCTTTGCAAGGTACATATTTGTACCCAACCCAACTGTTGCGGTTATTCCTGTTGTATCCAAAACATCACGTATTATTGTCATTGCAAAATCGTGAGGCGTCTGATTATATGTTTTAAGATACCCTGTAATGTCAATAAATACTTCATCAATTGAATAAACATGAATATCCTCCGCCGCTACATATTTAAGATAAATATTGTAAATTCTTGTGCTATATTCCATATAATACGCCATTCTCGGTGGTGCAGCAATATAGGATACCGCAAGAGAGTTGTCCTTTTCAAGCTCAGGTGCAAGATAGCTCTTCCCTGAAAATTTGTGATCGGGAGATTTTTTAAGTCTTTCATTATTAACCTCACGCACACGTTCTACAACCTCAAAAAGCCTTGCTCTGCCCGATACTCCATAAGCCTTTAAGGAGGGCGAAACTGCAAGGCATATTGTTTTTTCTGTACGCTTTTCGTCCGCTACTACTAAATTTGTTTTTAACGGATCAAGACCTCTCTCTATACACTCCACAGTGGCATAGAAAGATTTAAGGTCAATACATAAATACATTTTATCCATACTACGCCTCCTTTCTTTGTTATTTTATCATATCATCAACCAAAAATCAATGCGAAAGCGGATGTGTCAATTAAGGTCGCCCGTTGCAGGGTTGTCTATTAAATTTCCACTCTCTTCAAATCTTGACCCATGACACGGGCAGTCCCATGTGTGTTCTGCCTTGTTCCATTTAAGCGCACAGCCTAAATGGGGACATCTTTTTGCCGTTGGGGTAAGCAAATTTACTGTTGTCTCAAAACCATTTATAAAAAGCTGAGGTTTTATTATACTTCTCTGCGGAGAAAATACTTCTTTGCATTCATTATTTTTTCCTGATATAACATCTTTTAGTATCATCGCCGATACCATTGAGGATGTTATTCCCCATTTATTAAACCCCGTTGCCACATATAAATCTGGCGTGTTTGATGAATACTTGCCAATATAGGGCACACCGTCAAGGCTCATACAATCTTGTGCTGCCCACATATACTTTAACTTTGCATTGGGATAATGATTATTTGTGAAATTTTCCACATCATTCCATGCCCCGCCCTTTTTACCCGTACGGTGAGCACCCCCGCCTATTAACAGTAAATTATTGTAACTTCTTAATGATATTCCCTTTTTATTCTCATCCACATACATACCATGAACCAATTCTGCTCCCTCATAGACACATACATAGGAACGATGTTGATACAATTTCAAAAAATAGCTTCCATGCTTGTTTATAAAGGGGAAATGTGTTGCCACAATAATCTTATCTGCCGTAATTGTGCCATTTTGTGTATGTGCCTTGTTAGGCTCTATCTCCCTGATCATTGTATTCTCATATATTGTTAAGCCATCAATTATTACATTAATAAATTTTATTGGGTTAAACTGAGCTTGACAAGGGAGTTTTATAGCTCCATCAATCCGAAAAGAGAGTTCGCACTCATTACAGAACTCCGCTCCAAACCCTAAATCATTTACTGCCTTTACCTCTTTTTCTATAATCTTTCTATTGGAAGTGGAATAAACATACGAATCTTTTCTTTCAAAATCACAGTCAATATTTTTACACAATTTTTCGTATTCATTAAGGGCTTCCAGGTTAGCATCAAGATACATTTTAGCCTTTTCTCTACCAAAGGTCCTTATAAGCTTGTCATATATCAAACTATGTTGCACCGTAATTTTGGCAGTTGTTTTATCAGTAGTTCCCGAGGCTATTCTGTTCCCCTCAACAATAACACAGTCTATTCCTGATTTTTTCAAATAATATGCACATAATATCCCACATAGTCCACCACCAATAATAAGCACTTGTGTTTTTATATCACCCTTTAATTCATCAAATCTTTTTATAGCTCCGCTATATCTCCATACAGATTCTTCCATATCCATACTCCTTTTTTATTTAGTATGTGCAATCAGAGTTGTGTTTATAGTTGATTTTGGTCTCTATATGTGATATAATTTGTGTATATTTCGAATCAGGAGATGGTATTATGAAAGCACTTATCACAGGCGCAAGTTCAGGGCTTGGGCGTGATATGGCATACGTTCTTTCTAATATGGGTTATGACATTATTGCCGTTGCACGTCGTGAAGAAAGATTAAATGCACTAAAAAAAGAATTAAATACTAATGTGGAAGTTGTATGCTGTGATGTTACGGATAGAACTCAATGTGAGGCATTAGCTGAATTGGCAAAGGATGTTGATGTTTTTATCAATAATGCAGGTTTTGGTGTTTTTGGCAATTTTGATGTTACAGACATGGATACAGAGCTTCGTATGCTTGATACCAATGTGCGTGCTTTACATATCCTCACAAAACTTGTTTCAAAAACATTCAAGGAACGCGGATACGGACATATTCTTAATGTTGCATCCTTAGCAGCATTCTTCCCTGGCCCTATGTTTGGTGCATACTATGCAACAAAGTCTTATGTTTTGAGAATTTCTCAGGCAGTAGCAGAGGAGTTACGTCAGACAGGAAGCAAGGTTAAAATAAGCGTTCTTTGTCCTGGACCCGTTCACACAGAATTCGGCGATGTTGCAAATGTAAATTTTGGTAATGGCACAGAAAAAGCCACAAAACATCTCGTCCTTACAAGTATGGATGTTGCTGAATATGCCATAAAGAAAATGTTTGCAGGAAAAGAAGTTATTATCCCAGGTTTCATTATGAAAATTGCAGTCTTTCTAAGGCGTATACTACCAGATAAAACTCTTGCAAAAATAGTATATCTTATTCAAAGCAAGAAATGTATTAAGAAATAACAAAGGATGATCTTACAAATGATGTTTGATGATATACCATGGCCAGACGATAAGGATAAGCCGTACGACCCTAACGATATTCCAACTGATTATAATAAAGATTTTATGAAACTATACGGTTGGAGGGACAACTACTACGGTGAATATAATAACGGTCTTGACCCTGATGACTACGAAACAGAAAGAGAATTTTTATATGCTATAAAGCATCTGCCAACACCCTTAGGCCCAGAATTTGAAAATAATCGCGAATTTATATACTGTGGTGTGATGTTTGATTATCAGGACAGAATTTACCAATACAGAACGGATGATAAAACCATAAGACCTGGGGATAAGGTTGTTGTCCCCGTCGGAGAAGACAACGAAGAAAAGACAGCAAGAGTGATATCAGTTGATGTATACCGTTCTAATTCCGTTCCCTACCCCGTACATAAAACTAAAAAGATAATAAGAAAAGAGGGCTAATGCCCTCTTTTTTACTTACAAGGTTTCATACCTACGCCATGAACGGCTTTGTGCTGTAATTTGCTCTGCAATTTATCAAGCGCTTCACCGAAATTAGTAATTCAAGAAAAGTGCGACAAAGCTTGTATTTGCTTAGGTTTCTCGTTCTTTTATAATTAACCATTGATAAATCGGTATAAGAATGTTACAACCTGTGCTCTGGTGCAGTTATTATCAGGCGAGAAAGCATCATCACTCGTTCCGCCCGTTATGCCGTTTTCAACCGCCCATAGAACCGCATCATAATAATAGCTGTCTGCTTTTACATCGGTAAAAGAATTGCTATTTCCACTTGGTTTTGGCTGACCTGCGGTGCGCCACAAGAAAGTAACAACTTGCGCTCTGGTACAATTATCATCTGGCGAGAATGTATTTACACTTGTTCCACCGGTTATCCCGCTACCGTATGCCCACTTAACGGGTTTGTAATAATAAGCATCCTCTTTAACATCTACAAAAGGCAAGGTTATTGCTGCAGGCTCAGGGGAGCCTATCATTCTGTGCAGGAAAGTAACAACCTGTCCTCTTGAACAATTTGTGTTCGGTGAGAATGTGTTTGCACTTATCCCTCCCGTAATGCCTTCATTTGCTGCCCACATAACTGCATCGTAATAATATTGTCCCTTTTCGACATCAACAAATGACATCTTGGGAGTATCCTGCGGTTTTTCTGTCTGTGTTGGTTTTTCAGCAGATTTGTCTGTTTCCGCAGGTTTTTCGGTTTGAGTCGGTTTTTCTGTTTCGGTAGGTTTCTCGATTTCTGTTGGTTTTTCCGGTTCTTTTTCCAGTTCTTTTTCTGATGGTGTTTCGGGTTCTTTCTCAGGCTCTGTTACTGTGGCTTCTTCGAGTTTTTCAAATGTATATCCGATAAACATACCTTCCTCATTACCGCCCATCACCGATAAATTGCGGTTGATAAATCCTTTCACGAGCAAATCACCGTTTGAATCTGTATCAAATTGGTATCCGTCTATCGGCT
>JAZQFP010000058.1:0-4218 GCA_045539555.1 Candidatus Ornithomonoglobus sp.
GATACGGATATGGGAGTATTGCTGAGGTTTTTGACTATACTCTCATAGGGCGTATATCCCTCTAATATATTTAGTAAATTCATAGTCTTATTTAGAATTGAACTTGTTCATGGCACTACTGACGCCATTTGAAACTATTTCTATAACTGCCTTGTACGCCTTTATAATTGCCTCTTCAAGAACAGGAATTTCGTCTTTCCCAAATCTGCCAAGAACAAAGTCTGCCAAATCATAATCTTCATGGGTGGGAGCTCCGACACCTATACGAACTCTCTGGAAGTTCTCCCCGCCAAGTCTTGCAATTATTGATTTAAGTCCGTTATGTCCTCCCGCGCTGCCTTTCTGTCGAATTCGAATTCTGCCTACGCCAAGGTCAATATCATCGCTTATAACAATTACATTCTCTATGGGTATTTTGTAGAATTTTACAAATTCCACAAGGCTGTCTCCGCTAAGGTTCATATATGTCTGGGGCTTAACTAAAAGCACCTTTTTCCCTGCAACTGTACCCTCGCCGTAAATTGCCTTGTTTTTGAGCTTTGTTACCCTGACTCCAAGCTTATCTGCAATATAATCTATGGTGTGAAAACCAATGTTATGACGGGTCATTTCATATTGTTTGCCAGGGTTTCCCAAACCTGCAATCAGATACATTGTATCACCCTCTCCAAGTCCTTTTCTATCTGCTTTTTTAATTCCTCTAAACTTGCGAATTTAATCTCGCCACGAAGTCTTTTGCAAAATTCCACCTCTATTACTTTCCCGTAAATATCCCCGCTAAAATCAAGGATATGACTCTCAACCGTAGTATCTTTACCATTAACAGTAGGATTGTTTCCTACATTGATAAGGCTTTTATATTTCTTGCCCTCTACCTTTGTGTAACCCATATATACACCGTCAAGGGGTAAAATTATATTTTCCAAAACCCCCACATTTGCCGTGGGAACTCCAATTTTGCGTCCATTCTGGAAGCCTTTTTTAACCTCACCGCGAAGAGCAAAGTTTCTGCCAAGCAAAGCATTAGCTTTTTCCACCTCGCCACTTGCTAAATACTGACGGATAGCGGTGCTTTTAACAGGGGTTTCCCCCTCCTTAACCTCATCTGTTATAAATACGTCAATTCCCTTTCCCCTGCATAATTCTTTAAGGGTTTTAATATTCCCCTCTGCCTTGTGTCCAAATCGGTAATCATATCCCGCACATAAGGCGACAGGGTTTAATTCTCTATGAAGAAAATCAACAAATTCTGCGGGTGAAAGCTCCATAAATTCCCTCGTGAAATGTTTCATAAATACAATATCTACACCCATCCCATCAAGAATTTCAAGCTTTGTATCAAGGTCTGTAAGAAGCTTTACATTTATGTTTTCCGTTATGTTCTGGGTATGTTCAAAAAACAATAATACAGTGCTTTTTACATCTCGCTCATAAGCTTCTTCAACACACTTTTTTATAACCTCTGTATGAGCCTTATGGAGACCGTCAAAGTTTCCTAATGCAACAACGGTCTGTTGTCTTGTATTAAGCTTTTTAATAATCTCCATTTCTTATCTCCTCTTAACTCCAAAAGGACTTTACAAGCACCAGCTTCATATCACGAATTTGAGACACGCAAAGGAATTTACCCTCGTGGGAATAAAGTCTCACCATTTCCCCCTCGCATCCATCACGCCATGTCATCTGTACGCCGTTTGTGATACTTCTCGTTTGCTTTTCATTAAGGCTTATAGCCCTGTAACTTTCAAATAACTTGTCTGTGGGTATCAATACCCCACACTTGTTCTCTAAGGCATCAATTTCATCTATTGTATAGGCATTATCAATAGTAAAACCTGCCGTTGCCACTCGTCTTAGTTCCGTCATTGTAGCACCGCAGCCCAAAGCTTTGCCAATGTCATCACACAATGTACGGATATATGTACCCTTTGAGCATTTAACATCTATCTCTACTTTTGGTAAATCTATTCTTTTTATATCAATGGAGTATATTGTTATCTCTCTTGCCTCACGCTCAATCTCTTTTCCCTCACGGGCAAGTTCGTAAAGCTTTTTGCCATCCTTTTTAATGGCACTATACATAGGCGGTATCTGAGAAATCTTACCCACAAACTTGGATATTGTATCACGGACTTCATCCTCTGTTACCAGAACTTTTCTTTCTTCTAAAATCTGTCCCTCAATGTCAAGAGTATCTGTGGTTTTGCCTAAAATAAATTCTGCTATATACTCCTTATCCGATTCAATAAGCATATCCGCCGCCCGTGTTGCATTACCGATACAAATGGGTAAAACACCCGTTGCCATAGGGTCAAGAGTTCCCGTATGTCCAACACGGCGTGTCCCGAACCGCTTACGCATCATTCCAACAACATCATGGGATGTAACGCCCTTTGGCTTATCAATTACAACAACGCCATTCATATAGCTTCCTCACATACCTTTACAATGTCTTTCAAAGCCTCATGAGGAGTCTTATAAATAGTACAACCTGAGGCTCTCATATGACCGCCGCCGTCAAATACCATTGCTACCTTTGATACATCTGCATACTCATTGGAGCGAAGGCTCACTCTTACATGGTCCTCGTGCTCTTTAATTGCAATAGCAATCTCTGTACCGCGAATTCTTCTGGGGATATCTACAAGTCCCTCTATCTCCTCAACGTCTACATTAAACTTTTTGCAGATTTCACGGGTTGCACAGACTGCACGGATTTTACCCTCGCAGTAAGTTTTAATTTCCTTGGTAAGCTCTGCTTTTATAAGCTCGGAATTCATATCCACCGTATCAAACATAAGCCTTGCAATCTCGGCGTGGTTAATGTCATATTTAACAAGCTCTGAGGCAATGGTAAAAGTCTTCACAGTAGTGTTTGAATATGCAAAACCGCCCGTGTCGGATAAAATGGCTGCATAAATAAATCTTGCAAGGTCGCGGGTCATAGTAACACCAAGCTCATTACATAAATCAAACATAATCTCGCCCGTTGCAGACGCCTCGGGGATAATTACACACGCATCGCCAAAGCCTGTATTTGTTCTGTGGTGGTCAAGACAAACAACAGTCTTTGCCTTTTCCATTATCTCACCGCGTCTGCCAAGGCGTTTCATATCTCCGCAGTCAAGGACAATACACAAATCAAAATCACAAACTTCGCCCTCATAGACCTTTACACCATCACTTATAAAGCCCAGTCTTTCCTCAACGGGCTCATCAGTATAAATCTCAGATGAAATACCTAATAGAGATAACATTTCCCTCATTGCCATAGATGAGCCAATGGCATCACCGTCAGCATTTATATGAGGCAAAATTACCGCTTTGTTTGATTTTTTAATAAGCTCTGCTACCTTTTTCATAGTAAATCTTTCTTTCTCAATCATGGCGAAAAAAGTGGCAAAACATTTCCTCTGCCACTTTTCCCTCAGTTATTTTATATTCTTCAAAAGTTTGTCAATGTGTGAGCCGTGCTCTATTGAATTGTCAAGCTCAAACACAAACTCGGGGGCGTAGCGGAGATTAACGCGTCTGCCAATCTCACGGCGGATAAACCCACTTGCACTATTAAGGCCGTCCATAGCTTTTTTCTTGGTGGCCTCATCGCCCATTACAGAGATATATGCCTTAGCATATCTTAAATCGTTTGTTACGTGTACTGCTACAACGCTTGTCATAACAGGTATTCGTGAATCTTTAAGATCACGGATAACGGTTGACAGCTCACGCATTACCTCTGTGTTGATTTTATCAATTCTTGCCATAGCTGATTCCTCTTATAAGAAGTTATCTTTCAATCTCCTGCATCTCGAAGCACTCGATTGTATCCTCTTCCTTAATATCGTTGAAGTTCTCAATACCAAGACCGCACTCGAACTTCTCCGTTACTTCCTTAGCATCGTCCTTGAAACGCTTTAAGCTTGAAATCTTGCCCTCATGGATAATTATACCGTCGCGGACAACTCTTACCTGAGCATTTCTTGTAATCTTACCCTGTCTTACGTAACATCCTGCAATTACACCGATATTTGGAACACGGATAGCCTGACGGACATCTGCATAACCAAGTACAACTTCCTTGAACTCGGGGTCAAGCATACCCTTCATAGCCGCCTCAATCTCCTCAATTGCCTGATAGATAACACGGTAAAGACGAATGTCAACATCATTTTGTGCACTCATTGCAAGAGCACCTGCGTCAGGACGCACGTTAAAGCC
>JAZQFP010000059.1:0-2521 GCA_045539555.1 Candidatus Ornithomonoglobus sp.
TAATTCCGCTTGAAGCTGACTCCACATATCCCTCAACTCCTGTTATCTGTCCTGCAAAATATACCTTGGGATACTTTTTCATACGGTAATAGCAATCAAGAAGCTTAGGAGAATTAATGAAAGTATTTCTGTGCATTACACCATACCTGACAAATTCCGCATTCTCTAAGCCAGGTATCATCGAAAATACACGTTTTTGTTCTCCCCATTTAAGATTGGTCTGAAAACCTACAAGATTATACAAAGTACCCTCGGAATTATCCTGACGAAGCTGAACGACTGCATAAGCATCATCTTTTCCTGTTTTGGGATTTACAAGCCCAACAGGCTTTAACGGCCCGAAAGTTAAAGTTTCAAAACCTCGTTTCGCCATAACCTCAACGGGCATACATCCCTCAAAAACTTTATGATTTTCAAATTCTTTTAACTGTGCAGTCTCTGCATTTATTAATTCATTATAAAAAGCAGTATACTCATCTTTGGTCATAGGACAGTTTATATAGTCCGCAGTACCTTTATCATATCTTGCAGCATAAAACACTTTATCAAAATCAACGCTTTGCTTTGTTACAATGGGTGCTGCCGCGTCAAAAAATGATAAACCGTCATCTCCTGTGAGTTCTACAATTTTTCTCGATAGGCCATCAGATGTAAGAGGTCCTGTGGCAATTATTGTATATTCATCAGGGTCAATCTCGGTAACCTCATCACAAACTACTGTAATATTGGGATGCGTTTTAATCTTGTTTGTTATAAACTGAGAAAAAATATCTCTGTCTACTGCCAGAGCACCTCCCGCGGGTACACGACTAACATCTGCTGCCTGCATCATAACAGAATTAAAATGACGCATTTCCTCTTTAAGAAGACCACATGCATTTTCAATTCTGTCCGCTTTAAGAGAATTTGAACATACAAGCTCGGCAAAATTTTCGCTATGATGTGCAGGAGAATACTTTTTGGGCTTCATCTCATAAAGAATTACATTTATACCTCTGTCTGCTAACTGCAATGCTGCCTCACATCCTGCAAGACCTGCACCTATAACCTTAACATTTATCATTTCTTTTTGCTCTTTCGCTCATAATTACATTCTTCATTTATACAATAAACCTTAGCGCCACGGCCATTCTTTTTGAAAAGAACGCCACCACAGTCGGGACATTTTTCACTCTTTAAGGGTTTATCCCATGACATAAAATCACATTTCGGCCACTTTTCACAACCATAATACAATCTACCCTTTTTGGACTGTTTTTCGAGAATTTCACCACCGCATTTGGGACATGAAACACCAGTGCTGACACGAATAGGCATTGTATTTTTACATTCAGGATAACCTGGACATGCTAAAAACTTACCAAATCGGCTTACTTTATAAACCATATTCCGTCCGCATTTATCACATAATACATCCGAAATTTTATCTTCAAGCTTTACCTTCTCAACACTTTCATGGGCAACTTTAAGTGCCTTTTCAAGTCCAGGATAGAAGTCTTTAAGAATATTTACATACTCTTTCTCTCCTGTTTCAACATCATCAAGCTCTTTTTCCATTTGTGCTGTGAATTCAACATCAACAATATCCTCAAAGCTCTGTTTCATAATGTCAGTTGTAACATTACCAAGTTCTGTGGGGATTAACATTTTCCTTGAACGCTGAACATACCCTCTTGATACAATAGTTGAAATTGTAGGAGCATAGGTTGAAGGTCTGCCGATTCCGTTTTCTTCAAGTTCACGGATAAGCGATGCATCCGTAAATCTTGCAGGAGGCTGAGTAAAATGCTGTTTACTCTCACTCTTTGTTAAAGTAAGAACATCCTTTGCTTCAAGCTTTGGTAATAACTTAGACTTCTCTTCTTTTTCATCACTTGATTCAATATACACGCTCATATAACCATTAAAAGCAATCTCTGAGCCTGATGCACGGAAACTATGTGTCCCTGCACTCATCTGTGCAGATGAAACATTATATGTTGCACTTTCCATCTGACTTGCAACAAATCTCTCCCAGATTAACTTATATAGCTTATACTGATCATTTGATAGCTTATCCTTAATATCGTTAGGCTTTATAAATACTGATGTGGGACGAATTGCCTCATGAGCATCCTGAGCACTCTTCTTTGACTTATACTGCCGTGCATGTGCATAATTATCGCCGTATTCTGCCCTGATAAGCGCCTGTGCTTCGCCTATGGCATCCGCAGCTATTCTTAATGAGTCTGTTCTCATATAAGTTATTAGACCTATTGTGCCGTATTTACCGCCCAAATTTACACCTTCGTACAAAGTCTGTGCTATCTGCATTGTGCGGGTTGCCTGATATGACAGCTTTCTTGATGCATCCTGTTGAAGGGTACTTGTTGTAAATGGCGGTTGAGGATTACGCTTCATAACAGAATTTTTCACCCAGTCAACAGTAAGGTCTGACTTCTTAATATCATTTAATATCTTCTCTGCTTCTGTCTGAGTAGTAACTTTTGTTTCTTTGCCGTTTTCTCCGTAATATCTGGCA
>JAZQFP010000060.1:0-4830 GCA_045539555.1 Candidatus Ornithomonoglobus sp.
AAAAAGCCGCTAAAAACATATCTGCAAAATATAAAACCATTGATAATTTGATGATTGCAACAGTTGATGAAATGGCTCAAATTGAGGATGTAGGCAAGATTATGGCTCAATCTGTCGTAGATTTCCTTAATCAACCTCAAAACATTGACTTTATTTACAGATTAAAACTTGCAGGTGTAAATTGTGTTGAAACAGATGATTCAAACTTAAATGATAACAGATTTGAAGGGAAGACATTTGTTTTAACAGGTACTTTGTCAAAATACACACGCCAGGAAGCGTCAAAAATAATTGAATCATACGGCGGTAAAACATCATCAAGTGTATCAAAGAAAACAGATTTTGTTTTAGCGGGAGCAGAAGCAGGTAGTAAATTAGATAAAGCAATGAGCTTAGGAGTTAATGTAATTTCAGAGTCTGACTTTGAAGAAATGATAAAATAATAGTACAAGTAGACATAAAATTATTATGTCTACTTGATTACTTTTTATAGGTGCGAACATATGTTTAATAGGGTATTGGTTGATTTTAGAACTCACAATGAAACTATTAATGAATTAAATAGGATAGGATACTCTGTATACAAAACAACCTCTGTTGATTCATTATATGAAGAAGTTAAAGGTCATGCAGATATGCAAATACATTTTATAAACTCAAAAGCATTCTGTGCACCTGAGGTTTATGATTATTATAATAAATTAGATTTAATTGGAATTAAACTTATTAAAGGCTCACAACCATTAAAAGAAACATATCCTGATGATGTTTTGTATAATGTATGTAATATTGGAAAATATGTAATTTCAAGACCGCTGTGTACGGCGATAGAAATTTTCTCAGAATACCGTAGCCTTAAAAAAGAATTTCTGAATGCAAGGCAAGGATACGCAAAATGCAGTATTTGCGTTGTAAATGAGAATTCTGCAATAACAGCAGATGATGGAATGTATAATTTACTTAAAAGAAACAATATCAATGTATTAAAAATAAATGATGGGTATGTTAGCTTATATAATATGAAAGGTTTTATTGGAGGCGCATCAGGACTTATAAATAACACATTATACTTTAATGGAGATATAAAAACACATCCTGATTATGATAATATAAAATCTTTTTGCAATAATGTAGGTGTAGATATCTATTCATTAAATAATGGGCCTTTAATAGATATAGGTACAATAATGCAATTTTAGGTAAAATATATGTTTTAAGTTTAATAAAGAGTGATTTATTAAACTTAAATAGATTTTATAATATATTCCCTACACAAGAAAAAAGACCTGAAAATTCAGGTCTTTTCTTATTATCCACCAATTTGACAATGTAATCCACTTTCTTTTGCAACATTTAATAGCATTTGAACATACTCTTTATCCATTGGTTCAATACCATGTAAAGCATATTCTCTACCTAAACCTTCATATTTGCCTTCACCAAGTCTATGATATGGTAACAAATGAAGTTTAGTTACATTAGGTAAAGTTGAAGCGAACTGTGATATTGCCCTTATTTCATCTGGTGTATTATTAAATCCAGGAATGACGGGAACTCTTATTGTAAGGTCTGCCCCCCACTCTGCTATCTTTCGGGCATTTTCCAGAATAATTTCATTATTAACACCAGTGAACTCTTTGTGTTTATCGCTGTCAATATGTTTTATATCCATTAAAACATGGTCAACATAAGGTAAGTATTTCTGAATATTTTCCCATGTGCTATAACCTGTTGTTTCAATGGCAGTATCGTAACCAAGGTCTTTACAAGCATGTAGCAAATGCGGTGCAAAATCAGGCTGTGCAAGACATTCACCACCTGAGAGGGTTATTCCTCCACCACTTCGTCTGAAATAGAATTCATCGCAAATTAATCTTGGTAAAAGCTCCTCAACCGTAATATCCTCACCATAGGTTTTTATTTCACCATTAACCCGCATTTCTTCTATTTTATAATTTTGTCCCTCAGGATTACAACACCATCTACATCTTAACGGACATCCCTTTAAGAATACAATAGTGCGTATTCCTGGACCATCATGTATTGAGTAGCGCTGTATATCAAATATACGCCCTTTCGCTTTCAAATAATCCATACTCCCCTACCTCACTTAGAATGTCTGCTCTGTACGGGCAATAATATCATCCTGTAATGAACGAGAAAGAGTAGTAAATAACGCGCTGTAACCTGCAACTCTTACAACCAATGATTTATATTTGTCAGGGTTCTTTTGCGCATCTAAAAGGGTATCTCTGTCTACTACGTTAAACTGCATGTGCATTCCCTTCTGATCAAAGAATGCTCTTATATATGATACAAATTTCTGTAAACCCTCAATGCCTGATAATGCACTTGGATGGAACTTCTGATTGTATAATGTACCATTTGATGCATTTGCATGATCTAATTTAGCAACAGAGTTTGCTGCTGCTGTTGGGCCAAAAACATCATATCCACCACGGGGACCTACACCGTCTGCGATAGGTGTATTTGCATATCTGCCATCAGGTGTAGCACCTGTCTGCTCACCCAAGGGCACATTTGCAGAAACAGGATACAATCCCGCCTGGAAGATACCATTTCTCGGGTTTCTATGCTTTTCAAGTTCCTTTGTATATATGTATGAGACATCACGGGCAAGTAAATCTACTTCCTCGATATCGTTACCATACTTGTCTACTGCATCTATATCGTCATGTAACTTCTCATATTTAGCTCTGTCAGAATCGGACGAAACTCCATCAAGAAACATTTTAAGTATTCCCGCAATTACATCCTCATCTATTGTTTTTCCCTCTCTTACAAGGGTTTTTACAACCTCAGCAGTTGACGCCTTTGCAGCCTTTTCCGTCAAGCCCTTACCAAAGTTCATTGTCATTGCTTCCTTAAAGTCAGCTAATGTATATTTTTTCTGCTCATAAACTAATGTTTTTATTGCATATAAAGCATCTGTAACATTGGCAATACCAAAGCCCTGAGGACCAGTAAAGTTATAATGTGCACCACCCTGTTCCATTGTGCATCCCTTATCAATACAATCATCTACAAGACATGCAGCAAAAGGCAACGGACAACGCTCTTTATGAGCAATATCTATGGCATTATTAGCATTAACCATTAATGAGATCTGGTAATCTGACTGTTTCTTATATGCATCTACAAGGTCTTCAAAGGTAGTAAATGTAGTAAAATCACCTGTATTCAGACCAACCTGTACCCCTCTGTCGTAGCCGTTTGAAAAAACAAGTTCAAGAGGACGAAGCATATTAGAGAACGCCGCATCATGCCATCCATGAGACTTTCCGGGAGCCTGAGGCTCAACACAACCAATAATAGAGTAATTTCTTGCATCATCAAGAGAAACACCGCGTGATAACAACGCAGGAATAATAATTTCGTCGTTATAATATGCGGGTAAACCTATACCTGTTCTTGTAAGCTCCGCACATTTTAACATAAATTCATTTGGTGTTCCGTTCCATATACGAACTGAGAATGATGGTGCGGGTAATCTTGTATGCATTGAAGCCTGAACACATAGGAATGAAAGATCGTTAACTGCATCTTTGCCGTCTGCGGTCTGTCCACCTGCACACAAATTCTGGAATAAGCTATATCCAGCAAAACCCTCAGCAGAAGCTGCATCACGACACTTGTTTAAGTCGTTTAACTTAACCCAGATACAGTCTAATAGTTCCTGTGCAAACTCTCTTGTCAATGTTCCATCATATATGCCCTTTTTATATAAAGGATACATATACTGATCAAATCTACCTGGTGAAATTGAATGTCCGCTTGATTCAAGTTGTAGTAACTGCTGAACAAACCAGAATGCCTGACATGCTTCATAGAAGTCTTCCGCAGGGTACTGGGGAACTCTTGCACAGTTCTTTGCTATACACATAAGCTCACGCTTACGCACAGGGTCATTACATGCCTCAGCCATTGACATAGCAAGTTCAGAATATCTCTTTGCATAATCAATAACAGCCTGACATGAAATAATAGCCGCACGATAGAACTCACGTTTTTCGCTATATTCAGGGTCATGAACAGTCAGTTCACTAAGTTTTCTATCTAAACGAGCAATAATACTATTTAGTCCAAGGTTAATAACATCACTATATTTAACTGTAAAATGTCCTACACCGTTATAAAAATAGTTTCCAGGTGTAAACATATTATGTTCAATAGCAAGAATTGCAGGTTCAGCCATATAGGCTGTTGCAAGTTCGCTTGTAGTTCTTCCCTTCCAATACGGGAAAACACTTCTCAACTTTGCTTTCGTTTCCTCTGATATGTAGAATGGATCAGCTTCGCGTGTTTCCACTGTATCAAGTTCTTTTTCAAGCCACTCAAATGAGAATTCAGGATAAACCTGACAACCTCGCGGTGCTTTTGTTGATGAACCAACAATAAGTTCATGGTCTCTTATTGTTATAGGAATGTTTCTCAAAATATGTGCAAAAGCCAATGCTCTACGCATAACCATAGGCTTATCTTCTGTCTGCAAATAGCTTTCAGTCAAAAGTACAGCTCTGTCTGCCTCAATCTCGGGCATTTTTGCATACAGATTATCTATAAGCTTTCCTATTCTATCCGTTCTTTTAATATCTGTTGTATTATATTTCTTCACAGTTGTTACCTCCAACTTCGCGAATTAATTAGACACATTTATAGTTACTATAATTGTAACACAAATGTAATTTTATTTCAATACCTAAATATGAAAAAAGTGACATATTTTTATGTCACTTTTTAGGTTTTGATTTGAAAACAACAGAGGCAATAAAACCAAACAGCAATGAAGCACTAATTCCCGCAGATGCA
>JAZQFP010000061.1:0-9895 GCA_045539555.1 Candidatus Ornithomonoglobus sp.
CATGGCTACGATCCGACTTGGTCTTGCAAGTACAGTTGAAGAATGGCTTATGGCGGCGGAATATATTATGTCCGAGGGTGATAATGATGTTATTCTCTGTGAGCGTGGTATAAGAACATATGAGACCTCAACAAGAAACACCTTTGATGTGAGTGCAATTCCCGTTACTCAGGAGCTTACACATCTTCCTATAATCGGAGACCCAAGCCATGCGGCGGGAACATATAAATATGTTCCGTCCATTGCAAAAGCAGCTATTGCTGCGGGTGCAGACGGACTTATGATAGAAGTTCATGATTGCCCTGAATGTGCATCATCAGACGGTCCACAGTCATTAAAGCCTGAAAAGTTTGATGCTCTTATGATAGAGCTTAGAAAAATAGCTGCGGCTGTGGGTAAGGAGCTGTAATTGTATGTTAGGATATCTTGGCCCATCAGGAACATTTTCTCAGGAAGCGGCAATTTCATGGTCGCAAGGCAAAGAAGAACTTAAAGAATACCCGACTATTGCAAGTGCAATTAAAGCCGTTGATAACGGCGAAATAGAGCATTGTATTGTACCGATTGAAAATAGTCTTAATGGTTCTGTTACGACAACCTTAGACATGTTGGCTTTTAGCAGTAATGTGTTTATTACAGGTGAATATATTTTGAAAATAAGACAGAATTTACTTGTAAAGAACGGCACAAAAAAGGATGACATTAAACTTATTGTTTCACATCCTCAGGCCTTGGGTCAATGTTCAAATTTGTTGGAAAATGAGTTCTGCGGAGTAGAGCTTAAAGCTGTGTCATCAACTGCGGCAGCTGCAAAAATTGTTGCAGAGGGTGATGGAACAATAGCGGCTATAACACCTGTTGCAGCGGCAGATATATACGGACTTCATATCTTATACAGTGAATGTAATGACGATTTGAATAATTATACCCGTTTTGTGATTATTGAAAAAGAACGAAATATGAATGTAACAGACCGCGATAAAAGTTCTATTGTGTTCTCGACCGAGCATAAGCCTGGAAGTTTATATAAAGCAATCGGACTTTTAGGGCAGGAAAAAATAAATATGCTTAACATCGAGTCCCGTCCAATGAAGGGTGAGGTTGGTAAGTATGTTTTCTTTATTGATATTGAAGGTAATGCAGATGATGCAAAGATTTATTTCGCTCTTGACAAGGTAAAAAATAACTCCTTGTTTTATAAATATTTAGGTAGTTATCACTATGAATAATTATATAAAAACCTGATGTTTCCTCATCAGGTTTTTTGTATGTACAAAAATAACAAAATCAATTAAATAATTAGTGCAAAATGACGAATAAATAATTGTTTATAAATGTATATTTGTGGTAAATATATAGTACTAACAAGAGTTATAAAGCTCAAAGAGGAGGATGAGAGATATGGACAGCATACGAAATATTGTCGTAATGGGTCATGGTAAGTGCGGTAAAACAACATTGACTGAGGCAATGCTTTTTAACGCAGGAGAAGTTAAGAGATTAGGCTCCGTTGCAGACGGTACTACTGTATCCGATTACGACAGCGAAGAAGTTAAGAGACAGTGTTCAATAAACACAGCACTTGCAACAGTTAACTGGAAGGATCTTAAATACAATGTAATCGATACTCCTGGATTTTTTGATTATGCAGGTGATGTAAAAGCTGGTGTTAGAGCGGCAGATTCAGCTCTTGTGGTTCTTAGTGGCCGAAGCGGTGTTTCAGTTGGTACAGAACAGGTATATGGATATGCGAAAACCAAGGACATTCCAATTATGTTCTTTGTAAATAAAATTGATGACAATCGTGCAAGTTACGAAAAGACACTTGAAGAGATGAAAGAGAAATTCGGTAAGGCAGTTACACCTTTCGTTTATCCCATCAGAGAGAATGATGAATTCAAGGGCTTTGTAGATATCGTAGATATGACAGCACGTCGTTATGAGGGTAATGATAGAGTTGACATTCCCGTTCCCGAAGGCATGGCAGAAATCGTAGCACCTCTTCGTGATATGATTATGGAAGCTATCGCATCAACAGATGAAGCATTGATGGTTAAGTATTTTAACGAAGAAGAGTTTACAGTTGATGAGATTAAACAGGCTATCCGTAAGGGTGTAAAGGATGGTACAATTTATCCTGTATACTGTGGTAGTGGTCAAGATAACATTGGTGTTCGTTCACTTATGGACGGTATTGGTAAGTATTTACCTGCACCCTCAGAGATTAAAGAGGTTGGCCGTAAGAGTGATACAGCAGAGCCTATGGAGCTTGTGCAGACAGAAACAGAAACCACAGCTGCGGTTGTATTTAAGACAATAGCAGACCCTTATGTAGGCAAGATGTCGCTATTTAGAGTATATTCAGGTGAAATTAAGTCAGACTCTTCATATTATAACCCCAACAAGGGTGAAATGGAGAAGATAGGCAAGGTATTCACATTATGTGGTAAAAAGCAGACAGAAGTATCATCAATTAAAGCAGGTGATATAGGTTGTGTAACAAAGCTTGAAAATACCAAGACTGGCGATACATTATGTGATAAGAATAAAAATATTATTCTTACAGGTATTGAATTCCCTCAGCCCGTGCTTTCAATGGCAGTATTGCCTGAGGCAAAGGGCGATGAAGAGAAGATTGTAAGTGGTCTAACAAAGTTAATGGACGAAGATCCTACATTTACGGTTACAAATAATGCAGAGACAAAGCAGACCTTGATTAACGGTCAGGGTGAACAGCATATTGATGTAATAGTCAGCAAGTTAAAGAACAAGTATGGCGTAAATGTTATACTTGAAGAGCCAATTACACCTTATAGAGAAACAATTACAAAGACTGCGACAGTGGAAGGAAAGCATAAGAAACAGTCAGGCGGACATGGACAGTATGGTCATGTTAAAATTGAATTCTCACCTGGTGTAACAGAAGAATTGATGTTTGAGGAGAAAGTATTTGGTGGAAGCGTACCGAAGAACTACTTCCCGGCAATCGAAAAAGGCTTATTAGACAGTGCACAGAAAGGTGTACTTGCAGGATATCCTGTTGTTAACCTTAAAGCAGTTCTTTTGGATGGATCATATCATCCCGTAGATTCATCAGAAATGGCATTTAAGACAGCTGCATCAATAGCATATAAAGAAGGATTAAAACAGGCGGGACCAGTAATCTTAGAGCCTATAGGTTACTTAAAGAGCTATGTGCCTGAAAACATCATGGGTGATATTATTGGTGATATCAATAAGCGTCGTGGCAGAATTATGGGTATGGGCGAAAGTGATAAGGCAGGACTAAACCTTGTAGAAGCGGAAGTACCCATGTCAGAAATGTATAAGTACGCTACTGACCTTAGAGCAATGAGTGGCGGTAGAGGTTCATTTACATTTGAATTTGTAAGATACGAAAGAGCGCCTATGGAAGTTGCTAATAAGATCATTGCATCATCACATTGAGCTTTATAATCTTATAAAATAAACTAAAATAGAAAGCCGTTATGAATTTCTCATAACGGCTTTTTCAATATAAAAAGGAACTGAGGTGCAGTTCCTTTTTTAGTTATTATTCTGTTATTTCGGGTGTGTCTGTACTGTCATCCATTATCTCAACAGGTGGTTCAATAGGTGCAGGAACGGGAATTTCTTCCTCATTTCTTATTGGTGTACCGCTGATAGTTGAAAACACATCTATATATCCGCCATAAATCACATGGAGTTCAACAGGACCCCAAGTATCATTTGCTGTGTAACGATAGAATTTAGCCTGAGAAGAGAAATACGGAGTATAATCAGCAACTACATTTGTAAAATCGTCAGTAAGGTAAGTGTCTGCGATTTCAAGAGAATAATCTTCCATACTTGAAATTATATCACTACTGTACTGATATTCATTAAATGTATCACATTCTATCTGAACAAGTCTCTGATCATGTACCCACATAACATCTGCATCAAATGCCTCGGAAACAACTCTTAACGGAATATATGAGCGATTATTGATAATAGTAGGTTGAAGGTCTGTAATGTTAATTCGTCTGAAATTCTTTGAAGATGTATTTTCTCCAACCCATTTATTTAATGTCCAGACATTGTTGCCTGTCTCATTGAATGTTCTTGAAAACTGAACTATAATATCATTCTTTGTGCAGGTAATTGTTTGTGCATTAAGAATTTCATTCTTCTTATACTGATCCCAGTAAACGTTAATTCCCATCATACCGAACACACTTCTAAGTGGAACAAAAGTATGATCATTGATAATAACAGGCTCAACGCCTTCTTCAAAATTTATCATTGTGCCGTTAAGTTCAACTGAAACATCTCCGTTAATAACGGGAGCCTCTGTCTCGGGGACATCGGGAGTGTTACCGCTGTCTCCATCGCCGGGAGTGTTGTTGTTTTCATTGTTATTAAGTTCAAACTCTGGCTTCATCATGCCGTCAAACAAATGCTGACCCTGATCAGAGTCGCATGAAATTCTCACACACCAGTCATCAAGGGTAATTTTCATTGTACCGTTTGAAACAAACTGACCGTTAGAATAACTGACAGAAAAACGAAGGCTGCCGCTATCGCCGTTCATTGTGCCTGGTGAGCATGTATATATTAACTGTTGATTTCCGTTCTTTATAAACTCAAAATCAACAGAAATGTTTTCTTCGTCAATGTTGTGAATTACAAGCTTACCGTAGTTGGTATCTGTTGCACCTGCTGACAAATATGTACCTTTATATGCGCTGTTATTATAGTTATCTGCCAATACATTGGGAATAAGTGCAATCATAATTGCAACAGAAGAAAAAAGTGCGATTACTTTTTTGAACATATATATCTATCTCCTTTATAAAATCGGGGTAAAAAGCAGAGTAGGGAATGTGCCCACTCTGCGATGAATGATTTACGCCTTGTTGATTGAACCGAAAAGTTCCATCTTTTCTTTTACAATCTCCTTAATTGCCTCGAAGCCAGGAGCAAGAAGTTTTCTGGGGTCAAAGCCCTTACCTTGAAGGTCCTTACCCTCTTCAATATACTTTCTTGTAGCCTCCTGGAAGTAAAGCTGACATCCTGTATTAACATTAATCTTAGCTACGCCAAGTGAAATTGCCTTTTTAATCATATCTGATGGAATACCTGTACCACCGTGAAGAACAAGAGGTAGGTCGCCTGTTAGCTCCTTGATTTTTGCAAGGGCGTCAAAGTCAAGTCCCATCCAGTTTTCAGGATACTTACCATGGATATTACCAATACCAGCTGCAAGGAAATCAACGCCAAGGTCTGCAATCATTTTACATTCGTTGGGGTCTGCGATTTCACCTGCGCCTACAACGCCGTCTTCCTCGCCGCCGATTGAACCAACCTCGGCTTCAATTGAAAGACCAAGCTGATGAGCTACATGAACAAGCTCAGTTGTTTTTTCGATATTTTCGTTAATAGCAAAGTGTGAACCATCAAACATAATTGATGAGAAACCTGCCTTAACACATTTATAGCAACCGTCGTATGAGCCGTGGTCAAGGTGCAATGCAACGGGAACTGTAATATTAAGCTCCTCAATCATAGCCTTAACCATTGCAGTAACAGTCTTAAAGCCTGTCATGTACTTACCTGCACCTTCTGACACACCAAGAATAACGGGTGAGTTATTCTCCTGAGCTGTAAGTAGGATAGCCTTTGTCCATTCAAGGTTATTGATGTTGAACTGACCTACTGCATAATGACCCTCTACGGCCTTTTTTAGCATTTCTGTTGCTGAAACTAACATTGTAATTTCCTCCTAAAAATATATATTAAATCACAAACTTATTCATATTGATATAGTTTGTTTGATTTCTGTAATTTATGTACCAATCTTTAAGTCGTGAGCATAATAGAAAAGGTACTGCTGAGCCATACCGCCCAGATTGCCAAACTTATCTCTTGCAAATTGTGAAATTGTATCAACAGATTGTTTTTCATTATTAAAATAACAAAATTCCATAATACGCTTTATCCAGACGTCAACGGGGAAACTGTCAAATCTGTTTAATGCAAAAAGCAGAATACAGTCTGACACCTTATTACCAATACCTGATAAAGACATAAGGGCCTTTTTTGCTTCATCCGTTGTCATATCATATAATGAGTTTAATTTTAATTCACCAGATACAACTGATTTGGCACATGATAAAATGTATTTTTCACGAAACCCTGCACGGATAACGGATAATTCATCAGGCGTAAGATTTGCAATAACCTCAGGCTGCGGGAAAGAATAATAAGTTTCTCCCTCGTATGTATGGGGAGTACCAAACTCAGTACATAGGGTGTTAATTATCTTTTTAATTCTGGGGATATTGTTACTTGCAGAGATTATAAAAGAAATAATGGTTTCCCATAAGTCCTGTTTAAGTATTCGTATTCCTTTGCCGTAGTTTATGGCATTTTTCATTACTTCATCGCCGTCTTTTGTAAGGGTATTTTTAATAGCTCCATAATCACGGTCAAGGTCAAAGTAATCATACCATACATTTTGAAAATCTGAGACTGAGGTATTGTGAAGAACAATAGAATTATCATCCTGTGTAATACGCACAGTTCTGCCCATAGCAGTTCCTATATAACCTCCATTGGAATGAGGGTTAAAACGGAAACATTGTCCGCACAGAAAGGTATGGGAAATGATGAAATCATCACTATCATTTATTATTACATTACCGTTTTCATAAACAATTTTCATAACAAAATAATTATAACATAAATGCACCTTATTATCAATAAGAAAAATAAAATATTTTTAATTTGTAGAAAAATGCGAATATTTATAAGAAAAGAAGAAAAATTATGGCATTATACACATAATAAAAGACAGACATAGTAGTCTGCCTTTTATTATTTAATATTCCTGTGGGTTTACAGGTTTTCCGTCCTTATGAAGTTCATAATGTAAATGGGGTTCTTTTACATTTTCGCCAATACTCTCACCCACAGTACCGATTACAGCGCCTGTATCAACGGTATCTCCGACTTTTACATTGATTTCCCCTAACTGTGAGTATACACTCACAAAACCGTTTGTATGCTCAATTTTAACTGTTTTGCCATAACTTGTTTCGATAACGTCAATTACTGTGCCTTGTGATACTGCATTTATACTGCAACCAACTGGGGCGGCGATGTCAATACCATTATGAGTACGCCAATCACCATAATATTCATTATATCCAAGAGTATCTGTTACGAAGCCGTAGAGTATAGTCATATCTGCAACAGGGTCAGAGAACTGGCAAGACTCCTCAGCTTGTACAACAACTGATACGGGTGCAATATCGGGGTTATCGATAGCATATTCCTCAACAGGTGGAATCTCGGGGACTTGTGTGGGAATTTCATCGAGCTTTGCTAACTCAGTAAGCTCTTCATCATTAATAGTATCATTTTCAGTTACAGGTGATGTTGTAACTTCTGCAACAGTGGGTGTATTAGTTTGATAAACCTCGCGGTCCTGAGCTATAAAACCTGCAACGCCGATTGCTACTACACAGCAACACAGTGCTATGTAAAAACCGGGAAGTTTTTTAGCATTTTTACTTTCTTTCATTTAATTTCATTCCTTTCAAAGATTATGTTTATATTGTTGCCTGAAACATGCTTTAATATACTATAATTGAAATATTTTATAGTTTTTACCAGAAATATTCACAAATTATTTTTCGCTTAGATATAGCCAAAAAGAGAAAGTTGTAGTATAATATAATAGACATTTATTATTAAGGGAGTGATATGGCTTTGAGAATACGAAAAATATCTTGCCATAAAGTAATAGTTCAATTAACGAATAATGATTTAGACCAACTTGACCTGGATCTTATAAATAAACCCCAGGAAAATATACATAAGTTTTTATTTGATGTAATGAAGCAAGTGGAAATACAGACGGGGTTTGACCCATACCATGGAGGACAGGTGATTGTAGAGGCAACACCAAGTGATACGGGAATGGACCTTGTTATCAGTAAAATTCCTACCAGAAATCGTAAAATGACACGGGAGGAGTTTAGAAAGATTAAAAGCATTAAAGTTAAGGAACCCCAAAAGATTAAAAAAGCAGAACATAGAATGGTGTTTGTCTTTAATACATATGAAGATTTTGAAAATGCTGTTGTGAGAATGGACAACGATTCTTTATTGTGTATGACTCTTTATAGAAATGAAAGCAAATATGCCCTGATTAGTGGAGGGGAAATAAATCAAAACACAAAGAATATTATTTGTGAATATTCAAGTAGATGGGGCAAATACAGCCCATTGCATTGTCATATTGTAGAAAGTTGGCAGGAGGTTCATTCGGGAGAAAGTCTGATTGAAATGGCAGAAAACATAAAGGGGATACTGTAAAATTTCTGTAAACAATAAAAATACACTTGAAATTTCCATATAAATGTAGTATAATAAATATATTATATTGAAAGGAAGAATTAGATATGAATTTATTTGGTATAACTGCGTATGCAACGGCTACAACTCCTGACCCCGCACAGCAGGGCGGAATAGGAGCATTAATCAGCTCATTTTTACCCTTGATACTTCTAATTGTTTTATTCTATTTTATGCTTATCAGACCTCAGAAGAAGCGTGATAAGGAAATGAAGGCAATGCTTGAAGCACTTAAAGTAGGCGACAAGGTAACTACAATCGGCGGTATCTGCGGTAAGATTTCAAAAATCAAGGATAACTATGTATTTATTGAAACAGGCAATATTGGTACACAGGATGAGAAGAGTTTACTAAAAATGGAGAGAAGCTCCATTAAGTCTGTTGAAAAGAAAGTTCAGGACTAATAAAGATATAAGCCGGGCAATATTTGCTCGGCTTTCTTTACATTAAGAAAGGATAAGACAATGGCAGGACGTAAAGACCCCGTAGAAGAGTTAGCAAGGATTACTGCAATGAAAGATTTTGATTTATCTCATGGAGACTATGTTGCAGGAGTCGATGAAGCAGGACGAGGCCCCTTAGCAGGACCTGTTTTTGCGGCGGCAGTAATTTTACCCGATGATGTACTTATTGAGGGAATAAACGATTCAAAGAAATTAACTGAGAAAAAGCGTGAAGAACTATATGATATAATTATTGAAAAAGCTTTGGCATACAGTATATATAGTGTGGATGAGAAAAGAATTGATGAAATAAATATTCTTCAAGCAACATTTGAAGCAATGCGAGGAGCTGTAAGTCAGTTAGAAAAGAAACCACAATATGTGTTAATTGACGGAGACAAAAGCCCTGGAATAGAAATACCACATAAAACAGTCATAAAGGGCGATAGCAAGAGTATGGCGATTGCTGCGGCATCCATACTTGCAAAGGTTAGTCGAGACCGATACATAGTAAAAATGGGCGAGAAATACCCGGGATACGGCTTTGAAAAGCACAAGGGATACGGAACAAAGGCTCATTATGATGCAATCTCAGAATTGGGAATAAGCCCCATACATAGAAAGTCATTTTTAAGAAAGTTGTTTAATTAAAATGGATAAAAGGGAAATTGGTTTTGCAGGAGAGAGTGCTGCGTGTGATTATCTTGCAAAAAAAGGATATTTAATAGAAAGCAGAAACTTCCGCCGTACCTATGGTGAGATTGACATTGTAGCTATGGACAGAGACGGGTGCAGAGTTTTCGTTGAGGTCAAGACCAGGAAAAACTCAAACTACGGTTATGCATCTGAATTTGTAAACCGTGGAAAACAGGAGCGTGTACGCCGTACTGCTTTTTCCTATTGTGGCGGTGAATGTTATATGCGATTTGACATTATAGAGGTATATTACAAGTTAATAGGCGATAGATTTGAAATAACAGACATAAATCATATAGAGGATGCATTTTAATGAAAGATTATTCGGTTTTTGATGCTCATTGTGATACACT
>JAZQFP010000062.1:0-12167 GCA_045539555.1 Candidatus Ornithomonoglobus sp.
TAAGATGGAGTATAAAACAAGAAAAAGATAAAGTAAAGGCTGCCTTTTAGGTAGCCTTTGTTTTTTTCCTTGATATTTTTTAATTTTTGTGATATAATATTAATAATTGATTAGGTCGGAAATATTTATAAAGGAGGAAAAAATGGCAAAAAAGAATAAGGTAAAAATCATTCCCATAGGTGGTCTTGATGAAATCGGAAAAAATTTGACCGCATTTGAGTATGGAAATGAGATTATTATTGTTGACTGTGGAATGGCTTTCCCTGATGATGATATGCTCGGAGTAGATATTGTTATAAACGATATTTCTTTTTTGGTTAAAAACAGTCAGAAAATCAAAGGTATTTTCCTTACCCACGGACATGAGGACCATATAGGCGGACTGCCGTATTTCTTAAAGGAGATTAATGTCCCTGTATACGGTACAAAACTGACATTGGGTTTGGTTGAACACAAGCTTAAAGAACATAATTTATTATCTTCTGTCAAGCTTGTACGCGTTCGTCATGGAAATACAATTACAGTAAGCAAGAATTTTTCAGTTGAGTTTATTACAACAAATCATTCTATTGTTGACTCTGTTGCATTAGCAATAAAAACCCCAGTAGGAACAATTCTTCACATGGGTGATTTTAAGATTGACTCTACACCAATTGTAGGTAACACAATAGACCTTGCAAGGCTTGGAGAATTAGGAAAAGAGGGTGTACTTGCTCTTATGTCCGACTCAACTAATGTTGAACGTCCTGGATATGCCATGAGCGAGAGAACAGTAGGAGAGAAGTTTGAGCAAATATTCCAGAACTGTAATAAAAGAATTATAGTTGCAACCTTTGCATCTAATGTTCACCGTGTTCAGCAGATAATTGATGCTGCGGCAAAAAATAACAGAAAAGTTGCGATTTCAGGTCGCAGCATGGAGATAATTATAGAAATATCAATTCTTCTTGGATATATGAAAGTGCCAGAAGGTGTACTTATAACCTTAGACAACATTAAAAAGTACAGACCTAATCAAGTGGTTATAATTACAACAGGTTCTCAGGGTGAGCCCATGAGTGCCCTGACAAGAATGGCATTTTCCGACCATAGAAAAGTTGAGATTACAAAGGATGACCTTATAGTAATTTCTGCATCACCCATACCAGGTAATGAAAAAGCAGTATCAAATGTCATTAATGAGTTATTTAAGATAGGCGCAGAGGTTATATATAAATCTCTGATGGATGTCCATGTATCAGGCCATGCTTGTCAGGAGGAATTAAAGCTTATTATGGCATTGGTTAAACCAAAGTACTTTATTCCTGTTCATGGAGAGCACCGTCATCTGATTTTGCATAAGAAATTAGCAGAGACAGTTGGCATACCCGCAGAAAACTCATTTGTCCTTTCAAATGGCTCTGTTCTTGAAATTGATGAAGAGAGTGCAAAATTATCTGGTTCAATTCAGGCAGGCCAGGTACTTGTTGATGGTTTAGGAGTGGGAGATGTAGGAAATATTGTTCTTCGGGACAGAAAACATCTTTCACAGGATGGTTTGATTATTGTAGTTACTACCATTGACCACGAAAAGAGGGTTATGGCATCAAGACCAGATGTAATATCCCGTGGTTTTGTCTATGTCCGTGAGGCAGAACAGCTTATGGAGGATATTAAACAAATCTCAGCAGAGGCAGTTGAGGAAGTTTTATCAAGACGTCATGGCGATTGGGCAACGATGAAATCAAATATCAGAAATTCAGTTGCAAAGTATATTTATGAAAAAACAAGGCGGAGCCCCATGATATTGCCGATTATTGAAGAAATATAAAAAAACACTCATATCACTTAATTGTGATATGAGTGTTTTTTTATCATACACCAAATATGAATTTAAGTATTCCTGCAAGGGGTTTGGGTACGCGTTTAACTACAATTTTCATCATTCAGTCCTCCTTTTACCACTTAAATAAACATATATATCCTAATAGTAATAACAAAATGAATTCAATAATTGCGAGAAATTGTAAGGGACAACACATTCCTATAACAACCCCAATAGAAAATGCAAGAATTGACAGACCGATTGCTTTTGAAGCTTCGCATCTACACAAATTGATTTTACAGTTAATCATAAAAATACCCCCGACCTTTACTATATACTATGTAAAGGGCAGGGGAGTTGTTAATAAAATTTATGCTCTGTTTTCCATTTCTTCAAATATGTCATCCCATGTCATATCATTATCAACAAGCATAACTGAAAGATGATATAACAAATCAGCGGTTTCATATTTAATTTCTTCTTTATCACGGTTTTTACCAGCGATTACAACCTCTGCGGCTTCCTCGCCAACTTTTTTAAGAATTTTATCCTCACCTTTGTTAAAGAGATAATTAGTGTAAGAATCATCATCGGGGTTATGCTTTCTGTCGATAATAACTGCCTGTTCCCGCATAAGAATATCACTAACTCTGCCTGATGTTGTATCTTCGATAAGTTCACCATCGGAAATTTTACGGAAGAAACATGAACGGTTATTTGTATGACATGCAGGGCCGTCGGGACGCGCAAACACAACCAAGCAGTCGCCGTCGCAGTCGACCTTGATAGAATCTACATTAAGATAATTACCTGATGTAGCACCTTTTACCCATACTTCATTTCGTGAACGGGAAAAGAAGGTAGCTTTGCCTGTATTCAGAGTCATTTGGAGTGTCTCTTTGTTCATATATGCAACCATTAAAACTTCTTTTGTTGTTACATCCTGAACAACGGCAGTAATAAGTCCTTTGTCGTCAAATTTAAGTTCTTTTAATATGTTTTCCATTGTTTAAGCCTTTCTTAGTTAAGTTTCATTAATTTCCAGTTGTTTTTTATATACTCAACACCTGAAATAATTGTAAATACAACACATATCCATACAAGAATTGATGTGATTGTATTTGAAATATGGACGGGAATGAATGAGCAACACATAAGAATAATTCCTGCAATAATTGAAACCATCTGTGTTACTGTCTTGAATTTGCCCCAAAACGATGCGGCAATTACTTCTCCCTCAGCAGCGGCCGCAAGACGAATACCAGATACCGCAAATTCGCGTACGAGAATAATAAATATGGGCCAGACACCTATAATATCTTTTTCCATAAATACCAGGAATGCCGCTGTTGTAAGCATTTTATCGGCAAGTGGGTCAGCAAATTTACCAAATGTTGTAATCATATTATGTTTTCTTGCAATCTGACCGTCAAGGGTATCTGTTATTGATGCAACGATAAAGACAAAAAGTCCCACAATATTTGCCCATAGGGTATTTATACACATAAATGCAATAAATACGGGAACGAGTATAACTCGTAGAATTGTAAGTTTATTAGCTAAATTCATTGTTGTTCTCCTTTTACACTCTTTCTCCTGTCAGGTCATATTCTGACGCATCAAGAATTTTGACTTTAATGATATCACCAGGAGTTACTTCTTCCTCTGTGCCAAAGTAAACTTTGCCGTCAACATCAATACTGTCTCCGCGCCCTCTGCCATAGAATAGGAAATTATCTTCGTCATATCCTTCTACGATTACATCAATAACAGTACCGATTTTTTCACAGTTAAGTTCGAGTGAAATCTTTTGTTGAAGTTTCATTAGTTTGTCAAGTCGCTTTTGTTTAATCTTGTCCTTGACCTGATTATCAAAATTAGCTGCGGGAGTACCCTCCTCCTGAGAATATGCAAAGACTCCCATTCTGTCAAAACGGGTTTTCTTTACAAACTCATAAAGATTGTTGAAATGCTCATCAGTTTCACCTGGGAAACCAACAATTATTGATGTTCTGATATACGCATTTTTAAGGGTCTTACGAATGTAGTCAATCTTCTCTGTAATTTCTTCAACATTTGTTCTTCGTGCCATTCGACGAAGAATATAATTGTCTGCATGTTGAATTGGCATATCAATATAGTTACAGATTTTATCGTATTTTGCCATTGTATCAATTAATTTTGTTGTTATTGCCTCAGTATAGTAGTAATGAACGCGTATCCATTCTATGCCATCAATTTCTACAAGTTTTTCTAATAGCTCAGACAAGTCTGTCCCGATATCTGTTCCATATCGTGTAGTATCCTGGGCAATAAGGATAAGTTCTTTTATACCTTTTTTTGCAAGATATTCTGCTTCATTAACTATATCTTGGAGGGCACGGCTTCTGAAATGTCCGCGAATTTTAGGTATTGCACAATATGTACAGTTATTATCACATCCATCTGCAATTTTTAAGTAAGCAGAATAGGGGGGAGTGAGTAATGTACGGGGTATTTCGCATTCTGGTGTATTATCAATATTTCCAACAAGCACAGGCTTGTCTAAATTATCAAATGAAGATTTGATAATTTCGGTGATTTTATCATAATCACCCGTACCCAAAACTGCATCTACCTCAGGTAAATCACGGAGAATATCCTTTGAATATCTTTCTGCAAGACATCCCGTAACAATTATTTTTTTACATTTGCCGACTTTCTTATATTCTGCCATTTCAAGGATGGCATCGATTGATTCTTTCTTTGCAGAGTCAATAAATCCACAGGTATTTATAATTATGACATCAGCTAATTCAGGGTCCTGAGTAACAGTACATCCGTCATTACACAGAATAGAAAGCATTGTTTCTGCATCAGTCTGGTTTTTTGCACATCCCAGCGAAACAAGACCTATGTTATAATTCATCGTCAAACTCAAATCCTTCCTCAATAAGTGTAATTGCGTTTTTTATATCGTACAGGTCATATCCGCGATATATAAAATATCTAAGACACTTATCTTTGCTTTTGTCCGAAAAATCACCTTTAAGCTTTTTATCTACAAGGGTTATAAGAGTGTCTTTCTCGGAATCTTTATCTAAATTTTCCATTACGGTGTCAATGATGTGGTCTGCAATACCTTTGGCTTTGAGTTCATTTTTTACTCTTCTTATACCAAATTTTTTCAAGTTTATAAGGTCGTTGGCCTTATGAGTAGCATACGCCATATCATTTATAAATCCATATTCTTTACAGAAAGATATTACAGAATCTATATGTTCATCATTTGCCTGAGCCATACGAAGTTTGTTTCGTAATTCGTTCTCAGAGTGAGAACGGAATTCGAGCAATCTCAAAGCTTTTTCCTTAACTGCCTCATACGTTAATAAAGGCTTGGGCTTTCTCATTATCTTTACACCTCGAAATATCCAAAAGGTATGCTAAAATCTATTCCGCCAACAACTTTGTCTTTGTAACTATCTTTCAGGTGATTATATCCGCTAACCATATTCTCGGAGTTAATTCCATAAGAGATTGACAGATATGCTTCAACAAATGCTGATAAATGATCGCAACAACGGATAATTTGTCCATCTATTGGGTTAAAGAAATCATCGTTATATTTTTCGTTAATATCGTCGGATGTAACTGATTCTACATTACCGTTAACGACAACTTTTGAGTCAAATTCGTTCTTTGTAAAGTACTCAATCTGCTCGTGCCATTCTTTTGGAAGCATAGGGAATACAATCTTATGCATTTGTTCGTTCTCAATCTCTGCCAGAATTTCTTCAAGTCCCTCAACTGATTTTTTAATAGGGGAAACAATATCTCTTGTCAGTGCTTCGGGAAGGTCATGGAACAGGCCTGAAAAGAAATTGTTCACAAGTCTTGTCTTACATGGGTTATCAAGTTCAAGTGTCATAAAATATGACAATATAGCAACCACAAGCATATGTCCCATTACGAAAGTTTGTGGCATTCTGACTGCCTTTGCCCAACGCTGCTGATAGCGTAGTTTTCCAATAAGGGACATAAAATCTTGTAAAAATGCATCTCGTTTGAACTTTGTAAAACCATCAAATGTATTGCAAGATTTTAAGTTATCATAAATCTCGGATTTGACCTTTTCAATGTCATATGTTGATTTATTCATTGGGTAGATAATATCAAATTCCCAATTACTTGCAAGGTAGTGTGCAGCTTTTAGAATTTTCTTTTCAAGACAAGCATAGTTATCATCACGCAGGTATTTTTCAAGTCTCTCAAAGAAACCTCCACCTATTCCTTCCATACAAGGACGCAACTGTTCAATTACCCAATCGTTTATCTGAATACCTTTTTCTTTCATAAGCTTATGGTAAATAGGTGGTTTAATATCTGTAAGAATAGTTCTCTGGAAAAATTCTGCAATTCCACCCTCGATAAGCTTCTGCATATCAACCTTGTCTTCACCCTCGCATTTTGTGAGGATATATGCATAAAACATTTTATGTGCCTGTTTGTCCAGCTCAGAAAAACCCGTAGCGGGACGGATGTGATCGTTCCATCTCTGAATTGAAGCGGTTTCATACATTGTTGATATTAGTGAACGATTAATCATAATAAATCTATCCTTTCTTAGGACTTTATTCTAAGTTTACATCATAGCCATTTTTCTCAAGATTCTTAACTAACATTTTGCCGTGCTCTGTTCCGCCGACTTCACATGCAATGTGGATAATTACCTCATCAGGGTCAAGGTCTTTGCCCATTCGGTCGTATTGAACCATTATAATGTTTGCATTAGAATCGCTTAGTACCTTTGACAGATGTCCAAGACTGCCTGGAATATCAAGCAATTTAGTGTAGAATTTAATTTTTCTTCCTCTTGTTGACAAACCAATTTCAATTATCTTAGTGATAAATGAAACATCAATATTACCACCTGATAAAACACATACTGCTTTTTTGCCTTTAACATCTACCTTGCCAGATAAAACGGCAGCAAGAGTTGTTGCACCTGCGGGTTCAACAACCTGCTTCGTTCTTTCCATAAGCATAAGGATAGCTGATGAAATTTCAGAGTCTGAAACTGTAACAACATCATCAGCATATTTGTTTATAAGTTCAATTGTTTTTTTGCCAGGGTTCTTAACGGCAATACCATCAGCAACTGTTCTTATTTTATCAGTAGAGATATGTCTTTTCTCTGCAAATGAATTTGCAATAGCAGGAGCACCCTCTGCCTGAACACCGATTACTTTAACTCTCGGGTTAATCTGTTTAATACAAGCGGCAACACCAGCCAATAGTCCGCCGCCACCCGCTGGAACGAGAATAATATCAACAGTAGGCAAAGCCTCTAAAATTTCTATACCAATTGTACCCTGACCTGCCATTACTTCAAGGTCATCAAAGGGGTGGATAAAAGTAGCACCTTGTTCTTTTGCAATCTCCAAGCCTTTGTTATATGCATCATCGTAGCAGTCTCCGCTAAGAACAACTTCTGCACCATAGCCTTTTGTTGCCTCAACCTTTGCGATAGGGGTTGATTTAGGCATACAAATTATTGCAGGGATGCCATGTACCTTTGAAGCATACGCTGTACCCTGGGCATGATTACCCGCAGATGATGCTACTGCACATTTGATTTCGCCTTTTTCAACAAGTGATGCAATTTTATTTGAAGCACCTCTTATCTTAAAAGAACCTGTTTTCTGTTGGTTTTCAAATTTAAGGTAAATTTCTCCGCCTGTCATTTCTGAGAATGTAGTAGATTTATCCAGAGATGTTTTATGTATAGTATTTGCTAATCTTTTAGCAGCAGTCTCAATTTCTGATAAATGTAAGTCAAACATTGTATATCCCTTCCTGTGTATATAAAAATCTCATAATATTATATCACAGAAAATGTATTATTTCAAGGTGTTTTCTAAATATATTACATAAATAATATTAAGCTAACGGCCATAATTATCATTCCCGCGGTTGCACCCAGTATCATAGAGTTGCCTTTGTCATATTCACGCGCCATTGGAATGAGTTCTTCGATAGAAATATAGACCATAATTCCTGATATCACACCGAAAATAATTCCATACAGGGTATTTGATAGGAACGGTCTCAGAATAAGATAGCCTAAAACCGCACCAAGGGGTTCGGTTAACCCTGACATAATAGAAATAATAAAGGCTTTCTTTTTGTTCCCTGTGGCGTAATATATAGGGACAGATGTAACAATTCCCTCGGGGATGTTATGTATTGAAATAGCAATGGCGATTGCGAGTCCAAGGGATACATCGTCAAGGGTTGATGTGAAGGTCGCAAGGCCCTCTGGGAAGTTGTGTATTGCTATTGCCAATGCCATAAGTACTCCCATTCTTTGTAAAACTGCATCATGCTGACCAGTTTTTGAAGCAGTGAGGTCGCTCTCGGGTGATGGTATAAAGTTATCGATAATCATTATAAGAAATATACCAGAAAAGAAAGAACAGATACTTATCCACATTCCTGATTCTGCACCATAGCTTTCTGACAGATATTCCTGTGCATTTGGAAACATTTCCACAAATGAAATGTATAGCATAACACCTGCGGAAAAACCTAAGGCGGTAGATAAAAAACGCTTATTTGTGGTTTTTGTAAAAAGTGCAATTATACTTCCGACTCCCGTTGCAAGTCCTGCAAGAAGTGTTAATGCAAAGGCCATTAAAATATTTTCATTCATTATTTATCACATCCAGATTTAATTTGCTATATGTATAATACTTAGGTGATGTAAATTGTGTTACTAAAAAACTCTTGAATTTATAAAATGATTGTGGTATCATATAGCTTGTTGAACGAAATACATACGGAGAGAGTTAATATGAAAAATAAGATTTATACGAATACAATTTTTGTTACGCTTGTTGCATTGTTTTGTTGTGCATTATGGGGAAGTGCAACTCCTTTTATAAAAATGGGTTATGAACTTATGTTGCCTGACAAGGATGTTCCATCTACAATTTTGTTTGCAGGAATAAGATTTGCTTTTGCAGGAGCGTTAACTGTTCTTATATTCAGTATAGCAAGGCGTAAGTTTTTGTTCCCTAAAAAAGAAAGCTGGTCAAAAGTTTCTGTTGTGAGTGCTTTTCAGACAGTTATTCAATACATATTTTTCTATATTGGACTTGCAAACACAACGGGTGTTAAAGGAACAATCGCAAGTGGATCAAATGCATTTTTTGCAATATTAATCGCAAGTCTTGTATTCCGTCAGGAAAAGCTCACACTGAAAAAAATTATTGCATGTGTTTTGGGCTTTTCAGGCATTATTCTTGTAAACCTTAACGGGTTAGATTTTAATATGAACTTTACAGGTGATTGCTTTGTTATATTCTCTGCTATCGCCTATGCATTCTCATCAGTTCTTATTAAACGATATTCAAATGATGAAGATCCTGTTGTAATAAGCGGTTATCAGTTCATTATGGGTGGACTGTTTATGATACTTATTGGTTTAGTGTTTGGCGGAGAGGTTACTATCACATCATACGAGGCAGTGGCAGTTTTAACATACCTTGCATTGCTTTCGGCTCTTGCATATTCATTATGGGGTATACTTCTAAAACACAACCCTGTATCAAAAGTAACGGTATTTACTTTTATGATTCCTGTATTTGGAGTTTTATTGTCAAATCTGTTACTGACAGAGTCAAGTAACGTTTCGCCCGTAAACCTTGTGTTTACAATAATTCTTGTGTGCACAGGTATAATTTTACTTAATTATAATAAGGAAAAAGCGGACGGGAAATAAAATTACTCTTGCAAAACAAATGAAGATAGTATATAGTAATATGTAAATAATGATGTTGTTTTTGTATTGAGGAATTGATAATATGATAGATGTAATAAACACAACGAAAAATAAGAAATATAAGTTTATTAAATCATTACAGCAGAAGAAGACCCGCATAAGTGAGGGTCTCTTTGTAGTTGAAGGGAAAAAATCTGTCATAGATGCAATTAACTCTCTTTATGAGATAGAAACTATTGCGATGAGTGAAAGCTTTTATAGGGAAAATACAGATTTTTTAGAGACTAGTTCAGAGATAATTGTTATTAGTGATATGATTTTCGATGGACTTTGTGATACAAAAACTCCACAGGGTGTAATTGCAGTACTGAAAATGAGAAACAATGAGTTTAAGTACGATAATAAACAGTTATATGTTTATTGCGATAGCGTATCAGACCCAGGAAACCTTGGAACAATTATAAGAACTGCGGACGCTGCGGGGTTTAAGGGTGTACTGTTATCTGATGGTTGTACTGATCCTTATAGTCCTAAATGTGTACGTTCGAGCATGGGCTCATTCTTTAATATAGAGGTTGTGCCCGATTTTTCTCACGATGCATTGATTTCATTAAGAAGCGAAACCTCGCTGTTATGTGGTGCATTAGAGAATGATAGTATAAATTATACAGAAGTTGATTTTACAAAACCCTGTATTATTATAGTAGGAAATGAAGCTAATGGTGTAAGTCGTGAGATTCTTGATGCATCCAGACATATTATTATACCAATAATTGGCAATGCAGAGTCGCTTAATGTGAGTATTGCAGCATCCATTATGATGTATGAAGCAGTACGCCAGAGGAGTACAAAAGATGAACGATAATAAAATATATTGGTTGTGGTTAACATTAAAAGACAAGTTGACATATATAGAAATCAAGGCTCTTATAAATAAATTTGGTGATCCATTATCAATTTATAATATTGAAGATCACGAAGAATTAAATGGGTTTTCATCTAAGGTAAAAAAGTACGTTATGGATAAGTCTCTTGACAGAGCTATTAGCGTATATAATAAAACAAAAGCTCTTAATTCAAGGGTTGTAACTATCGAGGATGATGAGTATCCAACCATGCTTAAACATATTGATACGCCACCGCATGTATTATATATGTATGGTGAAAGGATGGACTGGGAAAAATTACTTACTATAACTGTTGTCGGCACTCGTACTTACAATAAGTATGGCAAGAATGCCACACAGAAAATTTCTTATGACCTTGCAAAAGCAGGAGCTGTGGTAGTAAGTGGTATGGCAAGAGGCCTTGACTCTGTTGCAGCGGTTGCAGCCTTGAAGTCAGGAAATAAAACCGTAGCAGTTTTGGGTGGAGGTTTTGATAAGGTATACCCACCTGAACATAAGCATTTGTTCCATACTATTGCCAAAAATGGTGTTGTTATAACGGAGTATCCGCCAGATATGAAGGCATTACCCCATAATTTCCCGAGACGAAATAGAATTATGGCAGGACTTTCCTATGGTGTCTTAGTTACTCAGGCACCACGGAAAAGCGGTGCTCTTATTACTGCATCTCATGCGGTGGAGTACGGCAGGGATGTTTATGCAGTCCCTGGCTCAATGTTTTCGATAGGTTCACAAGGTTGTAACGATATTATAAGGCAAGGCGCTAAACTTGTAACATCCTATATGGATATTATGAATGAATATCCTTATTTTGAAATTGAGATAGAAAATGAGGAAGAACCTGTGGAAAGCAGTCTCGATAGAGTTAATAAAATTAATTTTGATGCTTTTAATGAAAGCCAAGAAAAGATAATCAGATTATTACTTCAAGGACAATGCCAGTTTGACGTTATGATACGTAAGCTTGGGCTTGAACAGAGTGCCGTAAGCACTGAGCTTTTGATGCTTGAATTAAACGGTATTGTTAAAAAACTTGATGGAAATATGTATGAATTAACAATATAACAAATATAAATCGGAGGATATGATGGCAAAGAGTATTCTATTAATTGTAGAGTCTCCTGCAAAAGCAGGTACAATTCAGAAATATCTTGGCAAGAACTATAAAGTTGTTGCATCTATGGGTCATGTTATCGACCTTCCCAAAAGTACTTTGGGAGTAGATATAGATAATGACTTTGAACCTAAGTATATTACTATACGCGGAAAAGGTGATTTATTATTATCATTAAAAAAAGAGGCGAAGAAGGTTGATTCAGTTTTACTTGCAACCGACCCTGACCGCGAAGGTGAAGCGATTAGCTGGCATCTTGCCAAGGCTCTTGAAATTGATCCAGCATCAAAGTGCAGAGTTACTTTTAATGAAATTACAAAAAATTCTGTTAAAGAAGCAATTAAGGCCCCTCGTGCCATAGATATGAATCTTGTTGATGCACAACAGGCTCGTCGTATTCTTGACAGAATTGTTGGTTATAAAATAAGCCCTATTTTATGGGAAAAAGTAAAACGCGGACTTAGTGCGGGTAGGGTGCAGTCAGTTGCAACCCGTCTTATTTGCGACCGTGAAGAAGAAATTTTGAATTTTATTCCCGAAGAGTTCTATACAATTGATATTGGTGTAAAGAGAGGCAGT
>JAZQFP010000063.1:0-8987 GCA_045539555.1 Candidatus Ornithomonoglobus sp.
TCTTTTCGGTCATAGAACTTTTGTCCCGCAAGAACTTTATAAGGTATAGCCTCATACATAAATGCTTCCTCTATTGCACGGGACTGTGCATTGGTTCTGTAAAGTACCGTACAGTCTCCAAATCTTCCGCGTAGCTTTTTCTCACGCTTCACCATTTGTGCAACGAATTCCGCTTCACTTTTTTCATTAAAAGCCACATACAAGCCTATGGACTCACCTGCACCCTTTCTTGTCCATAAAGTTTTGCCCAGACGCTTGTTGTTGTGCTCTATTACTGAGTTTGCTGCGTTAAGAATATTTGCAGTTGAACGATAATTCTCATCAAGAGTAACCTTTTTTGCACCCTTAAAATCATCCTGAAAATCTAAAATATTGTTTATGTTTGCACCGCGGAATGCATAAATACTCTGGTCATCATCTCCCACAACGCAGATGTTTGCATCCTCATTTACAAGTAGTGATATGAGCTCATACTGTAAATCATTGGTGTCCTGATATTCGTCCACTAAGATATAACGGAATCTGTCCTGATACTTTTCCCGTATATCTTTATTATCTCTTAGTGCCTTTACTGTCAAAAGAATAATATCATCAAAATCAAGAGCGTTGCTCTTCTTTAATTTGTCCTGATATAAACTGTAAATATTTGCAAGTATCTTTCCTCTCACACTGCCACTGTTATCTACAAAGAAATCTGCGGGTTCCTGCAAACTGTTCTTTGCCTTTGAAATAACACTTAAAACCATTCTGTAAGGAAAACTCTTTTCGTCTATACCAAGTTCCTTTTCACATTCTTTTATAATAGTTCTTGCATCCGTGCTGTCATAAATAGAAAAGCCTGAGGAATAACCAACCTTTTCAATACACGTGTGCAAAATTCTCACACAAATTGAGTGGAAAGTTCCTATCCACATATCCTTGGCATTCTCTTCTCCAATGTAGTTGGCAATTCTTGTACGCATTTCATTTGCCGCTTTATTGGTAAAAGTAATTGCAAGAATATTCCATGGCTTTGTTTCACTGTTTTCCAATATATATGTAACACGACTTGCGAGAACTGTTGTTTTACCGCTTCCCGCACCCGCAAGAACAAGAAGCGGTCCCTCTGTATGCTTTACCGCTTCAAGCTGATTTGGGTTTAATCTTTCAAGATATTCACTCATAACTTTCTCCAAACATTAAAATCTAATATTAGTATAACACAAAACAGTAAAAAAAGCTATGTTTTTTTACACCAATTCAAGAATATGTTTTATAGTATAACACGGGCGACATTTTCCGACAATATTAAGGTCGTCAGGACAAAACTTTGAGAGGAGGAACTGATATGAATGCTTAAATCAATAAGATGCTTTATTTTATCATTTGTTATAATTACGGGCGTTTCGGCACAGGCAAAAGATATCACCCTTGTAGGTGAAACTGTGGGAATTAAAATCTATACTGACGGGCTTGTAGTTACCGACACTACCGAGATTACAACTATTGACGGAAAAAGCATCAACATTGCCAAAGGTTATGGCATCGAAAAAGGCGATATAATTAAAAAAATAAACGGCAAAGAGGCAATTTCTGCCAAATCAATTTCCAATGCAATGGAAAATGGCAAAACAATAACTCTTACCGTTAATCGCGACGGAAAAATGCGTGATGTATGTGTTACTCCTGCAAATACGAAAGAGGGAAAAAAGTTAGGCCTCTGGCTGAGAGACTCTACCGCGGGGCTTGGCACAATTACCTGTGTTGACGGCGACAGGTTTTATGCATTAGGCCACGGAATTTGCGACATTGATACAGGCTCTATTATGCCCATAAAAAAGGGCATTATTCAAAAATGCACCAATGTAAATGTCATTAAGGGCTCAAAGGGAGAGCCAGGAGCTATAACTGGCGATATTAACGATATCATTCTGGGAAATATCTATTCCAACTCCCAGACAGGAATTACAGGCGATGCCAGAAATATCAATGGTATAAAGACCGTTGCGGTGGCGGATACAAAAGATGTAAAAACGGGAAATGCATCCATTTTTTGCGATATTGATGGTATGGGCGTTAAAGAATATGATATTGAGATTAAGCGTATTGCCCTTCCATCTAAAAACGGCAAGGATATGATTATTGAAATAACCGACCCTGAGCTTATCAGAAAAACAGGAGGCATAATTCAGGGTATGTCAGGTAGCCCTGTCGTTCAAAACGGGAAATTTGTTGGTGCAGTAACGCATGTTTTTGTAAATGATCCCACACGAGGGTACGCCATATTGGCAGAAAACATTCTGGGCAAAAAAGAGTAGGTTTTCCTACTCTTTTTTATTATCTCCCCTTGACAAAAAGAAATTGCAGGAGTATAATTTATTCCAATAAATTTATACAAAAGAGGTGTAGGAATTGAAAAAGATAAAGGCTTTTTTCGCAAAAAAGGATATTGAATTTTCTGCCAAGAGGTATTTTATTGATGCATTAGGTGCAATGGCACAGGGTCTTTTTGCATCACTTTTAATGGGTACTATTTTTGGAACAATCTACGATAAAACAGGAATAGAGTTCTTCCTGACCCTTAAAACCTTTGCCCAGGGGGCAACAGGCCCCGCAATGGCAGTTGCTATTGGCTCTGCTCTTAAAGCAAGTCCGCTTGTTCTGTTTTCTCTTTGTGCCGTTGGCTTTGGTGCAAATGATATAGGCGGACCTCTGGGAACATTCTTTGCAGTTGTAGTTGCAACAGAATTGGGTAAGATTGTATCAAAGGAAACAAAAATTGATATTCTTGTTACTCCCGCCGTTACTATCATGGCAGGTACTGCTATGGCACTTTTGACAGGCCCCGTTATTAGCGGTATTATGAATGGTTTTGGTGCATTTATTATGCGATGCACAGAGCTTCAACCCTTTACAATGGGTATTCTTGTTTCAATAACTGTGGGAATTGCTTTGACACTTCCCATAAGCTCCGCAGCTATATGCGCGTCCCTCGGTCTTGTAGGACTTGCAGGTGGTGCCGCAACAGCAGGATGTTGTGCACAAATGGTTGGCTTTGCCGTTATGAGCTTCCGCGAAAATCGTTGGGGCGGTCTTGTAGCACAAGGTCTTGGCACATCAATGCTTCAAATGGGTAATATTGTAAGAAACCCGCTTATCTGGATACCTCCCACCCTTGCCTCCGCTGTAACAGGCCCTATTGCAACTTGTATTTTTAAGTTAGAAAACGGAGTTGCGATTGCATCAGGAATGGGCACTTGCGGACTTGTGGGCCCTATCGGAATTATGGCAGCAGAGAATTTTGATACATATCGTTTAATTGGTATGATTTTAGTATGTGTTGTACTCCCCGCAATTCTTACATGGCTATTTGCAATTCCAATGCGAAAGTTCAACCTTATTAAAGAAAATGACTTGAAATTAGATTTGTAAAAAAAATACGAGCCAAAAGGCTCGTATTTTTTATGCTTTTATAAATTCTTTAACCTCATCGCGTCTCGCACAAAGCTGAGCGACAAATGCTTCTATTCCCTTTTCATAGTTATAACTACGCCAAACCGCCTTATGTTCTTCGATTATCCAGTCAAGCAGTTCAACAACCTCATTTGCCTTTTCCTTTGTAAAGCCTCTCTCGACCTTTGCAATCATAATCTCGGCTCCTGCAATTACCATTTTTATGTTTACTATAATCTGTCGCTTATAGAAATCACTCACGCCTGACGCGCAAACATCGTCAATACCTCGATTCATAAGGTCAATTATATTTTCAAAATGGTATCTCTTGCAAACCTGTTGTGAATCAAAATAATCATCTCTTACAAGTTTTTTTACAGGGTAATACATAGCACTACCGCACATTGTGCTGTAAGATATTCTCTCAGGCTCCATCAAGTAATAGTTTGCCATATCGCGAAGTGTTGCTGAAACCTTGGCACCGCCAAAAACATATTCATCAAGATAGTCCTGAGCGTTAAATCTGAAATATGGTCTGCGACATCCGCCATGTTGTCTTACTCCTGTGTTCCATGAATACTGTGCCCCAAGTGCCATTGGAACATAACTCCATACGGCATTATGTGGCATGTCAGGGTCGCCCCAATGGGTCAGAAGATATCCGTAGGCATTATTGTCTTTGCCCACCTCTGCCATAGCCATAATATTAAATTCTGCTGTGTCAAATCTGCCCGTCATAGCATATATAGGCGATGTTGACGGTGCGACATAATATTTATCAACCGCTTCATTTAATGCTCTGCAACGACGGTCAGCATAAGGCATAAGCAACGTTTCATATCCCCAGTAAACAGGCATTGCGTTTTTGGGTATCTGTGAAAAGCTTTCAGGATAATTATCCACCATATCTGACCAGAACATTACAGTCTTGCCGTATTTTTTCTCGCAATGGTCCGATAACTTATTAAGCCAGTCCATAAACACATTTGCTTTGCCTTTTTCTTTACATATTGCCTCAGTCTGACCTTTTCCAAGGCCTGTTGCCTCGTCAAGACCAATGTGTACTCTTTTTGATGAGAAGTATGGCAATAATGAGCCGTATATATTATCAATAAGCTCAAAGGCCTCAGGGTCAAGGAAATTGATTGTATCAGGGGTTACAGCCAGATGCTTTAACTCCTCCTGTTCCAACCATGCGCTCATATGCCCCATACCATTCTGATGAGGCACAAGCTCGATAAATCTTTCCTTACAGTAATTATCAATGGCTACAATATCCTCAGGGGTCAGGCAGTCATAATCTGCCGTGTACTCTGGATATGCCTCATACTTAAAGCACAAGTCCTCCATATAAAGTTGAAGTTCATTGTATTTCATACCCGCCATTATATCAATAAGTTCAAAGATATATTCAGGCTTCGGCTTACGCTGACGGCTCATATCATACATAAAGCCTCTCTGCTTAAATTCAGGGTTATCGTGAATGTCGGAATATATAATATCTCCGTTGCCCTTTCTCATAAGCTGACGAAGTGATGTCAATGCGCGAAATACGCCGTCATCACATGATGCCATAATAAAAATGCCGTTATGGTCAACTTTCAGAGTGTATTCATCACGCTCAAACATTAAGTTTTTCTCTATCGAAATATCCGAGTTTCCGTCTTTGTTTTCCTGATAGAAAGTCAATAAGTCGTCCGTATTATATGCATTTTTAAGCTTGTAGCTTTCGTCTCCATGCTCTTCCTGGGTAGGCATAGGAAAAATATAGTTATATCTATCTTCACCTGTGGTAAATAACACTTTTATCACCTTATTCTTTTATAAATTCCTTTGCATCATTGCGACGGTCATTTAGCACCTTTAAGAATGTCTCTATTCCCTTTTCGTAATCACGCACACGCCATAAAGCCTGATGCTCTTCAATTATCCAGTCAAGAAGTGCTACCATTTCCTCTGACTCGGACTTTGTAAAGCCACCCTCTGCCTTTGCAATATACATCTTTGCACCTGCAATTACCATTTTACAGTTAACAATGATTTCACGCTTATGAATATCGTCAAAATTAAGCTTTGAAACCTCGTCAATGCCGTCATTCATATAACGAATAATGTTATCAAAGTGCCATCTGCCACCGTATGTGTCAGCATCAAAGAAATCAACCTTAACCTTTTCTGCAATGGGCATATAGAAACAGTTTGCACACATTGTGCTTACAGCAAGTCTTTCAGGCTCCATCAAGAAATAGTTAGCAAGGTATCTTAACCATCTTGAAACTTTCTCACCGCCAAACATAAACTCATCAAGGAAGTCTTCTGCATTATATACAAAGTAATTCTTTCTCCAACCGCCCTGCTGTTTTATACCAGGGTTCCACGAGTACTGTCCTGCTAAAACAATTTGCAAATATCCCCAAACCTGATTGTGAGGATGGTCAGGGTCGCCCCAATGGGTCAGAAGATAACCGTAGGCATTATGCCTTTGACCAACCTCTGCCATTGTACGAATATTATTTTCAGTTACATCCCATCTGCCCGTCAAAGCAAGGCAGGTTGTATCTGACGGTGCAACATAATACTTGTCCACCATTTTCTCCAACGCTGCACAGTTCTCGGGTATAAGTTGTGAGAATATTGTTTCGTATCCCCATTCAACAGGAATAGCATTCTTTGGCATCAACGGCAAACTTTCGGGGTGATTAATAATCATATCGTCCCAGAACATTACAGTCTTGCCATACTTGTTTTCGCAAAGGTCTGACAATTTGTTAAGCCACTCCATAAATACAACGGCTTTGCCCTTTTTGTTACATTCCTCTTCTGTCTGATTTTTACCTAAGCCCATTGCCTCATCAAGTCCGATATGCACCCTCTTTGATGAGAAATTAGGCAACAATGAGCCATAGATTTTATCCATAAGCTCAAATGTCTCGGGGTCAAGGAAGTTTATAGTATCATTTGTTACTGCCAGGTGCTTAAATTCATCTTTTTCAAGCCATGCAGTCATATGTCCCATACCGTTAAGGTTGGGTACAAGCTCAATAAATCTTTCTTTACAATATGCGTCAATATTGCGGATATCTTCTGCTGTCAGACAATCGTAATCTGCCGTGTACTGCGGAAATGCCTCGAACTTAAATGAGAAGTCCTCCATATATAAATGGAACTCATTATATTTAAGCTCTGCCAACATATCAACTATCCTTAAAATGTAATCAACCTTAGGCTTACGCTGACGGCTGATATCCCACATATAACCTCTCTGCTTAAATGCGGGTTTGTCATGAATATCGCAATATAAAACCCCGCCATTACCCTTTTTAATAAGCTGACGAAGTGATGTTAATGCACGAAATACACCGTCATCACATGACGCCGTAATTGTTATGCCGTTCTCATCAACCTTTATTGTGTACTCATCCCTGTCAAGTGTAAGGTCTTTTGTGATTTTAATATCACTGTTTCCGTCCTTATTCTCCTTATAAAATGTGATCAAATCACCATCTGTGTGCTTACATTTTAATGTATATTTCTTATCTTCACAAAACTCGTCTTTTTCGGGTCTTGGGAATATGTAATTATATTTATCCTGTTCGCCTGTTTTGTATATCATACCATTATCCTCCTGAGATAAACTTTCTATCACTTGCAGTATAGCATATTAAATTCATATAATCAAGTAAATTTTTTCCTAATTTATATGTTTTTTTTCACCTCACACAAGTCCCCTGTTTCTCATATATTATAACAGGAGGTGAATATAGAATGACTAATTGTAATTGCAGATATAACTGCACTGGATTAGGTGCAATCGCAAGTATTATTTTAGGTGTTATTACAGCGTTTTTAACATTTACTGCAACAATAACTCTGACTCCTGCTTTTCTGTGGGTTTTATTTGGAATTGGTGTTGTTGCATTAGCATTATTGCTTATTTATACAGTATTGCTTCGCAGAAGCCTTGCAAGAGACTGTGTATGTAGAATTATACCCACTGTTCTTACGGGAATTTTAGGTACAATCTTAACTGCGGTAATTCTTCTTGGTATTACTTTTGCGGCAACCAGCATACTGGGCGCAATCATAACAGGTGTATTGATTTTCTTCTTCTCACTTATTATAACATCAGTATCATGCTTAGTACTATGTACTGCGGGATGTTCTGACGAAGAATAAAAAAAAGGGCGGTTATCCGCCCTTATTTTTTATTCTTCCTCTTTGGTAATAGCAATAGCCAATTCTTCAAGCTGAACATCGTCAATAAGTCCAGGTGCCTGAGACATAAGCTCTGATGCATTCTGCACCTTGGGGAATGCAGTTACATCTCTCAGGCTATCACAACCTGCCATAAGCATTGCAAGTCTGTCAAGACCGATACCCATACCGCCGTGAGGTGCTGCCGCATACTTATATGCCTCTACCAAGAAACCGAACTTCGCGTCAATCTCCTCCTGAGTAAGTCCCAATGATTCAAACATCTTCTGCTGTAACTCGTAATCGTTAATTCTTATTGAACCGCTTGACAATTCAACACCGTTAAGAACAAGGTCGTATGCCTTTGCAATAACTTTCTCGGGGTCTTTATCAAGGAACTCTATACACTCATCCTTAGGCATTGTAAATGGATGATGCATTGCAAGCCACTTGTCGCTCTCCTCGTCATATTCAAAGAACGGGAAGTCTGTTATCCATAAGAAATTCCATGTGTCAGGAATCATATCCATACGCTTTGCAGTAAGAAGTCTCAATGCACCAAGAACAGGTAGTGTAACCTTATCCTTATCTGCAACTATAAGCACTACATCGCCTTTCTTTGCACCAAGCGAATTCATAAGTGCCATAAGCTCCTCATCTGTAAAGAACTTCTTGAAACTTGCATTAGGCTCGTCCTCATTCCAACGAACATAAGCAAGACCCTTTGCACCAATACCCTTGGCATGTTCAACAAGCTTGTCGATTTCTTTTCTCGTGTATGTCTCTGCCGCATTGGGAACAACAATCGCACGAACACTTCCGCCATTTTCTAAGGCAGACTTAAACACTACAAACTCGCTGTCTTTAACATTCTCGCTGATGTTTATGATTTCCATACCAAATCTTGTATCGGGCTTATCTGAGCCGTAACGCTCCATAGCGTCTTTGTATGTTAATCTGGGTAGGGGTGTAGGTATGTCAACATTCAAAACTGTCTTATAAAGGTACTTAATAAAGCCCTCGCCCATTTCTAAGATATCCTCAACATCAACAAAGGACATTTCCAGGTCTATCTGTGTAAATTCAGGCTGACGGTCAGCTCTGAGGTCCTCGTCTCTGAAACAACGGGCAAGTTGAATATAACGGTCAAAGCCTGAAATCATAAGCAACTGCTTATAAATCTGCGGGGACTGTGGCAATGCATAGAATTTGCCGTGATGAATTCTTGATGGAACAACATAGTCTCTTGCACCCTCGGGAGTTGACTTAATCATCATAGGTGTCTCTATCTCAATAAAGCCATTATCAAAGAAATAATCACGCGCTGCCTTTGCAATCTCTGAACGCATAATAATATTTCT
>JAZQFP010000064.1:0-9051 GCA_045539555.1 Candidatus Ornithomonoglobus sp.
CCCGTAAAATAAAATATCCCTACTTTGATTTTATTAAGTTATGTTTAGCATATTTATTGTACCATATTATATACAAAATATCAAGAAATTTATAAAAACAACAAGAAATAAAATTAGAACAAAAGAGAGATGTTATGCGTAAAATTTGTAAAATATGCTTGACAAAAGGTTTTGCAGGTGATATAATTACTAGGTCTGTAATAGACAATTCCTTGCCCACAAGGGAAGATTGTGGGACAAATGTCCATAAGGAGGTGTAGAAAATGGCAGAAACAGCAATTCACAGCTATGAAACAATTTTTATCATCGATTCGACATTGGAGCCTGATGCAATTACTGCAAAGAAGGACAAGTTTGTGAAGATTATCACAGACAATGGCGAAATCGGCGAAGTTGAGGAGTGGGGCAAGAGAAAGCTTGCATATCCTATCAACTTCAAGTCTGAGGGTTACTATGTTCTTGTTAATTTCAAATCAAATGTTGATTTCCCCAAGGAGCTTGACAGAAGATACAGAATTGATGAGGATATCCTTAGAACAATCATCATTCGCAAGGACGAAGTTTAATTAATGGCGGTGGCATTATGAACAGAGTTATTTTAATGGGTCGCTTAACCGCAGATCCCGAATTAAGACAGACGCCACAGGGCACATCTGTTACAAGATTTACAATCGCTGTTGACAGACGATTCCGTAAAGAGGGTGGCCAGCAGGCTGATTTTATCACTTGCGTAGCATGGCGTCAGACCGCAGAGTTTGTTTGCCGTTTCTTTGGAAAGGGCAGAATGATTGCCGTTGAAGGACAGTTACAGTCTCGTACATGGGATGATAAGGATGGCAAACGCCAGTACTCAACTGAGGTTATGGTTGACAATGCTTTCTTTACAAGCTCAAAGAACGAGTCAGGTGCAAGTCATACAACAGGTGAGTTCCAGACAAACTTTGGCGGATTCAGTGCACCACAGGAGCCCCAGATGCCTACAACACAGGATGACGGTGGCTTTGTAGATTTAAGTTTTGCGAATGACTTGGGCAGTGAGGACGATTTACCGTTCTGATGCCCGCGGATAAAAATTGAAGGAGGAAATTCTAATGGCTGAGAGAAATGACAGACCGCAGAGAGCTAGAAGACCTAAGCGTAAGGTATGTATGTTCTGTGTAGACAAGGTTGAGAACATTGACTACAAGGATACAGCTAAGCTTCGTCGCTACGTTTCAGAGCGTGGTAAGATAGTTCCCAGAAGAATCAGCGGTACTTGTGCAAAGCATCAGAGACAGCTTACAACTGCGATTAAGAGAGCAAGAATTATCGCATTGATGCCTTTCGTTGCTGAATAAGAATTTTACGGAACGACCTTTAAGGTCGTTCTTTTTTTTGTTGAAATTTGCGAAATTTTATGATACAATAGTACTATCCATTTTTAATTATCAAATTATGTCATACATTAGGAGGAAATTATGGATATTTTTTCAGTTTTGAGTTTAATTGGCGGACTGGTACTTTTCCTGTTCGGTATGGACCTTATGGGAGACAGCTTAAAGAAACTGGCAGGAGGTAAGCTTGAATCAATTCTTGCAAAGCTTACATCCAACAGGTTAAAAGGCTTTTTGCTGGGCTTTGCAGTAACAGCAGTTATACAGTCATCATCTGCAACAACAGTAATGCTTGTTGGTTTTGTAAACTCAGGCATTATGAAACTGGGTCAGACAATCAGTATTATTATGGGTGCCAATATCGGTACAACCGTTACGGCATGGCTTTTGAGTACAGCAGATATTGGCGGTACAGCTATTCTCTTAAAACTTTTGAAACCTGAATCTTTTACACCCATTCTTGCGGCTATTGGTTTTATAATGGGTATGGTTGCCAAAGATGACAGCAAGAAAAATGTGGGAACAATTCTTATTGGTTTTGCAATCTTGATGTTTGGTATGGATGCCATGAGTGGTGCAGTAGAGGGTTTGAGAGACAATGCGACTTTCACAAATCTTCTTACTATGTTTGAAAACCCCTTAATGGGTATCTTGGTAGGTACACTATTTACGGCAGTAATTCAATCATCATCTGCATCAGTTGGTGTATTACAGGCTTTATCGCTTTCATGTAATATATCTTATGCAGTTGCAATTCCCGTTATATTGGGACAAAATATCGGTACAACAATAACTCCTATTATTTCATCTTTCAGCGGTAATACAGAATCAAAGCGCGTAGCATTTTCATGCCTATACATAAAGATGGTAGGTGTTGCAGTAGTTGTTAGCATTTTCTATTTGTTAAATTACTTAATTGGTTTTGACTTTATGACACAGAATGTAAGTGCATTTGAGATAGCTGTAATTCATACTTTGTTTAATATTTTATCAACTGTAATATTGCTTCCTTTCTGCTCATTGTTTGAGAAACTTGCAATTAAGACTATCAAGAGTAAGGAAGAAGAAAGAGAAACAGACGTATTTGATACTCTTGATGACAGATTTCTGGATGTTACATCATTCGCTATTGAAAAGTGTAAAGACCTTGTATGCGATATGATGAAATTATCTATTACAACCTTTAACAAGGCAAAATATCTTTTCGACAATTTCACTATGGAAGAATATAAAAAAGTTGAGAGCCTTGAAAATACGGTTGATAAATACGAAGATAAAATAAGTACATATCTTGTTAAAATTGCAGCGACACAAATGTCTGCAAAGGAGAGTAAAATCGTAACAGAGCTTTTGCATGTGATTAGTGATATTGAGAGAATTTCCGACCATGCGCGTAACCTTTCAGATACTGCAAAAGAGGTATACGAAAAGAAAGTTGAGTTTTCAATGTCAGCGAAGAAGGACATTTCTATTATGGCTAACGCTGTTGCTGAGATTCTTGACCTTTCATACCGTGTACTTGCATATGACGATATGGAGGTTGCAAAGCAGGTTGAACCATTAGAACAGGTTATTGACCGACTTAACAGAAAGATTAAGAAAGGTCATGTTAACAGACTTCAACAGGGCGATTGCACAATGGAGCTTGGTTTTATTCTTATGGATATACTTAACAGTTATGAGAGAATTTCTGATCATTGTTCAAATATTGCAGCTTGTTTCATTGAAATTGCTCACGACTCTTTTGAAATTCACGAGTATCTTAACCAGTTAAAGTCAGGTATTGGTGAGTCAGAATTGGGTAGAGAATTTACAGAGATGTATGAGAACTACAAACAGAAATATTATGTTCAGTGATTATGACTATGAAAGGCTGATTTGATGAAAGCTGTTAAAAAAATAATTACATTTTTAATATATCTTATAATGTTTTTGCTTGTGTGCATTTTCTTTACAGGTAACGGTTCATTTATATACGAGGCCTTTTAAGAGGAGTAGATTTATGAAAAAGATAATTACCGTTGTTCTTACGGTTGTTATGTCAATATCATCGGTGGTGTCTCTTTCTGGCTGCACCCAGACTCCTGTTAAGGCGTCGGGAGAATGTAATGTTCAGGCACTTGTTATAGGAGGAGACACAGACGAAATATCGGGAATGCTCTATAACGGCATTATGGCAAACCTTGATGTTGTTGTGGCAGACGGAGACACCGACATTTCCGATTTTGACATTGCATACATTGAAGAAATAACAGAGGATATTTCGGTTGAGGATATTAAGACATTTGTAAAGGATGGCGGTACGGTTGTTCTAAACAACGACTGTATTGTGGAATTCCCCAATGAATTTCTTGGTGCTAATGAGATTGTCACATTTGAGGGACAACCCGTAGATTTAGAATATTTATACACAGAGGACAACCTTACAAATATCAGTCAGTTATTGTATGATTATACTACTGCCTTAAAATCATATATTGATTTTGGGAATTATATGGAATATGACTACGGTTATGGAATTATCCCGTCAACTGCCAACATAATTGCAGGAAAAGACGGAATAGGTCTTTATACTGTAAACCATTATGGCGAGGGTGATGTGTTTATAACAAACCCTGTGCTACCCTCAAAGTTCACCGTCTCGGAGTTAAAAAAGGGTGAGACGGGGGAGAGTATGGCATTTACAACAACTGCGGCGGAAAATCTTTTACGCAGTTATTATGCAGAGTATGTATCCCTCAAAAAGCACGGTTTTGCTGTGGAAAGAACATTTGGTTCTTATGGCACAAAAGCGGCTGCGTGGGAACTTCATTATGAGGATATAACGGGAATTGCCAATGAGTCAATGACGGAGTTTACAAAGTATTGTATGGACAATAACCAAATGCCCTCATACACTTTGGTAAGAAATTCATATACCTGGTTCAAACGTGCAGAGAGTGTTACATATCTTGAATATAATAATGGCTACAAGGCTGATAGCTATGAGGGTGCATATTGTAGCGGAACTCATATTGTATCAGGCAACGAATGGCTTGAACTAGACTATTACGAGGATACAGAGAGCTATTTTGAGGATAGTCCCCAGTATGTAAAACGAGCATATCCATCCCCCATAGACTGGGACGAGGATGGCAATATGGACCTTATCTGCGGTAGTGCTGACGGTAATATTTATTATTTCCGCGGTAACGGGATGGGTACAAATTATGAAATGAGTGTGCCATCATATTTTACAGATGAGAGCGGCAACAAGCTTAATGTAGGTGCATTTTCATCGCCCGTTGTTTTTGATATAAACGGAGACGGAATGGGTGAGATTATAACGGGTAGCGGAGACGGAGTTATCCGTGCATATAAGTCTCTGAAAACAGAGAAAAACCCAAAGTCAATGGCGTTTACATATATGTATGACGTTTTGAATACGGGACTAACTGACAGTATGGTTGCCTCAGGACATCTTAATAATGATAATATTACAGACCTTGCAGTTGGTTCACAGACGGGTGAGATGCGGGTATATTATGGCTACACAGAGGACGGTAAGACAACCCTATATAATGATTATGTAACGGTGGAGACTGGCGAGGGCTGGATATCACCATGTATTTACAACAACACCCTTTTTGGCGGAACAAGAGAGGGATATGTAAAGATTTTCGGCTTTGATGGAGAGAAATATATACCCAATGGTTATATAGAAACAGACACCAATTCAAGACGCGGAAACAAGCGTGTTACCATTGGTATGAATAGCGTACCCAGATTTTATGATATTGACCGCGATGGAGACGACGATTTGATATCAGGTAGCCTTGAATATGGTATGGCGTACCCCATTGACAGCGAATATTTCCCGTATCGTGAGGAATTAGAGCGTCAGCTTAAATATTGCGAGGATAATGGTATTTATGTGGGCGTTCACGGTATGACACACAAGTATGCGTCTCCTGAGCAGGAGAGAGAGGAATTACAGTTCCACAAACAAGCCTTTGACAGTTATGGGATAGAGTGGAACAATAAAGGAATAAATCAACATACATGGTACACAAGTAACTATGGTTACGACGGTAGCGGAATAGATGGGTATAACCCTGACTATAACGGCACATTTATGGCTCAATGGAGCGAGGGACTTCTGTGGAACAGTGGCTCAACCTTGCCCGAGGCAAAATGGGTGCCTCAGAATTGCGGTGAAAATGCAATTCCAATGCCCATGTATTTAGAGGGTGCAGATTTTATAGTATTTGAAACCTGCAACACTCCCCATGGGGACGGTGCTCATTCCTATACGGCAGTCCAGTATGAGATGCCATTACTGTTCTATAATCATTGCGATTATATGTATGAAGCAGAGGATAACCAAAAAGTACTTGCAGATAAGGTTGGTGCAGTAGTTAATGAATATGACTATATGTTTGTCCGTGAAGACCAGTTGGCAAAAATAACGGCAGCCACATATAATGCAGATATTGATGCGGGACTTACTGATGACGGCATTTATATTTCAAAGGAAGTAAGAGACGCGGGGCGTGGTCTTTATGATGAGAAATATTCAGATACTATCGGAGTCAAGGTGGTTTTCCCTGACGGCACAGACGCTAACGAGTATGTAACTAATGCCGAGGTAAGCCGTGCCGAGGGTAACAACTTATATGTATCCATAGGAAACGGCGTTACAATAAAGCATGGTGAATATAACGGACTTATTATAAAAGGTATAAACATACCCGCAAAAGTGAGGGTTGATAAAGATAACGCCACGGTAAAATTTGCCGAGGGCGGAATGATGTGTGTTCGTGTAAAGGGAAATGCCACAACCAACTCAAAGGGTTGGAAAGCAGAGCGAGACGGCGAAGACACAGTATTTATCAAGTTTGGCAAAGCCGACACAATTAAAATAAAGCAGTAAAAAAAGACATCCGTGAGGATGTCTTTTTTGTTATATTTTTAATAGAAAATCACGAACGTCTTTCTTTTTCTTAAATATAATTATATTTAAGGCTGGTTCTTCTTTAATGGCTTTATAGAAGTTTGCCATTGTATTTTTTGTGCCTTTCCAAATGCTTTTATAAAAACTAAGGGATATTTTTTCGGGGCAGTAACCACCCATATCATTTCTGCTTTTACCATAGTTTTGAAATGTTCGTTTGATGGCACCCAACATACACATAATTCGCGAAAAATCAAAAACAAAAACAGTGTCGCAATGTTTAAGTCGAAGTGGAAGGGTTCGCTTCATATTTCCGTCTATTATCCATGTGTCTTTCACAAGTTCTGCCATGAGTTTTTCATCAAACTCATCAGGGTAAGCGTGTTGCCAATTGTCTTTCCAATAGAGTTTGTCGAGATGGATGACAGGTATATTTAATTTTCTGGAGAGTTCTTTGGCGAATGTTGTTTTTCCGCTACCATTACCGCCGATAATCAGTATTTTTTCCATAATGTTCCTTTATTTTAAGTTGTTTTTCACTCTATTGATAGAAGCGATAAGCATTACTCTGATATTTGTACATTTTGAGTCAAGAGATTTGTATGTAGACTCATCAATGTAATCGGTTTTATAAAGTAGTTCAAGCCAGTATCCTGTTTCGTTTGATTCTTTCAGTGCAATTTGTAATTTTGCAATAAAATCTGCTTTTCCGTGTGCATACTGCGCTTCGCGGATGTTAGCACCTATTGATGTACCGCTTCTGCCTATTTGATTAGATATAATACTTTCTTTCTTTGATTTCAGGGTTTTAACCAGATTTATTATATCAACAGAAAAATCCATAGATTGAACAGATAATTTGTTTTCATGCATGTGTAACACCCGCCTTTTACGGAAATTATATCATAGATTATAGAATTTGTAAATGAAGTATTTGCCATTGGCAAAAATGAAGTGGTGGCAAAGCCACCATTAAGTAAATTCGCTTTGCGAATTAATGAAGCAAAGCGTTCCGTAATGTTGCGAAAGCAACACTTCATAAGCGAAGCGGCTTCATAGCCAAATGCTGCTTAATGTTCCTGAAAGGAACGCTTCATTGAAAAAAGACATCCATGAGGATGTCTTTTTTCTGGTGGGAGAGGGTGGATTCGAACCACCGAAGCTATAAGCAGCAGATTTACAGTCTGTCCCCTTTGGCCACTCGGGAACTCTCCCTTAATGTTACGGGACAAGTTTCCTTGTCCCGCTTGGAGCTGGTGATGGGACTCGAACCCGCAACCTGCTGATTACAAATCAGCTGCTCTGCCAATTGAGCTACACCAGCATATTTAGTTTTTAGGAAAATGGTGGGAGTAACAGGGCTCGAACCTGTGACCCTCTGCTTGTAAGGCAGATGCTCTCCCAGCTGAGCTATACTCCCTTATGTTTGGTCGGGATGACAGGATTTGAACCTGCGGCCCTCTGGTCCCAAACCAGATGCGCTACCAAACTGCGCCACATCCCGTTAGTTCAAGTTTTTCCCGTCGTCAAACGACTTTCTAATGATACCATACCATAAATCTTTTTTCAAGCTAATAATATCGCGAAAACGCAACAAAAAACCTAATTACCTTTGAAAATCGCGATTATTTGCAATTATACGATAAAAAACGCGTTTTAATTATTAAATTTTTTGGGCGTTTTTCTCTTCCTGACTATTGCAAAAATTGTTGCACCACAAACAAAAATTCCCGCAATTCCACAAAGTCTGTATGCTATGTTTATTAGATTTGAAAAGCCAATTCCTGAAAGACCATAGGCAAGGACAGAGACAGCTCCTATACATAAGGGTTTTTCTTTAATAGCAAGGGAGTCGACTACCGCACCGCCGCTTGAAAGGAGGGTGGTTATTATGGCAAAGGACAGAATAAAAGTGTAGAAAATACCAAAGCCGACACTCTGGCGTTTTGCAAGAGTAAGCAAGGGAAGAGGGCCCAGTGCAATTTTGTTGTGATAAATGGAAAGAAGAACAAAAACAAGACCAATTAAGATACTTGTAATAAAAGTTGCAGTAAGGGTTACGGTGAGAGCATCAGTTTTTGTAGACAACCGTTTGCTAAGGGAAATAAGAACGGGCGTAAGAGTAACAAGGTTGTAACCGCCATAAACAAAGCCGTCTCCTGTGGAACGGAGAACAACGGGGGAGAATGTGTGAATTTCACGCCAGGTAAGAATATATAATATGGCAAAAGTCATAAAGAATACAAGACCAATACCAATGACGCCGTTAAATGCAAAAACTCTGTCTGTGCCTTTTATGAAAACTGCAACTGCAAGAACAGTTACAACAAGTCCTGCAACCGCGGGGGAAAGAGGAATCATACTTGTTATTACTTCTGCTAAGGCAGAAAGCATGGCAGAATAGACTGCCAATGAAAAAATAACGGTTGTTCCTTTGATTAACCGTTGAGAATATGTGCTCTTAAAAATTTCTAAAAATTCACTATACGTTGTAATGTGATTTTTAATACAATAAATGAGAACGGAAAGAATAAACAATAAAAAGAACAGCGATACCGCAGCAAGTCCCCATACACCATGTTTTCCAAAGACAACGAAATAGCAGAGAATTTCCTCGCCTGATGCAAAACCTGCCCCAATGAGCGCTGCAACAATTGAGCATGAAGCGATTATTATATTTAACATTTGCCACACCCCCATAAAGAGTATGAAAAAAAGCCACGCTTTATGCGTGGCTTTTTGATT
>JAZQFP010000065.1:0-3079 GCA_045539555.1 Candidatus Ornithomonoglobus sp.
TGACGGGTGCTTTTTGAATTCTTAAAACGTGTAAGAATATGCCGTGAAGCTTATGAGTAAATTTATCATCGTCGCTAATAGGGTTGCAACTGTTACGCCACCTGGCATTTTATTCCTTATGGCTACACCTAAGGTAAATATGGCAACTACTGTCAGTGACAGTAGCCATGACCATTGAGAAACTTCATCTATTCTCTGACATGCAAGTAACGTTATAACGTATACAATGCATATAAGAGGTACCATTATTACCCATGCTACTATCTTTAATATTTTATATATAGCTTCTTTCATTATAATTCTCCTGTACTTTTACTTTTCAAGTATAAATTCCCCAAAAAACTGTGGGCAATGGAAATCGGGTGCGGGGGTATCAATAGGATAAAACGACGCAAAATGCATGGGTTCTTTATCTTCGCAACACTTATAGAGGTTTCCGTACATTATATCCGTATGACCTCCAAAAATCTCATCCACCATACTAAACGGCATTGTGAACATTAAAACCCATTCGCCATCATTTACCTTGGACTTAACATTAAAATCTTTCTTTCCCCATTTGGTTAATTCAAAATTATCCCGTGAGTAACGAACTGAAAAATAATTTGTTCCAAATGCGTTAAATTCAAAATTTATGTATCTCTCATCATTCGAGTTGGGGCGGATGAAAAATTCCATACAACTGTCGGCATATACATCACCATTCTGTTTTGTAACACGGGCAAGTAACGGAGTTTCATCCGTTACCATTCTCACATGAACTCCCGCCTCACTCCACAAAAGCTTTGCAGTCGTATGCGGAGTACTCATATTTTTGTCCCAGTTAAAATTATTTATCTCCGCCACATTTGCATTATCCCATACACTATCACAAGCGCAGGTTATTACATGGTCTGACTTTTTTATTTTATACATACTTTTACTCCGTTTCAATACTTATTGTCTGGGTATCTCCGTCCCATAAAACCTCAAAACCTATTGCATCTGCCAGGTCTCTGATTTTGAAGTAAGAGCTTCCGTTAATGTTATATGCCGTTATTGCCCTTTGAATTCCGTCTACATAAATGGGTGTAGAGTTTTCAACCACATTCATATCCTGCTCTATTTCGCCTGAAAGCTCTCCGCCTATTACTACATAATCACTATTAGTAAAAATATCAATAGCTTCAATCTGAGAATTCCATTCTACATTGAACTTGCAATTAGTATTTCTAACAAGCATAGCAATGTCGCGAACCTTAAAATAATTGGAGTTGTTTACACTATAACCATCAACAAGAACAGTACGTCCGTCAACCTCGATATTGGCACTTGAACGAACAGCCGAAATCTCATTTACCATATCGTAGCTTGATACAAACTCGAAAATCTTGCTTCTGTTAGGATATCCATCAACAAGCAAATTTGAGGACACCTTATCCACATATGTAAGGTTTGCGTAAGGGCTTACATCACTTTTCAGGATTCGGGTTGCAGTGAGCTTGTCCCCTATGAGAATCAATTTATAGTATGCAATCTGTGATTGATATCTGGGAACTTCAAGACCTACGAAGATATAGGTATCGTTCTTCACAAACACTTCAATATTCTGCAAACATTCACCGATAATATTTGAAGGTGTTTCAATCTCTACCAAGGAATTATTACGCATTGTAAAGCCCGTTTTAATTCCGCCGTAAGCACCCTTTTTAATTATAAACGCCTCAGGTATTCCATCACGGTCAAGGTCTGTCAGGACTGCATCTGTATATGTAGGATCCTGAGAAATCGTCTTCATAATTCGTGTAACAAAGGGGTCGCGCCAGTTTTCATTCGCCGCCATAGTATCAGGGGCAAAGGCAAACATCATACACATTGTGAGTAAAGCTGAGATTATACGCTTCATACTATCACTCCTTATTTATACTATCTCTTTAAGTTTACCAAGATCATCAATTTCAAACATCGGCATAACCGATGTTGTATTCTCTTTATGGCGGGGGTTATACCAGCAAGTATCAATTCCCGCATTTATTCCACCCTGAATATCACCCGTCAATGAGTCGCCGATAATTATTACTTCTCTTTTATCAGTTACACCAAGCTTCTCAAAGACATAATTAAAATACTCAATATTAGGTTTTTCTGCACCTACATCCTCCGAAATGAAAATATAATCAAATATTTTGTCCAGTCCCGACAGGCGGAGTTTTTTATCCTGGGCAACCTTTGTGCCGTTAGTAACCGCCGAAATAATGTACTTCCATTTCTGTGAAAGGAGCATTTCCTTTGCATTGGGACAGAATTCAATAGTATCGCCCAGCGCTAACTGATAATCTCTGTTAAAGCTTTCAATGCAGTTAATATTACATCCGATTTCTTCAAAAAACTCACGAAATCTTCCCACAAGTACTTCTGGCTTAGAAATCTCATTTCTTTCAAGCATCTTCCAGTATTTGTCGTTTATTCCTGAATAAAGTTTCAGCATATCCTCTGTGCATACGCCCAGATTATATTTCCCAAACAATGTTTTTATAGCATTTGCTTCGGCAGCAAGGAAATCTAACACCGTTCCGTCAACATCCCATAACAAATATTTATACATATCCGTCTCCTGATAATTTACTTACTTTAATTATATCACAACCTCCGACACAATGCAATAAAAAAAGACAACAACGAAAGTTGTTGTCTTTTTAATGAATTAGTCATCAATTGAATTGTCTGTTGCCCTTTCATAGATTGCAATAACCTCAGGTGAGGGTTTTTTGTCAAGAAGTGATACTACAATTGTAGCCACAAGTCCAACAACAAATGCAGGGATAATCTCATAAACACCTGTGCTTGATGACATATACAATAACCACAATACGTCAACAATTGCACCAACTACGATACCTGCAATTGCACCCTTGTATGTAAGACGCTTCCAGAATAGTGAAAGGATAACAACGGGTCCAAATGCACCGCCAAACAATGCCCATGCATTACCTACCATATCCATAATTGCCTGTGCACCCTTGCCCTTTGAGCTTGCAATAAAGTATGCAACTACTGAAACAAGAATAACAACTATTCTGCCTACCCATAGAGTTTCTTT
>JAZQFP010000066.1:0-10939 GCA_045539555.1 Candidatus Ornithomonoglobus sp.
GATTATCTACCTGCCTTAGTGCCTCTGCAATAATTGCATCGCTTTTGCCTCCACCTGCCGAGCCACCGTAGAGTGCCTCGTACTCATCACGACACATAAACTCCCTCTGCTTAGGTTGTGGTTGCCAGATTACTTTTGTCATTCCGCTACGACCTCTCCACAGAAAATAAGCTTATCGTCCGATAGTTTTAAGTAATTACTGCCATCGGAATTGGTGAGGGTAAATGTGTTGTTAGTTATATTAAGTCTGTTACCCTTAATGGATGTGTTACTAAGGGGGATAGTACCCCATACAAGTTCACCCTCAACCTCTGTTATGTTTGAAGAATTTATATTATAAAATATCTTTTTTAACTGGGTGTGGATAGAGTTACACCACTCCCTTAATTCCTCCACATCTTTTTCAATATTCCCCGTAGCTTCGGGGGGTGCTAACATAGTTATGTTCATATTCTTTTCCTTTCTTTTAAGCTTGTATAAATCACCCGTAAAGCACTTCTAAGCTCACTCGCATACACGAGTATAGTCTCGCTCACTTATCAGCACTTTCCGTGCAATTTATCCAACCTTTATTAATTATGCTGTGATTTTACCTCGGGCAGTATCACTACGCCCGTTTCTTTTTTGTCATTATCCGCCGTGTCTTTTAAGTATTTAATGAGTTTATCGGCGGCAGTCATCGCCTCGGAGATTTTAACGTCCTCGGGGGTATCCCGTCGCATTACATCTGTAAGAAATGTAAGCACCTCCGCCTCTGTCGCAATCTTCGGTTTTCTACCCATTTTATCTCCTCCTTTCCCCGCGATTATACCATAGAAAAGGTTATACTTTAAGGACATCTTTCCTTTGCGTAAAAGTCCCAAAGATGTCCTGTAACTTAAAACCCCCAGATGATATACTAATGCTACACCAAGGGGCGAGAGCCGTGAGGTGAAAACAAAATTCAAAGGAGGAATACGAAAGTGTTCAAAAGAAAAGACATGGGTGCAGACGTACCCGCAGAAAATCTTAACAGTATGGGAGGTGAAAAAGACAAGCTTATCTCACAGTGGCAGAGAGACGGGGAAGAGATTAAACATCTTGTACCTGAGTTTGATTTAGCTGAGGCAATTAAAAACCCCGATTTTGCCAATGCCTTAGTAGAGGGCAAAAGCGTATTTGAGGCGTACGGTCTTATAAATAAGAAAGAAACGCCCAAACCACGCCGTGAGATTTATCAGAACGGCCAGCATGCCCGTCGAGGTACAGGCGGCAGCGTAGTTAACCCTGCAAAGATGAGCAGCGAAGACTTTAAGAAGTATATCGAAAGCATACGCGAAGGCGTATGATGAATTGCAAACTTTGTTTGCATTATGGTAGAAAATCATGAACGATTTTCAATATTAAACAAGTAAAAGGTTGGATAAATTATACGGAAAGTGCTGATAAGTGAACGAGGCTATACTCGTGTATGTGAGTGAGCTTAGAAGTGGTTTACGGGTGATTTATACAAGCTTAAAAGAAAGGAAATAGGTAAATTATTATGACTAACTTAAACTTAAACAAAACAAATAGTAACGGCATGTCCCCGCTTATGGAGGCGACTCTAAACCGTTATGTATTAGAAGCAAACAAGACAAAGAGAAAGTACACACAGTTCGGACAGAATGTGGATATCCCCAAGGGTAGTGCAAAGACTGTTGCATTTGACAAGCTTTCACCTCTGCCCAAGGCTACAATGCCTCTTGAAGAGGGTGTAACCCCCAAGGGTGCTGCCGTTAACATTACAAGAGTTAAGGGTGAGCCCGAGCAGTTTGGTAACTATGTTTCATACACAGACCAGCTTGACTTCTTTGCAAACGACCCCTCACCTGAGGTATTGAAGTATACAGACCTTTTAACTGAAAACCAGCTTGAAACATTTGAGCATCTTGACGCAATGGAACTTGCATCAGGTCTTAACGTTTTCTATGCAGGTGAGGCAAATTCACGTGCAGAGCTAACAGATGTATTGACTGTCAAGGATGTACGCCGTGCAGTAACATCATTGAAGCGTAACAAGGTACAACCCGCCGACGGCACAGACTATATTGCATTTATCCACCCCGATGTTGTCTATAACATCTGGAACGATGAGGAGTGGCGTCAGCCTCATACTTATGCCGATACAAAACAGCTTTATGACGGTGAAATCGGCAGACTTTTCGGTGTAAGATTTATTGAGGACCCTGATGCTTACGTTTTCCGCGGTGAGCCTTTCTGCGATAAGTATGATGAGCTTACTGTTACAAAGGTGGCAAATGGTGTTGAAATCTATGTTGCTGAAACAATTACAAGTGATGAAATTGCAGGTATGATAGGTAAGTCATTCTGGATTGACAACAAGAAATATAAAATTGCAAATGCTATTGCAGGTGAAAACGGAAAAGCAATCATTGAGGTTAACTCAAATATCCCCGAGGGTGCTGTTGCGCCTGATATGAAAATCTATCCCGGTGATGGCGGTGTTAACGGTACACCTGTTTATTCAACTGTTATTATTGGTAAGAACGCGTTCGGTTCAGCGGGAGACAGATCAGTTGAGATTATTAACAAGGCTCTTGGCTCAGCTGGTACAGGCGACCCCTTAAACCAGCGTGGTACTGTTGGCTGGAAGGCTTACAGATTCTTTAAGATTTTAGAGCAGACTAAGATGCTCAGAATTGAGTCATTAGCAAACTTGAATTGATAAATGGGGAGGGAGTGCCCTCCCCTTAAAACCCCACCCCGCGCACTTTTGTCAGACAGGAACGGCAAAGGGGAGTGCTTTGGGAAGGCTGAAAAGTCTTTTTGAAAAAGCCTTTCTCCAACACATCTCCTTTGCCCATTGTTCTGCATAGTGGGTTGATTTATTTAATAAGGAGAGAAAAACATGGCAAATAAAAAGACCAATAAGATAGATAACGATAAAATTACAATAATTATCCCCAAGCCCCGTAATGTTGTGGGGGATACGGAAACGGTGGTTTCAATTAACGGTGAAATGTATCAGATTATGTATGACCGTCCCGTTACTGTTCCCCGTAATGTTGCGGAGGTAATTGAGGAGAGCAGAAACCTTGAAATGAAAATTGCCGAGGAATGTGAAAAAGGTATTCTTCGCCCTGGCAAGTCAGCTTTGGCAGAGCTTTAAGGGGGTTTTTATATGTCAGCATATACATATAAGGGTAAGGTCAATAAAAACCTCATTGTTGAAGCCCTTGACGCATATAAAACCTACAAGGCTGACCGTGAGCCTCTTATTGCCCGTATCCGCGACAATGAGGCATTTTATAAACTAAGTTATGAACGCCTTTATAACGGCATTAACGAAACAATGGCTTGTGATACGCCTTTCATTTTCTCTGCCATTGAGAACTGCCGTGCTGATGCCATTGATAACTACCCTGTTGCAAACATTATTGAGCGTGAGCCTGAGGGGTCAAAGACAGCAGAGCTTTTACATAAGGTTATTGAGGCACAGCTTGAAATGGCGGACTTTAAGAAAGTTTATAAAGATAATATCCGTAATAAGCTTAAATACGGTACTGCCGTTTATGGCATTTTCTATGATGCAGTTACGAAAAACATTGACCTTAAAGCTATTGATATTCTTGACATTTATGTGGATATGCACATCCCTGATGTTGAGGACAGCAGGTTTGTGTTTATTAACGGAGCGGTGGAAAATGACATTTTAATTGAACGCTATCCTGAGTTTTCTGACCTGTTTACAGGAGATGCACAGGTGGAAACCCTTGGGGACACTTATTCCTTAAAGGACAGAACAATTATAACCGATTGTTATTATAAGACCTCACAGGGTCATGTGCATATGATGAAGCTGGTAGGGGACACGGTTATTGAGGCTACCGAGGACATGGCGGGATATGAAAACGGGCTATATTCCCATGGTAAGTACCCTGTTATATTTGACACAATGTACCCCGCTGAGAACTCACCCTTTGGGTTTGGTATGATAGACATCGGCAAAAGCACTCAGGTGGAGATAAATAAGCTTGACAATGCTATAACCGAGAACATTCTCTGCGGTGCAAAACCCCGCTACCTTGCCAAGCGTAACGGCGGAATTTCCGAGGAGGAGTTCTGCGATTTGGAGAAAAGCATTGTTCATTATGAGGGAGACACAGATTCTATTCGTGCAATTTCCCATAATGCATTGTCGGAGAGTATTTTAAGCCACCGCGAAACTAAAAAGGACGAGCTTAAAGAAATTCTTGCAAACCGCGATTTCCAGCAGGGCGGAACATCAGGCGGTGTAACTGCCGCATCTGCCATTGAAACCTTGCGACAGGCGGGTGAAAAGCGTTCCCGTGCAATTATTACAGATACTTATGATACATACAGACGCATTATTTATATGGTTCTTGAACTTATGCGACAGTTCTTTGTAGTGCCCAGAATGTACCGCGTATGCGACAGTATGGGTCAGAAGACCTTTAAGGAGTTCAGTAACGCTATGATGTTTCATAACAACTGCCCCTTGGAGTTTGACATTGATGTAACAATTCAGCGTGAAAACCCATACTCCCGCGAGAGTATAAATAAGACAGTAATGGAATTGTGGCATGCGGGACTTATAAACGGCGAAAATGTAAACGCATCAATTATTACTATTAAGAATATGCAGTTTGACGGCAAGGAAAAGCTTATTGCCGACTTGCAGGAATTATATGAAAAGGAGAATGTCAATGAAGACTATAACCAAACAGATTGATAAAAAGAACGGCACAACCGTTGGCAGAACAAAATTAACAGGTGAGGGTACTGTTAAGATTATTTATCCTGATGATTTAGTTGCCGTTCGTGATTATGTATCGGGCAAGGGTTATTCAGGTGCTGTTGACTGGGACGGAAAGAGTCCCACCATTGGCGGTCAGGCAATAACTCCACAGTATATTGAAAACGGTACGGCTTATGTAAAAAAGTCCGACGCCGACCGTGCCATTAAAGATATGGAAACCCGTGCGGGAATAATCGGAATGGACGGGGCAGAGAGGCTTCGTGAGGAGAAGTATGGCAAAAGTGAAAAAGAGGCTCTTAATAAGGTTACAGACCGTGAGGAGTTTTCCTATGACACAGAGAATGACCCCGCCTTTAACGCATACCGCGATATTTATGAGGAGGAGGCGGAGAAAGCCTACCGCAGAGTGTTAAATGACAACAACACATCAGTTACGGGTGCAAGTAATGTGGTATTGGCAGAAGCTATGGAGGCGCAGTATGCAGAGCTTAGAAAACTTGCACAGAAAGTACCTGACCTTTATGAGAGTGCCTATGACCGCTATCTTGATGAGGGGGAGGCAAACAGAAAAGATTTAGAGTCAATTACAAAACTTGCCGACGGCTTTTATGAGAGAATGTATGAGCAAAATCTTGACGCTACTGACAGACTTAACGAGGCGGGTAAAGCCGAGAGAGAGGAAAAACAGCGTTGGTGGGAGAATGCTCAGGATGAAAAGAAAGCCTATTATGAGAATGCCAAAAATGATATTGAGTTGGCAAATTACGAGGCAACTGTAAGAAACGAGCTTAACGCCGACGCTACACAAAATGAGAGCCGTGCTATGGAGAATGCAAAAAACCGCGGTTTCTTTATTGAGAGCGATGAGGCGTCAATGCCGTGGCTTAAAGAATACAGAACCGAGAACGGAAAGTATTCCATTTCACCCCAGATGGCAGCATTGGCTTATGAGTATCAGGTTTACCATACCCGCGAGAGAGCCAAGATAAACGCCAAGATGGGTTGGTGATAAATATGGTAATAGGAGTATCAGGTGGCAGTAAAAACACTGCCACCATGACAGATAATTTCTACGGACTTAACCGTACACGCCATACCTCCAATGGCGAAATGGAAGATATGAAGAATATGTCCTCTGATGAATTCCCCTGTGCTTCGCCACGTTGTAACCGAAACGAGATTGTAAATACAGAGAATGAAATCTTGGCAGTAACGGCACCCATAAGTGCCTTTACAGAGGATGTAACGGGTTTTACGGGAGTAATGGGTAATGGTTTTTACTATAACGGTGTCCGCAAGACCGCCATTAAAACCTATGACGGTTTGAGCACTCATGAAACGGAATTACCCGCAAACTGCCAATGGGAGATAGAAAGAAAAGGGGATATGTACATATTAAACGGCTATAACCCCGATACAAAAAGGTCTCAAATCTTTTATTATGACACAGAGACAGATGTGTTTGGCTACGGCGGTAAGGTAATGCCAAAAATGATTATTATGGCGGGTAATGACAGCAAAGGTGATTATATTGAAGCATTGCTTGATTGCGGCGACGTAAAAAATTATGTAATTAACTATTCTGACGGCACAACCTTTAACTGCGGTGATTATTTTGAAATATATCACGAGGGCGCGGGACAAATAGATTTTCAGAAGAATGTTTTTACAAAATATTTTTCTGCTGGTGATGATATCAGGATAGAGGGCTTCCGCGACAAGAACGAGGGGCAGTTTTTCGAAATTAGTAATGATAAGATTGTACCTGACACCGGCCAAAAAGATTTTACTTCCTATAATACATTTGATATGGACGATATTGCTCTTAAAACGGATGCTCCCCCCGGAGCAATAACTTCAATAAAGGTTAAAAGTTTTAGTACAGTAAAAGGTGAGAATTATCGCCATAAAATGTACGTAACAGCGTATAACGTAAATGGTAGTGCGTGTAATCTTTTCTCTCTTGGCTCCGATAGCTTTCCAATTTATTATGCAGGGGTTACCTTGTCAAAGAAAATGCCGACCCTTAATCATATTGCCGTTCATCAGGGAAGATTATGGGGATCTTCCCCCTCAGGCAGATATATTTATGCTTCTGCCTCTGATAGTATTTTCTCGTTCTCCTACGAGGATATGACAAACAAGTTTGCATGGCGTATGCCCACAGACGCGGTGGGCCCTGTTACAGGCTTTTCTTCATATAATGATGAGTTTGTAGTGTTTAAGGAAGATGCAATGAGCATTATTACAGGTTACGGGCCCAAGAATTACCAGATAAATACTCTGTCGGGCATTGGATGTATTGCACCTAAGTCCTGTCAGGTTACAAGTAAGGGTGTAATATTTCTTGCTTATGATGGCTTTTATATTTATAACGGGTCTTACCCTAAAATATTCAGCCATTCTCTTAACAGAAAATATACCGATGCCGTATCAGGCTTTGACGGGCGTAAGTATTATGTCTCGGTAACAGATAGTGAGGGTAACAGAGAGGTTCTTGTTTATGACACCCTCTACGGCTTATGGCACCGCGAGGATGAATTTATGCCTAAGGGTTATTTCAGGTTCCGCGACGGCTTTTATGTTTGCGACAGCAATACTCTTTATAAATTGGGCACGGACCAGAGTAATGTTCCATGGTCAATGACTCTGGCACAGAGGAGCGGTCTTGACTTAAAGGGCATAAATGAAATATGGCTTCGTTGCGAAATAGACGAGGGTGCGGAGTTTACGGTTTATACGGACATTGGCAAAGGCGGATGGCGAAAACACGTGACCTTTACCGAGGCCGATGGGGTTACTGTATACCGCGTTCCCGTGAGGTTTATTAATACCGACAACTACCGCGTTAAGATTACGGGGCGGGGCAAGGTTGTAATTTATGCCATTGAACTTATTGCCTCAGAGGGCGGTCGAAGACATAAAGAAAGGTTGTGATGTTTTGTATATAAGAGATGTAATTGAGAGGGTAAAGACTTATTACCCATCAGAATATGACGAGAGTGAAATGTACCCGTGGTGTGATGAGGTGTCATCAATGATTGCCATTGAGGACAAGTGTGTCTATGCTGAGGCACATCTTACAGCGGGGGCAGACGGGGCAGTTGTATTGCCCCCTGATGTTGAGTTTCACAATATAGTATCAGTAAGGTCGGGTAATAAGGAGCTTAAAAAAACAAACTTAAAGCGTATGAGCCGTGGTGAAGTTAATACTGGCACAAGCGGTGATATAAGTATTGTGTACCTTGTACCCTATAAGCCTGTCCGTGCCGTTAAGTATAAGGGTACGGCAAAGTGCAACGGCGATACTCTGGCAATTCAGGTTAACCCTTTTATTCAGGGGGATACCTTGAAAATGGAGACGGCAGAGGGGGAGAAACTTATAACAGTAGTTGATGTTAAGTTTATCCCCGAGAGTGAATATCCTTATGGAATAACAGTTGGCGTAGGTCAGTTGGAGGGGGTAGAGGGGGAAGTTAATTTAACCCTTACCCGTGAGGTTACGGAGAAAACCCTTTGCCATGCCCCTTATGATACTATGTATATTGATTATCTTATGGGCAAGATTGCATTGTACCAGAGAGATTACCAGATGTATAGCCAGTTTATGACCTCTTTTAATTCCCGATTGGATGCTTATAAGCGTTGGCTTGTAAACTACATTCCGCAGGACGGGGGAGTTCTCAAAAACTGGTGGAAAGGAAGATAAATATGAGTGATATAAAGATTAATAATACCACCTACCGCGAGGAAGATGTTGCTTTTAACTGGGGCGTGGAGTTTGTAAAGGCAATGGTTGACGCCCATAGCCGTAAAAGTGTCATTGACCACCCTGACGGAAGTGTGGCGTTATCTAAACTTGCCTCGGATGTAAAGGAGCTAATAAACCGTGCTCTTTCAAAAGGCGAAGATAATAGTGAAGAAATTTCTAATCTTACAGCACATCTTCAAAAAACGGATGAAAATGTTTTAACTGCACAGAGTACCGCAGATACTGCCGTAAATAAAGTAAGCATCGCACAGGGAACTGCCGATGACGCAGTAGCAAAAGCCAATAATGCACAGAGTAGTTCCAATAATGCACAGACAAGTGCCGACAATGCCATGGCGGTTGCCCAGAATGCCAAAAGTCAGGCAGAGACTAACAAGACCGATATAACCACCGTTCATAACTATGCCAAGGGCATTAACCTTGTGTATAAGGTTTATCAGTTAAAGGCGGGGGAGACTTTTACAATTAAGCCTCAGATGTTCTGTATTGCATTACCCTACGGTGGCAAGACAATAGGAATTCATAAAAAGGATAATTCAGAGCTTATATCAGGCAATGTGGGTTTTACCATTTGCTTTTCACCTGAGATTAATACAGGTGAATATGCCAACGGCCATAACCACAGAGTTGTGTTTTTCTATCAGCCGCAAAGTGTGTTATCGACTATTTCATCTCACCATGACTTGCTTGAAGTTGGAGCTTATCTTAAAAATAACGGCGAGGGCAATATGTATGTCTTTGCACTTATGAGGGAGGTGGATGCAGTATGACATTAAAGGGAATTATATGCACTGTGGCTGGAATTTGCGGGGCTTTCATTTCTAGTCTTTTCGGAGGTTGGAGTGTTGCGCTTACCACCCTTTGTATATTTATGCTTGTTGATTATGTAACGGGAATGATTGTAGCGGGTGTATTTCATAAAAGTGCCAAGAGCGAAACGGGCGGTTTAGAAAGCCGTGCGGGTTTTAAGGGCCTTATGAAAAAGGGAATGACCTTAGCCGTTGTTGTTATTGCTTATCGCCTTGATTTAATGTTAGGTACAGATTACATAAGAAATATTGTTATAATCGCATTTTCTGCCAATGAGCTTATAAGTATAACAGAAAATGCAGGGCTTATGGGTTTACCCATGCCCACAGCAATTACAAAAGCTATTGATCTCCTTAAAGAACGGGGCGAGGGCGAGTGAAGATAATTGAGCCCAAATGGGAGTGGAAAAATAACCTCGCTACCCGCCCCTATACAAAGTATGTGGTTCTTCATCACGCCGCAGCGGTTGCCTGTGGTCCTTATGAGGTGGATACATGGCATAAAGAAAACGGATGGTCAGGAATTGGTTATCATTTCTTTGTAAGAAAAGACGGTACTGTGTTCCGTGGGAGACCTCTATGGGCAATAGGTGCTCACGTCGAGGGCAAGAATAACGAGAGTATCGGTATCTGTGCTGAGGGTGATTATGAGACGGAGTACATAATGCCTGAGGCACAAAAGGATGCCATTAAGGGTGTGTTGCGTATTGTAAAACTTGCATATCCTGAGCTTGGAATAAAAGCACACCGCCAGGTTGGTGCAACGGGTTGCCCGGGAAAGTATTATCCCATGGCGGAGATGATGGAATACTTTAATGATATAATAAAGAACGAAAGCGAGGAGATAAATATGACCCAGTACGAAGAGCTTAAAAGGGAGATAGACAAGCTCAAAGTAAAAACAGGCTACTATAATTATATAGACAGCAATATGAACGAGGCATATAAGCCGACGGTTATGAAATTAGTAAAATTGGGCAAATTGCAGGGAAACGAAAAGGGAGAGCTAATGCTCACCAACGATATGATGCGAATTTTGACTATACTTGACCGATGCGGTGCCTTCGGGTAATGGTACAGTCCCTCAGGGGACTGTATTATTATGGAATAAATGTGAATAATTTATAGATTTATGGTAAAAATACATATAGGTCTGTACCCCAAATATAATTTCGGTTGTCAAGTTGCATAAAACTGAAATTTTGTGAAAAAAATTTGAAAAAAGTTATTGACATCTTAGAAACATTGTGGTAAGATAAATGAGCTGTCGCAGTTGAGTGACAGGTTGTACATTGAAAAATGAACAGTGTGAGTTCTTGAAGTGTAATTAATACACAAATCAATTACTAATGAGTTTTTTACAAACAAAAAATTCGGAAATTCAAGCAAGACGAAAACAAAAGTCAGCGAGAATGAGCAAAGATATGAAAGCCTTAGGGCTTTGATATACAAACTTATCGAGAGTTTGATCCTGGCTCAGGACGAACGCTGGCGGCGTGCCTAACACATGCAAGTCGAACGAGAAGTTCTTTTATGATTCCTTCGGGATGAATTTAAGGATGGACAGTGGCGGACGGGCGAGTAACGCGTGAGTAA
>JAZQFP010000067.1:0-2561 GCA_045539555.1 Candidatus Ornithomonoglobus sp.
TGTTGCAAAAGCTTGATTTTAACAATATCCCTAATTATCAATATGTAAATGAGAATTATCGTGATTTGTTCTTTGACCCAAAGAACGAATATTCAGTTCCATATACCTGTGGAATGGTGGGTATTATATATAATAAAGAAATGGTAGATGCAGAAGATATAGGTAGTTGGGAACTGTTGTGGAACGAGAGCTATAAAGGCAAGATTTTGCAATTTAACAACCCCCGTGATGCTTTTGGTACGGCAATTTATTCTGTGGGTGGCGATGTAAACACCACAGATGTTGCAGTATGGGAAACCGCGGCAGAAAAACTGAAAATACAAAAGCCTTTGGTGCAGAGCTATGTAATGGATGAGATTTTCAATAAAATGAAAAATGGTTCGGCAGCAGTAGCACCATATTATGCAGGTGATTATCTAACAATGCATGACAGTAATGAGAATTTGCAGTTCTACTATCCCAAAGAGGGAACAAATATATTTGTAGATTCAATGTGTATTCCCACTTGTGCAAGGGAAAAGGAATTGGCAGAAATTTACATTAATTTTATGCTCTCTGATGATATAGCAATCGCTAATGCAGAATACATTGCGTATGCCTCACCCTTGGATAATGTAAGAAGTAGTGAAACATATATTGCAGATATGACAGACTGGAATGAGGATGCAATGGAGATTTTGTATCCAGAGGACCTGGGTATAAAAACTACGTTTTACGAGAGTTTAGAAAGCGATACTTTGCTTTTGCAAAATGGTTTATGGGAAGATTTGAAGATTGAGAATCAGGTAGAGCCTTGGGTGCATATTACAAGTGTAACTATTATTGTAGTACTTCTTGCAATAATGTTAAGAAACTATATAATAAAGAAGATACGCGACAGATATTAAAAAAAGGACCAGTATGGTCCTTTTTTAGTTTTGGTTTTTTAGGTTTTCGTAATCTATGAGTGGGTAACTAATAAGAGTATGTCGTTCAAGGTTTTCATGGTGCATATTAACGGCATTAATTTGGTGATTATTATAGGTTGTGTAATAGTATATTCCACGAGTGGCGTTGCAACATGAGGTGTAAATTGTGATTTCATATTCGCCTGTTTCCACTTCGCAACACCCTCGGGTCTGGCTCACTGTATTTAATATATGAAAGAACTGTCCTACACTTTCTGCCTCACCGTTTGCTGATGTGGAATTAAGCTTTGTAAATGTGGCACGGACAAATCTTGATTGTGATGACAAGTCTCCTGGTAAGCCCATAGCCCCCATACCTCTGCTGTATGGGACAAGGTTAATATTGGGCACAAGTTGGTTTTTGGGGGGCTTTGGGGATAAGTGCATATAATTTGTAAGGTTTTGCATTTGCTCAGGGAATGGTGGGTTGTTGGTGAGAACTCCAATTGGGTTATCGTAAACATTTATCCCATTTCCTGTTGCCTCAATGGTTATTGCGCTATTTAGGTCAGCAACTATCCAATGCAATGGTGCAGGAGGGAGTTCGCTGCTAAAAGCTGTATTTGTAAGATTGATTTTGTCGATAAGCTTTTGCGCTTCTGTAACGGTTTTGCATTGTGCAAGAATGTATGGGATAAATTCAAAGGTTGCAACATTGTCTGCGCCGTTAATGGAGGGACTGAATTTAGCATTACCCACAAAGTTAAGCCCGGCCATTGCAAGGCCATGTTCATTTATAGCGTCGTAGTACAGGGGATAGCCATTGCATATATAAGCCATACCAATTATGGCAAAATGTCGGGGGATGGAAGGCAGATGATGAAAGGGGAGTGAATAGCCTCTGGGGGTAATTGTAACGGTCTCACAGTAGGAGGTTTCATAATCAAGAGTTCTGCCAAAATAGAAATCATTTGTCTTATAAGTAACAGCGGTACACATAAAATCAACTCCTTTATATTTATTTTGGGGGATAAGACAATAGCTTATTCGTCAAAATTACACATAGAATACGTAAAAAAAGGCTAATAACTCACAAAATTGCATAGAGTTAAAAAAACGCAAAAAAAATTGAAAAAAAGTGTTGACAAAGGGTTTTGGATGTGGTAAACTAATATAGCTGTCGCAGTTGAGCGACGGGTTGTACATTGAAAAATGAACAGTGTGAGTTCTTGAAGTGTAATTAATACACAAATCAATTACTTTATGAGTTTTTTGCATCAAAAAAAATTCGGAATTATTCAAGCAAGACGAAACAAAAGTCAGCGAGAATGAGTTTAATCAGACTTACTAAGTTCGAAAGAACTTTTAAGGAACTGTGAGAAACATTTTTTGAAACGGATACGCAGTGAAAAACAATCTTAGCAAGGCAAAGCCCGAAGGGAATACTTGATGTATTGTCAAGGGGTTTAACGAAGCTAAGGAAGTTTTTGACAAGTATGCGGACAAAAGAATGTGCACGAACAGTGACCAATATATCGAGAGTTTGATCCTGGCTCAGGACGAACGCTGGCGGCGTGCCTAACACATGCAAGTCGAACGAGAAGTTCTTTTATGATTCCTTCGGGATGAATTTAAGGATGGACAGTGGCGGACGGGCGAGTAACGCGTGAGTAA
>JAZQFP010000068.1:0-25123 GCA_045539555.1 Candidatus Ornithomonoglobus sp.
AAACAGACTTATGGGTAACTCACTTCTTGATATTATCGTATTTGGCAGAAGTGCAGGTAAAAACGCTGCTGCTAAATCAAAATCAGTAAATGTGGGTACACTATCATTAGACCATGTAAATAAATTTGCAGATGAAATGAAAAATGCAGGAATAACCTCCGATGAAGTTTCACCGAAGCTTCTTCCTGATTACAGAAACAAATAATAGAAAAGAGGTGGCGTTACAATGAACTTATTTGGCGGTGTTATTCCTATTACAGGCATTACTTTCTTTATGTTCTGTGTATTTGCTGTTCTGTTTGCAGGATATGCGCTTGGAAGAATAACAATCAAGGGCGTATGTCTTGGAGATGCAGGAGTCTTTGTTATGGCTCTTGTGTTTGGTGCTCTATTCTTTGCACCCCTTGATGGACAGCTTATCATAAAAGGTCAGGCAGAATCTGTTCACTATGCGGACCAGGCACTTACCATTATAGAAAACCTTGGACTTATACTTTTTGTTACTTCCGTTGGTTTTATTGCAGGACCAAAGTTTTTTGGAAATATGAAAAAGAACTTTAAGTCTTATGTTCTTCTTGGTTTCATAATTATACTTATTGGCGGACTTTCAGCCGTTGGATGTATATATCTTGGTAAGGTAATCGGATACGGTTCTACAATTGAAACATCAGAAGGTTTTACAGCGATGATTGTCGGTCTTCTTTCTGGTTCACTTACTTCAACTCCTGCATTCTCAGCTGCTAAGGCAACTGTTGCTCCGGAGTATACAAGTCTTGTTTCAGTAGGACACGGAATTGCTTATATATTTGGTGTTATAGGCGTTGTGCTTTTTGTTCAGATTATTCCAAAGCTTGTTAAGGCAGATATGGACCATGAACGCTCTCTTATTACTTCAAAAACAGAGGAAACAGAGGAAAAAGGCCCTAAAAAGAAGCTTTTAGAGCTTGACGGACATGGATTTGCAGCTTTTTCACTTGCAGCAGTTATGGGTACATTCCTTGGCAAGGTAATGATTCCCCTTTCATCTGCGGGTTTATCGGGAACTTGTTTCTCTCTAACTACTACCGGCGGATGTCTTCTTGTATCTTTAATATTGGGACACTTTGGCAGAATCGGTAAGCTTAATATGATGCCCGATGGTACAACTCTTAAACTTTTCAGAGAGCTTGGACTTGTACTTTTCCTTGTAGGTGCAGGTATTCCGGGCGGTGCAGACTTTGTTGCCAATTTTGACCCCATGTACTTTGTATATGGAATTATCATGACAATCGTTCCGCTTATTGTAGGATACCTTTTTGCAAAGTATGTGCTTAAACTTAGCCTGTTAAATAACCTTGGTTCAATAACAGGCGGTATGACAAGTACTCCTGCCCTTGGAACATTAATTAGTGTTGCAAAGACTGAGGACGTTGCATCAGCTTATGCGGCAACATATCCCATTGCATTGATAGCAGTAGTACTTGTATCACAGTTCTTGATAATACTATTTTAAGTAATAAAAAAACAGCCGTTATTACGGCTGTTTTTTTTATTTGTATAATTCCTTTAATGTTGCAATTTCTTTTTCGTATCCATCAAGCTCATTGGGAGTTTCAAGGAAGAACGGAATTTCACGAAGCTTTGGATGATTTATAATTCTCTCCATAGCCTCAATTCCAATATATCCGTCGCCTATCTTCTCATGTCTGTCCTTATGAGACTCAAATGGGTTTTTGCTGTCGTTAATGTGAATTGCCTTTAATCTGTCAAGTCCGATTACTCGGTCAAATTCTTCAAGCACACCATCAAGGTTTCCAACAACATCATACCCCGCGTCATAAATATGACAAGTGTCAAGGCATACTCCAAGCTTGTCTTTAAACTCGACCTTATCAATTATTTCACGAATTTCTTCAAAGTTTCTTCCAACCTCGCTACCCTTTCCCGACATGGTTTCAAGCAATACCGTTGTTGTCATTTCGGGGTAAAGTACTTTATTTAATTGCTCGGCAATAAGCTCAATTCCCACCTCTGCACCTTGCTTTACATGAGAGCCTGGATGGAAATTATACAACTGATTAGGCGTATATTCCATACGGCGTATATCATCAATCATAGTATTTAGGGCAAACTCACGGATAGATTCATCCGCCGAACACGCATTTAAGGTGTAGGGGGCATGAGCAAGAATTGTGTTTATTCCATTTTCTTTTGAATATTCCAAAAACGCTTTTATATCCTCAGGGTCGATAGGCTTTGCACTTCCACCGCGTGGGTTACGGGTAAAAAACTGAAACGTATTTGCACCAATTTTAACCGCAGTTTTCGCCATATCAAGATATCCCTTTGATGAGGACAAATGACATCCTATCGTAAACATATTATAACCTCTCTTATAATCTCTTTGCTAATTTCTCAACATTCTCCCGTCTGAACTCCTCAAATCTGTCTTCCTCAATGGCAAGGCGGATATCCGCCATAAGCTTATTGTAGAAATACAAATTATGCAATACACAAAGTCGCATACCCAACATTTCCTTTGCCTTGAACAAATGTCTTATATATGCTCTCGAATAACTTCTACATGCAGGACAGTTACAATCAGGGTCAATGGGCAACGGGTCTGTCTCGTACTTTTGATTTAATAAGTTCATAGTGCCGTTTGATGTAAACAAAAAGGCATGACGGGCATTTCTTGACGGCATTACACAGTCAAAGAAATCAACTCCACGGGCAACGGCCTCAATAATATTTGAGGGTGTGCCCACACCCATTAAATATCGGGGTCTGTCCTCAGGAGCGTGGGGTAATACCACATCAAGAATATGGTACATTTCCTCATGAGTTTCGCCCACAGCAAGACCTCCAATAGCATAACCTGGCAAATCAAGTTTTGCAATCTCTTTCATGTGCTCAACTCTTAAATCGTCATAGGTTCCGCCCTGATTAATACCAAAAAGCAACTGATTTTTATTAATTGTAGTATCAAGAGAATTAAGTCTCGACATCTCTGCTTTACATCTTTCAAGCCAACGGGTTGTTCTGTCAATAGACTTTTTAACATAATCACGAGGTGCTGGGTTTTCAATACATTCATCAAAGGCCATAGCAATAGTTGAAGCAAGGTTTGACTGAATTTGCATACTCTCCTCAGGCCCCATAAATATGTGTCTGCCGTCAATATGAGAGCTGAACTTAACACCCTCTTCGGTGATTTTGCGGAGTCCCGCTAATGAGAACACCTGAAAACCGCCACTGTCTGTAAGAATGGGTCTGTCCCAGTTCATAAACTTATGAAGTCCGCCCATTTGGTGAACTATTTTATCACCTGGCCTTAAATGCAGATGATATGTATTGGAAAGCTCAATCTGACATCCGATTTCTTTTAAGTCCTCTGTGGAAACTGCACCTTTAATAGCTGCAAGAGTTCCAACATTTTGAAAAACAGGCGTCTGTACCACTCCGTGAACAGTATGGAACTCGCCTCTTCGGGCTTTCCCGTTTGTGTGTAATATCTTAAACATAAATTTCCTCTTAATTATATAATAATTGTGATTTTGGTTTTCGCAACACCGAAAACCTACCACACTTATTCACTCTTCCCTGTTACTTATTACCTCGTTCATGCAATGATTTTGTCATTGTATGAACATTGCGTCGCCAAAACTGAAAAATCGGTATTTTTCATTAACTGCTTCGCGATATGCATTAAGTACATTTTCTCTTCCCGCTAAGGCGGACACTAACATAATAAGTGTTGATTCAGGCAAATGAAAATTTGTTATAAGTGCGTCTATAACATTGAATTTTTTGCCTGGATATATAAATATACTTGTCCAACCGCTCTTTGCACTAAGCGGCATTCCGTCAAGCCCTGCCGTTTCTAAGGTTCGGGTAGCGGTTGTTCCAACAGATATAACTCTTCCGCCCTTTGCCTTTGTTTCATTTATAAGGTCTGCCGTCTCCTGAGGCAAAACATAAAACTCCGAGTGCATTGTGTGGTCTTTAATATCCTCAGCTTTAACGGGGCGGAATGTGCCAAGTCCCACATGTAAAGTTACATATCCGATATTAACACCCTTTGCCTTTATCTTGTCAAGAAGTTCAGGTGTAAAATGAAGTCCCGCCGTGGGTGCCGCCGCAGAGCCGTTATGACGGGCGAAAACCGTCTGGTAACGATCCTTATCCTCTAACTTCTTTGTAATGTACGGTGGCAGAGGCATTTCACCAAGCTGGTCTAAAATGTTCTCAAATACGCCATCATATTCAAACTTAACAAGTCTGTTACCCTCATTTATTACATCTAAAATCTCCGCTTTAAGCAAACCGTCGCCAAAAACAAATCTTGCCCCAGGTTTTGCCCGTCTGCCTGGCTTTAAGATTACTTCCCAGGTATCTAAACTATGCTTATTAAGAAGCAAGAACTCAATGGCTCCGCCTGTATCCTCTTTTACACCGTAAAGCCGTGCGGGTAGTACTCTCGTATCATTAAGAATAAGGGTGTCTCCCTTACTTAACATGTCAACTATATCATAAAAATGTTTGTGGTTTATTTCTCCGTTATTTTTGTCAAGCACCATAAGCCTTGATTCATCGCGCTTAGCCAGAGGCTCCTGTGCAATCAACTCCTCCGGCAAGTCATAATAAAAATCTGATGTTTTCATTTTGCACTCCGCCTTTCTCAATTATTTTACCATAATTTAAGGGGTATTGCAATAGTCCTGATACAAAAAGAAACCCGCTTTTTAACGGGTTTCTTTTTATTATCTCTGGTGAGCATGGTGCTCATCGCGATTAAAAAGTAGTGTTATACACCATAGTCCTGCAAGTCCTACAAGAGTGTAAACTATCCGAGACATTATAGCCATCTGTCCACCAAACAACGCGCCAACACAGTCAAAGCCAAATAGCCCGATTGTAAGCCAGTTCAATGCTCCTATAATAACAAGTGTTAGTGAAATTTTATTTAACATATTAATTCTCCTTTCGGTTTTAGTTATGTCGGTATTAGTTTTACCGTCCAATCTTTTTTTAATCATGGTATATTAACCCATTATAAAAATAAATTGTAAAGAGGTGAAAAAAATGTTAAAAATTCATTATTCATTTATTATTCTTATTGTACTTATAGTTATTATATCATTTATATTTACCGTTTATGGAGACCGAAATGACGTCTCCGTAGTATGTGAATTTTTGAAAAGCTATGGCTGGGAGGTTCAAAAAAAACCAACGGATATAGAAGATGTAAATATTCCAACAGAGTTCGACGAGGTTTATAAAAACTACAATAAAATTCAGGAAAAGTCTCAACTTGACTTATCCCCCTATAAAGGAATGAAAGGTACAAGATATACATTTATTGTAAAAAATTACCCATTGGACGTGGGTGAAACAGTTTATGCAAATGTAATTGTAATTGATTCTAAACCTGTCGCAGGGGACATAATGACCGTAAGTCTTAACGGCTTTATGCATAGTCTGAGCGAACTTGGAGCATAAAAGACGACACTATAAGTGTCGCCTTTTTTATAATTTCATTTTCCTGTATATATACTTAAAGAGTGTTCCACCAAGAAAACCTTTCATGATTTCAAAGAAATCATTAAGGGTAATATTTTCTGTTGTCCCGAGAAGCTCATAATCTACACCCGCTTCATTTATTTTAATGTGCAGCTGCTTAAACCCGTTCTTTTTATAAAAGCCAAGTCGATTTATCCGTTCCTCATAATTGTCCGCATCTGTTACTGTGGTATCCTCTATCATAAGTGCAACACCACGGTCGGAGTATTGGGTTTTTACCATATCAAGAATTTTTGTTCCATAGCCGTTTCCTCTCTTGCTCTCGTCTACTGCAAGAAAGAAAACATAAACCATTTTATCACTTTTTATGGTATAAACCAGGCCCAAAAACTCCCCTTTATCTACCACTGCACAAAAGGAGTTCCTCTCATTCCTTGTGCGATGAAACAAAACAAATAACGGTGCTCTTTCATTAGCAGGAAAAGCCGTGCGGTACAATCTTTTTATCTCTTTTTTATAAATCTTGGCATCAACAAACTCCACTTTTTCTACCTCGTAAACTTCTCTTATATATTTAGCTAACAACAGTATATCATACTCTTTTTCAAAAATCAAATTGACTTTTTAGTAAAAATATGGTATAATACTCGTATAAGTTAGGGGTATTATAAACCTTTTGAGGAGGTACGGAAATCATGTACAGTATTGGGGACAAAGTTGTGCATCCTATGCATGGAGCCAGAATAATTAAAGACATCAAAAAAATCGTGCTTGCAGGTGTTGAGCGCGAATATTATGTTGTCTGTTTTATTGTAGGCAATATGATTTCTGATATACCCGTTGACGGATGTGAAAAAATTGGTATTCGCGATGTAATTTCAAAGGCAGATGCAAAGAAAGTCCTTGACTTTTTCCGCTCTTATGAAATAGGAAACGATATAAACTGGAACAAGCGTCAGCGTGAGAATATGGAAAAGCTTAAATCAGGAGACATCTACCGCGTGGCAGGTGTTCTTAAAGAGCTTATGTGCCGTGAAAAGCGTAAAGGACTTTCAACAAGCGAGAGAAAAACTTTGGGCTCTGCACGACAGATTATTTTGAGTGAACTGATTATGTCTCAGGTTGCAGGTGAGAATGATATAGAATTAATATTAGATGAATGTGCGGCAGAGGCGGCAAGGCAAAACTAAGGTTTTGCCTTTTCCTTTATATACAAAAATTAGGAGGATAACCATGGTATCAGCAGTAATTGTTGCAGGTGGCAAAGGCACACGAATGGGTGCAGGATATAATAAAGTCTTTATGGAGCTTTTAGGAAAGCCTATAATTTCCCGTACAATTTCTGCCTTTGAAGCATGTAGCGAAATAGACGAAATTATAATTGTAACGGCAAAAGACGACATTCCTGAAATGTCGGAAATTGCAAAAAACTTTTCTAAGGTCAGAGAAATCACCACAGGCGGAGAACTTCGTCAGGACTCCGTATATAATGGTCTAAAAAAAGCACAGGGCGATATTGTTCTTATCCATGACGGTGCAAGATGTCTTGTAACAGAGGATGTAATAATATCTGTAATTAATGATACAAAAACCTACGGTGCGGCGGCAACGGGAGTTATTGTAAAAGACACTTTGAAATCCATTGACGAGGCGGGTAACATTATTGCGACAATAGACCGCGAAAAAACAGTGCAGATACAGACACCACAAGGTTTTGTAAAAGACGAGATTATAGCTATGCACAATCGTATAAAAGAAGATAATATTACTGTTACAGACGACTGTTCGGCATTTGAAAAATATGGCAAGGCATGTCATTTTACAAACGGAAGTTATGATAACATTAAAATTACAACCCCCGAAGACATTGCTATCGGTGAGGAAATCTTAAAAAGGAGAACACAGAAATGAGAATAGGCTTTGGATATGACGTTCATAAACTTGTTGAGGGCAGAAAATGTATAATCTGTGGAGTTGATATTCCTCACACAAAAGGTCTTTTGGGCCATTCTGATGCGGATGTTGCAATTCACGCCCTTTGTGACGCACTTCTTGGTGCGGCGGCATTAGGTGATATTGGCAGACTCTTCCCCGATACATCAGAGGAGTTTAAGGATATTGACAGTAGAATTTTATTACGCCAGGTAGTGGCAAAGCTTTGTGAAAAAGGCTATAATGTAGGAAATGTTGACATAACTATCGCGGCACAAAAGCCCAAAATGATGCCACATATTGAGGCTATGCGTAAGAATATGGCAGAGGACTTGAAAATAGATATTGACTGTGTTAATATTAAAGCGACAACAACAGAAAAGTTAGGCTTTGAGGGCAGAGAAGAAGGCATAAGCGCTTATGCCGTAGCTCTTATTAACTAAGGAAAGGAACGTCAGACTTTGAATATTTACGATTTTGACAAAACTATATATGACGGAGATTCTACTGCCGATTTTATAAAATTCTGCGCTAAAAAGCACAAGAAAACATGGAAAACTCTTATCCCAACGGCTTGGGCTTTTTTCCTTTATGCATTAGGTATTTATACCAAAACACAATTTAAGGAAAAGATGTATAGACTTTTACAGTATGTGCCCGATATTGACACTACTCTTATTGAATTCTGGGATGCTCACGAAAAGAATATTTTAGACTATTACAAGGCTCAGAAACAAGGCGATGATATAATCATATCTGCATCACCTGAGTTCCTTTTAGAGCCTATTTGCAAGAGAATCGGCGTAACAAAGCTTATCGCCTCAAAAGTTGACAAAAAGACAGGCGTCTACACAGGAGAAAACTGTTGGGGCGGGGAAAAGACTAAACGATTGCTTGAAGAATTTGGAGTTAATCATTGTGATAAATTTTATTCCGACAGTTTTTCCGATACCCCTTTGGCAGAAATAGCAGATGAGGCATACATTGTAAGGAAAAACGAACTTACGCCGTGGAGTGAATACAAACAAACCACAAAAGAAAAGCTATCTGGAATGTTGTTTTCACAGGAGTTTATGATGTTTGTTATAATTGGTGTTGCGTGTACATTCTTTAATATTTTCTTCTCATGGATATATGAAATGATGTTTACTCTAAACCCAGTAATAGCGTTTCTGCCTGGATACACAACGGCAAATCTTGCATCATATATACTTAACAGTAAGCTCACATTCAAGGAAAAGTTAAAGGTAGTAAAATTCATAAAGTACTTTATATCGTATATTCCCAATTTCATAATACAAACCACGGTGGTGTTTGTTTATGCATGGGCATTCCCCAACGCCCCTGGCGTGTTTGCATACGGAATTGCAGCAATTATCGGTGTTCCCGTAACATTTATTATTATGAAAATATTTACATTTGCAAAAAAGAAAAAAGAGATGTGATTTTCACATCTCTTTTTTATTATATCAATACTTTTGCCAGGAAATTCTTTAATCTCTCATTCTTGGGGTTTGAGAAAACCTCATCAGGAGTGCCTTTCTCTGCAATTACGCCGCCGTCAAAGAAAATTACATTTGAGGCAACCTCTTTTGCAAAGCCCATTTCGTGAGTTACACAAATCATTGTAATACCACTCTTGGCAAGTTCCTTCATAACCTCTAAAACCTCGCCTACCATTTCTGGGTCAAGAGCAGATGTGGGCTCATCAAATAAAATTACATCAGGGTCCATAGCAAGAGCACGGCCAATGGCAACTCTCTGTTTTTGTCCACCTGATAACTGTGAGGGATATGCATTAGCTTTGTCTTCAAGTCCTATTCTCTTTAAGATTGACATTGCATTTTCCTCTGCCTCTGCCTTAGACTGTCCCTTTAACTTGATAGGTCCAATAGTAAGGTTTTGCAAAATTGTCTTATGAGGGAACAAATTAAAGTGCTGGAACACCATCATCATTTTCTGGCGTTGTTTGTTAATGTTAGTTGACGGTGCTGTCAAATCAACTCCATCAAGAACTATCTTTCCCGCCGTTGGAATTTCAAGTCGGTTAAGACATCTTAAAAATGTTGATTTTCCACAACCTGACGGGCCTATCAATACCAGCACCTCACCCTTGTTGATGTCAATATCAACGCCGTTTAGAACATGGTTATCACCAAAGGACTTGCATAGTCCCTCTACATGAATCATTGCGTTATTTTCCATCTGTCTGTAACCTCCTTTCAAGCTTTGTAACCAAAGATGTCAGGAACATTACGATTACAAGGTAGATTATAGCTACCGCAATAAGTGGCAAGAATGCCTCATAAGTACGGCTTCTTATTGTATCACCGCCACGGGTAAGCTCGGCAATACCGATATAACCCGCGATTGACGTTTCTTTAACAAGCACAATAAACTCATTACCCAACGCGGGTAGAATATTCTTAATTGCCTGGGGAAGAATAAAATGCCACATTGTTCCCGCATGGGAGAAGCCAAGGCTTCTTCCTGCCTCAAACTGTCCCACGTCAACTGACATAATACCTGAGCGGACAATCTCTGCAATATATGCCGATGAGTTAAGACCGAATGACAAACATGCAACGAACATTTTACTCACATCAGGCGATGTGAAGATTACATAGTAAATAATAAGCAACTGAATAAGTGCAGGTGTACCACGAATTACTGTAAGATATGCCTTTAAGATCCAGTTAATAGTCTTTGTAAGGAAATTCTTTTTGTCCATGGTATCGAATGTGCTTCGCAAGATTGCAATAATAAAACCAAGCACAATACCTATAAGCACCGCAAAAAAGCTTATTATAAGTGTATTTTTAAGACCGTTGGTAAGATACTTCCAGCGGTTTTCTTTTATAAAGTTAAGTTCGATTTTCGCCTTAGCCGTTTCAATCATATTATTGAAAAGCCCTGCATTATATGCCATTACAGCACCTACACAAAGGGCAATTACTGCAATAACTGTTACGGCTATGATTAAATACTTTTTAGATTTTTTCACGTTGTACCTCGCAAGGAATGAAAAAGCATTGGCAGAAAACTACCAATGCTTTCCCTTGTAAATTAACTTATTTTTTTACGATAATAACCTGAGTTGCTGTTGTGTATGTATCTGAGAAGTTAACGTTTTCAAGTCTGTCCTCAGTTACCGTCATACCAGCAACACCAACGTCTGCTTTACCTGACTGAATTGCAGGAATAATAGCATCAAATGCGATGTTGTCAATCTTCAAAGTCATACCAAGCTTATCACAAACCGCTTTCATCATATCTACATCGATACCAACGATTTCTGACTCTACCATATACTCATAAGGCTCAAACTCAGCGTTTGTTGCCATTGTTAGAGTACCGTTTGAATAGTCAACATCCTCAGGTGATACATAAGGATACTGTCCAGCCTCTTCGCCGATATAGTTCTTAACAATGTTGTCAAGTGTTCCGTCTGCTGTTAGTTCCTCTAATGCACCGTTAATCTTCTCTAATAGAGCTGTGTTATCCTTTGCAATTGCAATAGCATACTCTTCAAGAGCAAACTCTTCTTCAAGAATCATAAGATCGGGATTTGCCTCAACGAACTTCTTAGCGGGTTCAACGTCAATGATTACACAATCAATCTTGCCCTGTTTAAGTGCCTGAACTGCATCTGCACCCTTCTGGAACTGCTCAATTACTGCATCTTCAACATCTGATGCATAAATGTCGCCTGTTGTACCAAGCTGTACGCCTATTCTTGCGCCTACAAGATCATCTGCTGTTGCAATTTCCTTTGTGGGAGCTGTCTCTCCGCAGCCTGTAAGTAGCAATGATGCGCTAAGTGCTGCTGCCATAACAAGTGATAGAATTTTCTTGCTCATTTCAAAAACCTCCTGATTTCCATTGGTGTTACTACACCTGAATAATTATTCATCGGGGAATTGCACCCCTGCTATACCTTACAGGGTATAGCTTATTTTTATAAATAAATTATAGCATATTATTCATAATAATTCAATAGGTTTTTTAGGAAAGATAAAAAATTTATATACTATTGAAAATTGTCATTTTTTGTGTTACAATTACTATGATTAGAAATTTATACAGGAGTATTACTATGGACAAAGTTGCAGTTCTTATCCCTTGCTATAACGAAAGTACTACTATTGGCAAGGTTGTAGATGATTTTAAGAGGGTTTTGCCTGAGGGTACAATTTATGTTTATGACAACAATTCAACCGACGGCACAGCAGATATTGCAAAGGCTCACGGTGCAGTTGTGAGATGTGAGAATATGCAGGGTAAAGGCAATGTTATCCGCAGAATGTTCCGTGAAATTGACGCCGAAGCTTATATAATGATTGACGGAGACGATACATATCCCGCAGAAGATGCTCCCGAGTTGGTCCGCAGAGTTCTTGAAGAAAATGCAGATATGGTTGTAGGCGACAGACTTTCTTCAACATACTTTACAGAGAACAAGCGCCCATTCCATAATCTTGGTAACTCCCTTGTAAGATTATCAATTAATAAGTTATTTGATAACGACATCAAGGATGTTATGACAGGCTACCGTGCATTCAGCTATAATTTTGTAAAGACTTTCCCTGTTTTGTCAAAGGGTTTTGAGATTGAAACGGAAATGACAATTCACGCGGTAGATAAGAAAATGAATGTGCAGAATGTAATTATAGAATACCGCGACCGTCCTGACGGAAGTGAATCAAAACTTAACACATATTCTGATGGTATTAAGGTGCTCTGGACAATATTGAGATTGTTCAAAAATTACAAGCCTAAGCAGTTCTTTGATATTTTTGCAGTATTACTATTGCTTATTGCTATTGCATTCTTTATCCCTGTACTAATTACATATGTTGCAGAGGGTGTTGTACCAAGAATGCCCACACTTTATGTGTGCGGAGTTGTTGTATTAGCAGCAATTCAGTCGTATTTCTCAGGAATGATTCTGTCAACCCTTATTGAGAAAAACAAGCAAGACTTTGAACATAGACTAATACAGAGTGAAAACGAATTTAAGCGCTTAAAGCGAGAAGAGGGAATAAATCATGAAGCTTCTCATGAGAATTAAATCTGAAAATAAGAAAAAACAGGCTGGGGCGGTACTACTTGTAGTACTCGCCGCAGCCATTCTTTGCGAGATTTTTCTTTTTAACTTCAAGTTCTGGGGCTCTTTGGGTAGTGAGCCTATAAATATGACCCCCGTTACAGTCAGCGGTGCTTCACAGCTTGATGATACCCGTTATCGTATTTACAAAAGTGATGCCTATCTTCAATATGAGGGCATAGACAGTGAAATAAAATATGTGAGAATCAGCCCCGAAACGGGATATGATACTCATGTTAAGTTCTATGCAACAGATGAGGGAAATGAATATCCGCTTTCGGCACCTGCAAGGTCGGTTAACACTATCATTAAGCCAAGTCAGTACATCCGTCTTCATTTCAGCGGAGTTGTGGATACTCTGAAAATCGAGCTTGGTAATACGGCGGGTACCATTATTGATTTATCAAAGATTGAATTTAATGCAAGAGTGCCTATGATGTTCTCCTTTGTAAGAGTTCTTGCTATTACACTTCTTGCAATGCTTTTGTATATTCTACGACCCAGATCAACTGTTTATGAACACAAAACAGACCTGCGCCGTAAATCACAAAAGATTATTGTAATTTTAGCCGTTATTATTCAGGCAGGTGTTTTCATCGGTATGACATTTATAAATTCCGATGCCTTGAAATGGGACGACACAGAGGTGCATCACAGACAATATTACAATGTTATTGAGGCATTTAAGTCAGGATCATTAAGTATCGGCGAGGGCTCGGAGTCCTTAAAAGCAATGGAAAATCCCTACGATTTCAGCGCCCGTGTTGAAAATGATGTTGAGTTTAACTGGGACAATGCGTACTTTGAGGGTGAATACTACTCCTATTTTGGTGTGCTTCCCGCAATACTTCTGCATTTGCCTTATAATCTTATAACAGGTAATGACCTGCCTAACCAGATAGCCGTAATTGTCTTTGGCATTGCACTTATAATCGGTATTATGGCACTATTGTTAGAGATAGTCAAAAAATGGTTTCCGCGGGCTCCATTTATACTTTATTTGATGTTAAGTGTAACTTTTGCAGTAACATCTTCACTGTTTTACGCAGTTTATAAACCCGATTTCTATATGGTACCACCATTGGCGGCATTGTCTTTCTCTGTAATTGCACTTTCCCTTTGGATAGGTGCAGAAAAAGAGGACGGCACCCTTTCCACACCAAGAATTGCATGGGGCGGTTTCCTGATTGCCCTTACATCTATGTGCCGACCACAGTTTTTGATAACTTTATTCTTTGGTGTGCTACTATTCTGGGATAACGTGTTTAAGACAAGAACTCTGTTCTCAAAAAAGTCATTGAAACAAACCTTGCGACTTTGCATTCCCATTATTATGGTTGCCGCTGTTGCAATGGCATATAACTATGCAAGGTTTGGCTCACCTCTTGACTTTGGTGCAAACTATAACCTTACTACTAACGATATGACAAAACGCGGTATGGTCTTTGGCAGAACGGGGCTTGGCATATTCACCTATTTCTTCCAGCCCATGCGAATTGACGGCCAGTTCCCGTTTGTAAACGACTTTGACCCATCAACAGTATACCAGGGTGTTACAATCACAGAAAAACAAATTGGCGGTGCATTTATGATGTTCCCCATATTGTTCTATGCCCTAATAGGCGTGTTCAAAAAGTCCTGGTTCAAAGATAAAAAAGCACACAAACTTGTATGCTTTGCCGTTATAGTATCATTTATTGTTGCCATTCTTGACACACAGATGGCAGGAATTCTTATGCGGTATCTGACAGACTTTGTATGGCTTCTTATGATTGCCGCATCAATGACAGTATTCGCGTTGCACGAGAGAATTCTTGACGGCAAGTCAACTCTTACAGACCACAGACTTCGGTCCCTTGCAATAGCACTTTGCGGAGTATCTGTTGCGGTAGGTTTCCTGAGTATTTTTGCACATTCAAAAAATGCAGTATGGTGGTCAAACTCAATCGCATATCAGTATGTTAAACATTTAATTTCATTCTGGTTATAAAAAACAAAGCAGAGCTTATGCTCTGCTTTTTCTTTATCCGAATATACTCATCATTTGCGCAACTATAAGTCCGCCGCCAGTGCCTACGATATATCCCAACAGTGCCATTACAATTCCTACGGGCACAAGTGCGCTTGAATATGTTCCTGCAAGAACAGGTGCCGTTGCTGTTCCGCCGACATTTGCAAGGGACGCCACAGCACAAGTAAAAACATCCATTTTTAGTATCTTTGCAAGAACTATCATAATAAGAGCATGTATTCCCAATATCATAAAACCTGTAATCAACCATAACGGTGCATTGCCTACGCTTCCCAAGTCAGCACGGGATGCAATAAGGGCAATAACGCTATATAGTAACACATTTGAAATTTCCTCTGTGCCTTTAATTTTACCAAAAGGTGTCATTGCAAGAATAACGCCCAGGAATGTAACAACCAGTACTGTCCACGTAGCTTTATCAAATATGGGGGCAACACTATTTATAGCAACGCCTATCTCCTGAGACAAAGCTGAAACAAGTAGTCCCGAGCCAAGAATCAATATTATATTCTGCCATGTAACAGGCTTCGTGTTTGCCTTTGCCTCTTCTTCAAGACTTGCTCCCACCTCATCAATAATTCGTGTATCTGCCTTTGTCCACTTGTTAAACACCTTTGCAAAACCAATTGACCAAAGCAGGAACATTACATATAATGTAGCACAGATTGAGTCTACAACAAGGGCATATGCCATTGCATCTTCACCTACATTTAATGCGGCCTGAATTGCAAGCATATTACCAGCTCCGCCCATCCAACTGCCACACAATGCACCAAGAGCACCCCATGCACCTTCACCTAAGAAGCTGTGCATTATTGCATAAGCTATAAAAAAGCCTAAGCCAATGGACACCGTTGCTGCAAAAAACCCAATGAGCATTTTAGGGCCAAGCTTAATAATCTTTCGCATATCACATCGCAAAAGCATTATAAAAAGCATGGCGTAAAGTAATGGGTTTTTAAGGGACGAGTATGCGGGGGCAGTTGCTTCCAGGTCCCATAATCCTACTGTACAAAGCACCATAAGTCCCAGATAAATAAGAACAATGGGCGGTGCAAAACTAAAAAACTTCTTTGAAAAATCTCCTTTAATTATCTTTGGTAAGTTTACTAACATTGCGGCGATAAAAATCAACACCCCAATGTACATAAACCCGTTTTGAATCATACCTTTCTCTCCTTTATAATTCGCCCAGCAATGTAACGAGATATTCCCAACATCGCCTTGCAGAAGCGACATTCATTCTCTCTAAGGGAGTGTGCACTCCCTCTAAATCTGGGCCAATGGATACCATATCAAGCTCGGGAATACGCGCCGCAAAAAGTCCACATTCAAGCCCTGCATGAATGCTCTCAATTCTCGGCTCGTTGCCAAACATTTTATGGTAGACCGAAACCATGGTATCTCTCAGGGGTGAGGCCTCTTTATATTCCCAAGAAGGATAGTCAGCCTCACATATCACTTTACCATTTACATTATAAATAACTTTTCTGATTTTTTCTGTCATATTCTGTTTTTCTGCTTCAACATTCGCTCTCAGCATAGTGCCAATTTTGAAAACTGCTCCAAGCTCTGCCATTCCCATATTAAGTGAGGATAAAACCGAGTCCTCACGCCGCTTCTCTACACCATCAGGGAATTCACACAATACCTCTGAGATTAAACGGCTCGATGCTGATGATACAGCTTTTTCGCCTTTTGCAGTACTTGTAACCTTTACTCCAAAGTCAGGTTCAAAATCTGCAATCTCATTTGAGATTTCTCGCGCCTTTGCAATAATTGCATCACGGGTCTTTTCTTTTAGCCTCGGCGGAATGCAAATTCTAACGGTTGCACCCTGCGGAATAACATTAAGCTTGTCCCCTGTTATTACTTCCATTATCCCGAATTCGTATGGAATAGCTTTCAGGAGTCTTCCCATAATCTTAATTCCATTATAGCGATTCTTACCTATATCGATACCCGAATGACCACCCTTTAAGCCATAGACCTCTACGCTTAATGCTTTCATTTCGTCTGCGGCATCAATATATTCTATGGGAATTTCACATATAACCCGAACACCTCCTGCACAGCTTACTGTAAATATTCCCTCCTCTTCCGAGTCAATATTTATAAGGCGTGTTCCCCTTAAAATGTCAGGGTCTATTTCTGCCGCTCCCGTCATTCCCGTTTCCTCATCAACGGTAAATAACGCCGTGATTGGCGGATGCGGGATATCCTTTGCCTCCAATATGCTAAGCATATATGCAACACCAATGCCATCATCGGCACCCAGAGTCGTTCCGTTTGCCCAAATATATTCGCCGTCGGATAAAACCTCAATTCCCTCTTTTTCCATATCCTTTTTTACACCATCGGCCTTAGTGCAAACCATATCGATATGACCCTGCAAAATCACCCGTGAATGATTTTCATATCCGTTTGTGCCATTTTTATATATAGCAATATTCCCAACCGCATCTTTTTTATATTGAAGCTTCATATTTTGCGCAAAATCAGTAATGTACTGAGAAAGAATCTGTGTGTTTCCAGACCCGTGAGGAATTTTGCAAATTTCCCCAAACCAGAAAAAAACTCTTTCAGGTAAAAGGCTTGTTATTTTCATTTGTAGTTGCTCCTTTCCTATGGAACGGTCCAGATATATTTTATCACATGGAACAGTTCAAATCAATTTAATATATTTTCCATTTACCTGGGGCAAGTCAGCTCGTAGCTATCCCCAATCATCATTTTTATTGCATCTTCATCTACCGTTCCGTCAAGAATTATGGAATTCCAATGCTCCTTATTCATATGATATGCAGGTATGACAGAATTAAACGCATTTCTCCACATATATGTAAGATTAGGACTGCATTTGACATTTATCCAGATATTCCCTTGCCTTTCGTATATTGTGGCAAATGTTTTTTTATTCTTTTTATGTCTCATAAGCGTCCAGTTAAAATCGCTGAATGGATGATCTTCATAAACATTTTTGAATGTAAGACAAAAATCTACCGCATCTTTTCTCGTTCTCATATTATCACCACCAATATAAGTATACCACAAAACACAATAAAAAAACAAGATGTGGTATGTTTTGATGTCAAAACTACACGATATATAACACCAAAACACAAGTCGAATTTTTATAGAATTTTTTCAACATTAATATCTGTATATATTTGACAAAAACCCCTGTATATGCTATAATATAAGTTGTTAATATTTCACTTAAAACAACACGATATGCATTTATTTTAGGAGGAATTTTTATAAAACGGAAAAAACGTCTGAGGTCTGTTTTGTTAATAATTTTTGTACTAATAGCGGTTGCAGGATCAATTTTTGCAATAAGCCAGAAAAACAATATACAGGGGCTTTTATACGCAGGTAAGTACAACGAAAACGAATTAGCAGAAAAAAATCAAAAAATTGACGACCAACTCAAAAAAATTCTGGACCAATTCCCTGATATTGATATAGACCTTTTAACAGATGAAGATCTTAAAAAACTAAACAGTGGCGAAATAAGCCGAGAGGAAATTCTCGAAATCCTGACAGCCAAAAGCAAAAATGACGAGGAAAAAAATCAAACCTCTAAAAACAAGGATAATAACACAGAAAAAACAAGTGCCAGGGTCAACGAAATCATAGCAGAATGCTATTTGCTAAAATCAGAATTTTTAGGTCGTATTGACAGTTTAATTAGTCAGGCCAAAACTGAATGGCGCTCTCTTCCCAAAGAAGGAAGAACGCAGTCTGCAAAAGTTGCGATTGCGGGAAAATACATGTCTAAGGGGTCTCAACTTGAAGCTGAATGTGACCAAAGGATGAGTGCATTGCTTTCAGGTTTGGAATCAGAGCTTAAAGCCTCAGGACAAAGCACGGCTATTATCTCGCAAATAAATTCTCTATATAATGAAGAGAAGGCCGTTAAAAAAGCAAGTTTGTTTGCAAAATATGCTTCGAAATAATTAAAATATATATAGTAACAATTTTTACTGGAAACAAAAAGAGAAATAAGTTGTTTTTACAAAGGGATAAGATATGGATATGGTTACCAAGCACGAAAATTCTTTGATTTATAAAAACAAAATACAAGAGGACTCATATTCCTTTGAATATGAGAATGTCGGCGGCGGAAAACTCTATCTTGCTATCAAGAGACTGTTTGATATTGTTTTCTCAGTAGTATTGGGAGTTTTAGCACTTCCTCTTATGCTTATAGTAGCATTAAGAATAAAGCTGGGCTCTCCTGGCAAAGTCCTGTATGTGCAGGAAAGAGTCGGCAAAAACGGTGTTGAGTTTAATATGCTTAAATTCAGAACAATGGTGGAAGATGCCGAGCAAGGTACTCCTGTATGGGCGGATGAAGATGACCCAAGATGCACAAAATTGGGAAGAATGCTTCGCAAATGCAGAATTGATGAGCTTCCCCAGTTATGGAATATTTTTGTTGGAGATATGAGTGTTGTAGGTCCAAGACCTGAGAGAAGATACTTTTACGATAAGTTTGAAAAATATATTCCAGGGTTCAGTAACAGATTGAAAGTAAAACCGGGAATGACAGGACTTGCCCAGGTAAGTGGCGGTTACCATCTATCACCCGAAGAAAAAATCATATATGATATGGAATACATAAAAAACAGAACATTCTGGGGTGATATGAAAATAATCTGCAAAACATTGAAAGTGGTTCTCACACATGAGGGGGCAAGGTGATGAATAAGTATTCCGTATTAATGTCGGTATACAACAAAGAAATACCAGAATATTTTCGGGAATCAATAGATAGTATGCTAAATCAAACCATTCCTCCAAGTGAGTTTGTTATAGTATGTGATGGAGAACTCACTGTTGAACTAAACGAAGTAATTGATAACTACACATCTTCATATTCTTCATTGTTTAATATCGTTCGTCTACCTGTAAATATGGGTTTAGGAAATGCTTTGAGAATTGGCGTAGAAGCATGTAAATATGATTTCATCGCAAGAATGGATACTGATGATGTTTCTGTTTCTGACAGAATGGAAAAACAATTAGCCGTATTTGATTTGCATCCCGAATATAGTGTTGTGGGAGGCCAAATAGCCGAATTTATAGACCATCCCGATACCATTGTTGATTATCGTATTGTGCCTACATCCCATAGGGAAATATATGATATGGCAAAGAAAAGAAATCCTATGAATCATATGACCGTCATTTTGAAAAAATCGGCCATAACGGATAGCGGCAATTATTGTGATTTCCCTTTTTTTGAAGACTATCATTTATGGACACGAATGCTTTGTGACGGAAAAAAATTTTACAACATCCCTGAGGTCTGTGTAAAAGCACGGGTAGCCTCAATGTTTGGCAGAAGAACGGGCATGGCTTATTACAAAAAATCAAAACAGATGATGAAACACTTACTATCATTAAAAATGATTAGCTATCCCCGCTATTTTATGAATAACCTGGTGCGTTTTATTGCAACCGTTATAATTCCTGAAAAAACGCTTGGCTACATTATGCCATTTTTCACCAGAAAGAAAAAATATTAAACTCACCGAATTACATAGGAGTTTACCATAAAATGATAAAAGAAAACACATTACAGGAACACCAGGGAGCATTGTATGAACTACTGTTAGAATTTGACAGGGTTTGTAAAGAGCTGGATATCAGCTATACTTTGTTTTCAGGGACATTGCTTGGTGCGGTACGCCACAAAGGGTTTATTCCCTGGGATGATGATTTAGACGTAGCTATGCTTCGCGAAGATTATGAGAAATTTTTACAGTATGCAAATAATATACTGAATCAGCAACGGTTTTTTCTTCAAAAAGAATTTTCTGAACATTATCCAATGTTTTTCTCTAAGCTTCGAATGAATAATACAACTTGTCTTGAAAAATATCACCCGAGGGACCCCGAAACTCATCTGGGGGTTTATATTGATATATTCCCCTGCGATAATGCTGCTAATAGCAAAGCAGGAAGAAAAATACAGTTTTTGGCATCCAAAGTTGTAATTGCAAAATCATTATGGAGGCGCGGGTACGAAACAAACAGCATAAAAAAGAAATTGTTTATGAGAATATGTTGTTGTTTGCCTATGCGGCCTTTTCTGTCAATAGTGAAAAATAAAAAGTCTTCCGATGGCTCTCTTGTTCATTCATTTTTTAGCGCAGCCTCTAAATTTGAAAAGAACATTTATCCAAGAGAGTGGTTTACGGCTATTACAAAAATGAAATTTGAAGATGGTGAGTTCCCCGTTTCTTCATATTATCACGAAATGTTATCAACGTTCTATGGTGATTATATGGTTATTCCTCCCGAAGAGGAAAGAGAATGCAAAATTCACGCCATACGGCTTGATTTACATAATTCATATGAGAAATACTCGAATTGGCACAAAGAGCAAAAATTTGATGTATTATCCCGCAGTATACGATAGGAGGTGATTGCAATGCAAGAGAAAGACAAGGTTAAGAAAAACAACAAAGTCTTATACACCATACTGATACTGTTCATTATTATAATAGGTGTCCTCGTGGGCGTAAAACTTTTTCAGGGAAATGACACATCAGTCCCTATCAGTTCTGCAACGGAAGAAACAATATCAATAGAAACTCCATATTGCATATTGGAGTATCCTACTGAGACGGCAGAAATACTTAAACATGTTGATGTTAATGAGAATGGCAATTATTCAAAAATGTTTTATGGTATAATAAACGACCAGGAATATGAGTTGTTCACTGTTTCATTCTGCGAAAAAGAGGGTGCAGTTCTTATTGGATATATTATGCACGAAGATACAAAGTATCCTGTTTTTGTCAGAAGTGCAGATATTGACAAGACCTTGGATGACACCACAAAAAATACGCTTTATACGATGCAAGAGGGTATCAATAATGTAATACAATCTATTACTTCAAACGAAAACTATCTGGAAGAATAACAAGAGGACACATTCCTCCGATTATTGATTAAGGTAGTTAAAAATAAAAATAAAAAAGGAGAATTGAGATGAGAAAACTATTTCATTCAATGATGGCATTGTTGTTAACATTTGCGATGTTATCAACATCCGTAAGTGCAGTTTCAATTACATATGATTCTGCCGACGGCGATTACTACAATCTCATCAGCAAGAAAGATTGGGATCTTGCTCCTGGTATTGTAGAATCAGAGCTTGTACTTAACAATGATGCAGGCGACAGACGTCAGGTTATGCATGTCGTTGAGGTTGACATGGATAACGAGTACACCAAGGTTATTCCCAGTACCAAAGGAATGATCCCAACGGCTGGTAGCTATGGTGTTCAGACAATGGACCATCAGGCAGCATATGCCGAAGCAAACGGCTATGGCAATGTTGTTGCTGCTATGAACATCAGTTTAAGCTGGTATGACAGTACATACTATGATGAACACCCTGAACTAATCGGTGAGCCTCTTGGCTACCTTATTCTTGACGGAGTTCAGTACACTAATAGCCGTGGTAAAACCAGCGGTGCGCAGACTTGTCTCGTAATTAACTATGATGAAAAAGACGGTGTCGCAAGACCCGCTGATATTCCCAAAACACAGATTCGCTCTACTGCGGACGATATAACAGGTTGGGAAGAACAGGTTATACCCGCTAACTTTGGTTTCCTTGTAAAAGACGGTAAGATGGTCTATACATCCGAGGAACATACAAGTGAGGGAGCATCCCGTTCAATGTTAGGTATTAAAGCCGATGGTACTATTGTTATGGTTATGAATGACGGTAGACAGGCTCCATATTCAACAGGTTTTAACAACTATGAGATGAGTGAAGCAATGCTAAAACTTGGTTGTGTATATGCAATCAATGGTGATGGCGGCGGTTCTTCACAGTTCCTTTCACAGCGTCCTGGTGAGGAGTTAAAGGTTAACTGTTCTCCCTCTGATGGTGCCCTAAGAGCAACCACTCATGGTGTTCTTGCAATTTCAACAGCTCCCTCAACAGGCGAGTTCGTTCGTGCACATGTAGAGACAGACAACGAATACTATACTCCTGGAAGCTCAGTAAAGTTCAATGCAATTGGTGCTGACCTTGCAGGCGGTGCAGCTGAAATTCCTGCCGATGCATACTGGCAGCTTTCAGACGACACAATGGGAACAATTGACGAGAACGGAATATTTGTTTCCAACGGCACAACAGGTGAGGTAACTGCACAACTTATGTATAACGGCGAAGCTAAGGGTAGTGCAACAATTAAAATAGTTGTTCCTGATGCAATCGCTTTTGGCGGTGCAGCTGCATATACAGTTCCCTTTAATGAGACCGTTACATTTAATGTAACTGCTACATACGGCGTATATGATGTAGCACTTAAACCCGCAGATTATACAATTTCAGTTGCCAATACTACTCTTGGTACTATCAACGGTAGCAAATACACATCAGGCGAAACCGCAGGTAATACAACTGTAACTGTTACTCTGAATGCAAATTCAGCTATTTCGACAACGGTTCCGTTAACAGTCGGCAAAGGCTCTGAGGTAATATTCAGTTTCGAGGACGGTACTCTTGGAACAGATATGAATGACTGGCAGATAAAGGACCACGAGGGCAAACATACGCCCTACGCTGACATTTCAGTTGTAACAACTGCAAATGGCATGGTTCATAACGGCAAGAATGCTCTTGCGGTTCATATGCCTATGCACACCCGTGTTCATGGTGGTGAGGGTTATGCCGCCAACTCAATTACATGGCTGGGCGATCCTATTCTTCTTGAAAATGCAACATCAATCGGTATGTGGGTTTACGTTCCCGAAGAGGCGACCCAGACAGAAATCGCACTAAACTATGTATGGTACAATGACAGCGGTGTTCAGCAGAGAACAACTCCTGACCTTTGCCTGAATGATTATTTCAATGGCAACGAGTCATCAGGATGGCATTATCTGTCAGTTCCCATTTCTAAAACAACGGCATACATTGAGGATGCAACCTATGTTGCACAGAAACAAGGTTATAAGAGAAACTTTTTCCTTAAATTCTATGTAACAAACAGTGGTAATGCAGGAGATGAGACCTCATACATGGGTGATATCACATACTACATCGACGATATCACAATTGACTATTCAGACGCAGTTGATGACAGAATTGCACCCACATTCACCGCAACTTCTGTAAATAATATTTCAACTGATACTGAAAGTACACTTACCGCAGGTACAACTGCAAATCTAAATTCTAAAAAGCTTGGCTTTACTGCAACTGTAACAGATAACAATGCACTAGATACCGCGTCTGCTAAGGTATATGTTGACGGTAAAAAGATTTCTGCATCATGCAGAAACGGAAAGATTACATCAGGTGATATTGAACTAACACCAGGTGTTCACCGTATAGTTTACGAAATTGCCGATACTATGGGCAACGTTAGCAAAGCAGTTCGTTATATTAAGGTAGCAGGAGACGATGTTGCAGTCAATGTTGTTCCCCACAATACTGATCAGACTGTTGCCCTTACAAGCTCTGTATATTGGGTTGATGTTGTAGCCTCCGACGCAGAGAAAGTTGAAGAGATAACACTTAAACTTGACCTGGATACAATGCATAAATGGGAGCTTTCTAATACAGAGTTGGCATATAATTATGACATTGATTATTATTATGAAACCGTTGCAGACGAAAAAGATAATGTAATGACCATTGTTCTTACAAATAATGGTAGCGATGCCACAGGCAAAACAGTTTTGGCAAGTCTTCCCGTTCGTGTATGGTCATACTGCGGTAATGACACTGGCTCAGATATTACTCCTGCTAAGGCATGGACATCTGGCTATGTTCCTGCGGTATCTGTAAATGTTGAGGTTGAAGCAGGTGAGGTTGTTTACAACGACAACACAAGCAATACTTTCTCAGCTGAGAAGATTCATGTTGATACTGAGGCATACATCCACCAGTACAAGATGGATAAAACTTATTTTGCAAATAACACATACCATGTCCACACAGAAGAGGCTTTGGATGATGTTGATGCAACTTGTACAACCGACGGTTACACAGGCAGAACATATTGTTCAGTATGTAACTCAGTAGTTGACTGGGGCGTAACAGAAAATACAACAGGACATAATTACAAAGATATTGACGGCAAGCGTCAGTGTGAGAGCTGTGGCGACTTGTTCACTGGCACATTTGATGGCAAGGAATACGTTGACGGCGTTATCGCTGCCGATGGTTGGGTTGACGATAAGTATTACTACATTGACGGCGCTAAGGTAACAGGCGTAAACAGAGTTCCCGCTGCTGACGGCTCAGGTGAATTCTGCTATGACTTTGGCGAAGATGGTATTAACAAGGGACTATATTCAGGATTATATACCAAGGATGGCAAGACTTACATTGCTATAAACGGCGTTCCTAAGTCAGGTTGGCAGATGCCCAGCGACAAATGGTATTATTTCGATCCCGATACCTATGCTGCCGTTACAGGCGAATACACTACTGGTAAATTAACATATGTTTTTGCAGAAGACGGAAGTATGATTTCAGGTGCTTGGCACACAACCGATAAGGGAAC
>JAZQFP010000069.1:0-25789 GCA_045539555.1 Candidatus Ornithomonoglobus sp.
GTTAAAGGCTGCGGGAATGCCTGAGACCCCGAAACATACCCCGCCATTAAGATTACCGACCGTAGCCACTCAAAGACTGCTTCAAGCATTATAGTCGTTTCGCTCCTTTCAATGCGTAGTAAACACTCACTTTTTGGCTATAAGGTGCGAAAATCACCACTCGGAGTATAAACATACGCCGTCGGGTAATTTTCGCATCTTCTATCTCAAAAATTGAGCGTTTTGTATTTAGATTAGTTGTGGTAGGTTTAGTATTCTAAATATATTCAGTTATGGCTTGTTAGCCTTGTATAAATTTTTGGTAATGGAGCAAGATATAAATATATTTGCGGTGTAAGAATTGATCATACGTGTTCTATTTTGCTTTTGGAACGGGCTCGGGAATTCCCGCCGAAAACACAGGGGAAAAAGGTTTTCTCTGGGAACACCCCTCGCCCCGGTGCTCCAAATAGTGAGTTAGACCATTTCCACCACTCCACCGATTCGCGGTCCCCCTCTCCTGTTAGGAGAGGAAGCCTTATCCCCCCTAGTAAATATAAGGAGTAAGAATATGAACATACAACAACAAATAGAAAACTATACTCACAAATTGCTTTTCGATTGTACCAATGAGGAGATTTATCATGCTCTTGTCTCACTCATAAATGAAAAGAAAAGTAATATCACAAGCGACAAGCCTACCCGCAAGGTGTATTATTTCTCCGCGGAATTCTTGGAGGGTAAACGCCTTAAAATTGACCTTGTTGCATTGGGTATCTTTGATGAGGTGCGAGAGGTATTAAAAAAGAACGGCAAGGACATTAACGATGTCTATGAGTGCGAGGCGGAGCCCTCTCTGGGTAATGGCGGACTTGGCCGTCTTGCCGCCTGTTTTATGGACTCGGCATCTTACCTTAATCTCCCCTGCGACGGCGTGGGAATTCTCTACCATGACGGTTTATTCTTGCAGAAATTCCGTCATAACAAACAAACAGAAGAGGACAATTTATGGCGGGATAACTCACACATTTTAATAAAGACCGACACCGCCTATGATGTGGACTTTGGCAGATTCGGAACAGTGAGGGGTTACCGCTATACCATAGATATTATCGGCAGCCGTATAAACAAGCTTAACCTTTACGACACAGAGGACAAAAACCCCTTAACAAAAAATCTATACCCTGATGACTCAACGCCACAGGGCAGACAGTTAAGGTTGTGTCAGGAATACTTTATGGCAAGTTGCGGTGTGCAACAAATAATAGACGAGGCACTGGTTACAGGTTATGACTTAAATGATTTGGATAAATTCTGTGTTATACAGATAAACGATACCCACCCAAGCCTTGTAATACCCGAGCTTATATATCAGCTGGGGAAACGGGGTATTGGCCGTAACCGTGCTATTGAGCTTGTTAAAAATATATGTGCCTATACTAACCACACAATCTTGCGTGAGGCCTTGGAGAAATGGGATATAAAAGTAATGGAGGAGGTTATTCCTCATCTTATCCCCATTATTACGGACCTTTCTGACAGAGTTGGAAAAGGGGACACAGAAATTATTGACGGGGACGGAAATGTGCACATGGCATCAATGGACATTCATTATGGTTTTTCCGTTAATGGCGTGGCAAGTCTTCACACGGAGATTTTGAAAGATACGGAGCTTTTGCCTTTTTATAAGCTCTACCCTGAGAAGTTTAACAACAAGACCAACGGTATTTCTATGAGGCGGTGGCTTATGTCCATTAACCCTGAGCTTACGGAGTTTATAGTGTCTCTTATTGGCGACGGGTTTAAGAAAGACTTTACGCGTTTACAAAACCTTTTGCAGTTTAAGGATGATAATGAGGTACTAAGACGGCTCCTTGAAATCAAGTCGAAAAAGAAAGAGGAGTTACGACGCTATCTTTGTGAGGATATACCCCAGAATGCCATATTTGATGTGCAGATAAAACGAATTCACGAGTATAAACGCCAACAGATGAATTTGTTGTTTTTAATAAACATGTACCTTGATATTAAGCGGGGGATAATTCCAAAACGCCCCGTGTGTGCAATCTTTGGCGGTAAGGCGGCACCTGCTTATACTATTGCAAAGGATATTATCCACGCCATTTTGTGCCTTAGTGAAGTGGCAAGGAGGGATAGTGCCGTAAACCCTTACCTTAAAATTATAATGGTTGAAAACTATAACGTTACAAGGGCGGAGATGATTATTCCCGCGGCGGATATTTCCGAGCAGATTTCCCTTGCCTCAAAAGAGGCTTCGGGTACGGGTAATATGAAGCTTATGGCAAACGGTGCACTTACCCTTGGTACGCGGGACGGTGCCAATATTGAGATTGGAGGACTTGTGGGTGAGGAGAATATATATTACTTCGGCGACACCTCAGAGCGTGTTATAGAAAGATATAAAAAGGGCAGCTACAAAGCCCGTGAATTTTATGAGAAAATGCCACGTATCCGTGAGGCAGTTGATTTTCTGCTAAGCAAGGAAATGACAGGGGCGGGGGATAAGGAATGTCTTATGAGGCTCCACCGTGAGCTTACGGGAAAGGACTATTTTATGACATTCCCCGATTATGCAGATTATGAAAAGACAAAGAATAAAGCATTTCTTGATTTTGAAAACCGCGTGGAGTGGGCGAGAAAGTGCCTTATAAATATTGCAAAATCGGGATATTTCTCATCAGACCGCACCATAGCAGAATATAACAAAGAAATCTGGAAATTATAAAGACTTTTTTAGGAAAGGGAAAAAAATATGAGTAAAACAAAGCTTGGCGGGACATCTCCCGTGTTTGATTTTCTCCAAAGGCTCGGCAAGGTTTTAATGACCGTTATTGCCGTTATGCCTGCGGCGGGTATTATGATAAGTATAGGAAAGCTTATTGCTATGGCAGGGGAAAACATTTCTGCCGTTGTTACCATTGCCTCAATTATTGAAAACATAGGCTGGGCAATTATTGGAAACCTTAACATTCTTTTTGCCGTTGCCATCGGCGGCAGCTGGGCAAAGGAGAAAGCGGGTGGCGCTTTTGCGGCCTTACTGGCATTTATTTTAATAAACTCCGTTACGGGTGCTATTTTCGGCGTTACAGCGGAAATGCTAAACGACCCCAATGCCACAGTAAAAACCCTCTTTGGCGGTGAGATTGCAGTTAATGGTTACTTTACCGATGTCCTTGGTGCTCCCGCTCTAAATACAGGTGTTTTTGTGGGTATTATATCAGGTTTCTTAGGCGGTGTTATTTATAACCGCTACTATAACTTCCGCCGTCTGCCTGACGCTCTGGCGTTCTTTAACGGTAAGCGGTTTGTGCCCTTGGTGGTAATTTTCTATTCTGCCATTGTGGCATTACTGTTTGCAATTATATGGCCCGTAATTCAGACGGGAATTAACTCTTTCGGTTTATGGATAGCAAACTCCCGTGAGACCGCGCCCGTTCTTGCACCATTTATTTATGGTACGCTGGAAAGACTTTTAATTCCATTCGGACTTCATCATATGCTTACAATTCCTATGAACTATACCTCATTGGGCGGCGAGTATATTATCCAGACGGGTGCTAACATCGGAACTACTGTTTACGGTCAGGACCCCTTGTGGCTTGCCTGGGTAACAGACCTTGTTAACCTTAGAAATGCAGGGGATATTGAGGGGTATAACACCCTTTTGGCAGCCTACCACCCCGCAAGGTTTAAGGTTGGACAGATGATTGGTGCAACGGGACTTCTTATGGGTGTTGCATTGGCAATGTACCGCAGAATTCCCCGTGAGAGACGCCATGATTTTAAGTCAATGTTTGTATCAACTGCATTGGCGGTATTTTTAACGGGCGTAACAGAGCCTATTGAGTTTATGTTTATGTTCTGTGCAATACCCTTGTATATTGTTTATGCAATCTTGCAGGGTCTTGCCTTTGCGGCGGCGGGAATTGTTAATCTAAGACTTCATTCCTTTGGTAATATTGAGCTTTTAACAAGGCTTCCCATGTCCATCCGTGCGGGGCTTGGCGGGGATGTTATTAATTTCTTAATTGCCGTTATTGTATTCTTTGCATTGGGTTACTTTGTGGCGTATTTTATAATTGGTAAGTTTAATTATGCCACACCTGGCCGTGAAATTAGTGGCGAGAGTGAGCATATGGTTCATGAGGGCAATGCCGAGGCTGAGACTGTTATAAATCTCCTTGGAGGACGAGATAACATTGAGCTTGTGGATGCCTGTATGACAAGACTAAGGGTTACCGTTAAAGACCCCGATAAAGTTGCAGACATTGAAAAGTGGAAAGGTGCAGGGGCTCTTGGCCTTATTAAAAAGGGTAACGGTATTCAGGCGGTTTACGGACCTAAGGCGGACGTGTTAAAGTCCGATATTAATGATATATTATGAGACTTTTAACTCTTAATTGCCATAGCCTTGTGGAAAGCGATTATGAGAAAAAGGTTGAGCTTTTCTGTCGTGGCGTGGGGCGGATGAAACCCCACGTCATCGCTTTACAGGAGGTTAATCAGACCATTGAGGCGTGTCCTTTTTACAATCCCTCCACCGCAGACGGTCCCCCTCCCTTTACACAAGGGAGGCATTATTGCGGGTATCCTTTAAGATACGACAATCATATTCTCCGCGTCCGTGAATTGTTAAAAAAGCAGGGACTTAATTATAACTTTGTATGGCGTGGTATGAAAGAGGGCTACGGCAGATACGAGGAGGGGCTCGGGCTTCTTACAAGGGACGAGATTTGTGAGGTTGATTTTGTACCCATAACCCCGCCCCGTAATGACTGGAAAATGCGGTATGCTCTGGGGGTAAGGACGGGGGATAAATGGTTTTACTCCGTTCATACGGGGCGTTGGGATGATAATGATGAGCCGTTCTGGGCACAGATTGAGAGACTTCGCGAGATGGTGCGGGGGAAATCTGCCATTATAATGGGGGACTTCAACTGCCCAGATAAGAGTGAGGGGTATAAGATTTTAAGAGGAACGGGGTGGCAGGATATCTGGGGAACGGCACCTATTCGGTGCGGATGTGCCACCGCCAAAGGCGACATTGACGGCTGGGGCGACGGGGAGAAAATGATGCGGATAGATTATATATTTTCAACCGTTCCCGTTGAGGTTAAGGAATGTCGCGTGGTATTTTCCAAACATGATTATGGGGTAGTGTCGGACCACAGAGGCGTCTACTCGGAATTTTCAATTCCGAGTAGGGAATAGTGAAGAGGGAATAGTGAAGAAGTGTTGTAGCTTTTTGCCGTTGCAAAAAGCAATTAATAAAGCACCCAAGCGGGTGCTTTTTTGTTATTGTTTGACACGGGTGAGTTTGTGTGGTAGAATAAGGAAAACGAGGTGATGGTATGAAAATTTTCCTTAAAGTACTTACATGGACAGGTCTTGCTGTGGTATGGGGAATAATACTGCTTGTGTTGTTTTATAAAATCGGTTCACCATTTGTTTTCCATACGGGTTTTATATATTTTGCAATTACCATTATTCTATTTGCATTGGCAATCATATTCCGTAAGAAAATCAAGGGCGGTGCTTTGGTTGCTTTAATATATGCTACAATATTGGCGGTTGCTCTTAACTCTGTGGCATATATGGGGATGATTGGTTATTTATCTGATTATAGCAAAGATAAATGGGAAAAGTACACAGAACACAGACATTTTATGATTACCGACCTTTGTAACGAATACGAGCTAATAGGCTTAAATGAAAATCAGATAAAAGATTTATTAGGTGAGCCTACAAAGGTAGTTGACCGAATAGATGGCTATTATGCCTATGAATACTATGCAGGGCATAGATATTGGATAGACCCTTATGTATTGGAAATTGTTTTCAAAGATGGCATTTCCACGTATGTAACAGAGGGAGAACATTAAAAAAGCACCCAAGCGGGTGCTTTTTTTGCTTACAGGTTGGATAAAAATGGTGGAAAACGGACAAAACTCACCCGACGGTGTATGCTTATACTCCGAGCGGTGAGTTTTATTCGTAGCTTAGTGGAGTTAAATAAAAAAGAAATCCGCAGTTTTGCGGATTTCTTCATTTAAGAATCAAAATAATATTACTTTCCACTAAGCGGTCTGTGCCGTTTTTTGCCAACCTTAATAGTTTTCAGCGTGAATTTCAAAGTAAGCCTTGGGATGATCACATACGGGACATACCTCGGGCGCTTCTGTGCCAACTACAATGTGTCCACAGTTACGGCACTCCCATACCTTTACTTCGCTCCTCTTGAATACTTCCTGCATTTCTACATTGTTTAGTAATGCACGGTAACGCTCTTCGTGAGTTTTCTCAATAGCTGCCACCATTCTGAACTTCTCTGCAAGTTTTGTAAAGCCCTCTTCGTCTGCTACCCTTGCAAACTCCGCGTACATATCTGTCCACTCGTAATTTTCACCCTCAGCTGCGGCTTTTAGGTTTGTTGCAGTATCTGCAATGCCGTTAAGCTCCTTAAACCATATCTTAGCGTGTTCTTTCTCGTTGTCGGCAGTCTTTTGGAATAACGCCGCAATCTGCTCGTAGCCTTCCTTCTTTGCCTTTGATGCAAAATATGTGTACTTGTTTCTTGCCTGGCTCTCACCTGCAAATGCTGCAAGTAGGTTTTTCTCTGTCTGTGTTCCTGCATAGATTGTTGCCATTGTATCGCCTAAAAGCTCTACCTTGTCCCCTGATGCACCGCAGAAAGGACATACCGCAGGATCGCCCTCGGGTACTTCAAAATTCTTCTTACATACTTTACAATAATACTTTTTCATTGTTTTTTCCTCCTTGTTTTATTGCCTCCCTTGTGTAAAGGGAGGGGGACCGCGTTAGCGGTGGAGAGATTGTAAAAAACCAATTAATATTTTAACAACCCCTCAGTCGCTTTGCGACAGCTCCCCTTACACAGGGGAGCCTTTATTTTTTGTCCATAATATAATTATACCATAATCTGGACACTTTATTCAAGAAAATATTGAAAAAATATAAAAATTGTGATAATATAATTTTGAGAAGGTGATGTTATGAATACAGATACACATACACATACTATTTCTGATATAACGGAAATAGATACAGAACGAAATATGCCAGATGATATTTCTAATGATGAAGAGATAGATATTGCGGCGCGAAAGGTTCTAAAAAGATTTAATCCTGCTTTTGTGGAGTTAGCAAAGTAAGAAAATCTGCCCCATTACGGGACAAATTTTCCATAAGTATGTTTGTTTGGCGACAGACGACTGAGCATTAAGAATGAATATTTGTCAATAGTTATTAGGAGACATATACAATGCCAAAGAGTAAAAATCAGAAATTAAAGCTTTATTATATAATTGAATATTTCAAACACTACACGGACGAAAATCATCCTGTTACGGTGTCGGAGATTATTGATTACCTTGCCTCTTTGGGTATTACCGCTGAGAGAAAGAGTATCTACCGCGACATTGCCGCTATGGGTGATTTGGGTTATGATGTAATTTCCTTACACGATAAGCATTTTACATACTACCTTGCAGAACGGGAGTTTGAAACGGCAGAATTAAGAATGTTAGCCGATGCTGTTGCATCATCACGGTTTATTACTAAAAAGAAATCAGCTCAGCTTATTAAAAAGCTCACCTCATTAACTACCATTTATGACGCCGACAGACTTAATGCTCAGATTTTCGTTGCTAATCGTATTAAGGCGTCTAATGAGAGCATTTACTATAATGTTGACGCTATTCATAACGCCATTTCCGAGAATTCCCAGATTTCATTCCTTTATTTTGACTGGGACAAGGGAAAGAAAAAGGTTTACCGCCGTAACGGCGAAAGGTATCAGGTCAGCCCCTGGGCGTTAGTGTGGAATAATGAGAATTATTACATGGTTGCCTATGATGATAGTGAGGGCGAAATTCGCCATTATCGTGTGGACAGAATGATGGCCATTGAAACGGTGGAGGTTGCACGTCTGGGTAAGGCAGAGTTTAAGGACACCGACACGGCACAGTACACAAAGAAATTCTTTGGAATGTACGACGGCGAGGTAGTTGCCGTTACCCTTAACTGCGATGAGGACATTACAAACGCCGTGGTTGATATGTTCGGCACAGACGCGGAATTTACACCGCAGAATGATAATACATTTAATGTAACCGTTGAACTTGCCATAAGCCCCGTGTTTCTTTCGTGGGTGTTTATGTTCGGCGGTAAGGTGAGGGTTATCTCACCCAAGAGCGTTAATGCCAGATTAAAGGAAATGGCAAATAAAATTTCAGGAGAGTGATAATATGCCTATGATAGATAAAGATTTACATGAGATTACAGAAAGCATTTTAGATGATTTTAATAAAGGCAGATTTATTGATAAGACAGACATTAAAAATCAGCCTGACAAGAATGTTATAATTGACATTTTGACAAAATTGCAGGAGATTATTTTCCCTGGCTTCTTTAAGCCGAGAACTTATAAAACATACACCGTTAAGGCTACTGTTTCAATGCTTTTGGAGGATGTACTTTATAACTTAAAGGGCGAAATTGTTAAGACCTTAAAGTATGACACGGCTTTTGCCAATTCAACCGATTGCGAGGTCTCAGGCGAGGCACAGAGAATTGCGGTGGAGTTTTTGAAGAGAATTCCCTATATCCGTGAATATATTTCAGGGGATGTTGACGCGGGTTTTGACGGCGACCCCGCCGCTTATAGCCGCGAGGAGATGGTGGTAACATACCCTGGCTTTTACGCAATTACAGTTAACCGCATTGCCCACGAATTACACCTTTTGGGTGTGCCCTTAATTCCCCGAATTATGACAGAACATGCCCATTCATTAACGGGAATTGACATTCACCCAGGTGCAACAATCGGAAGAAACTTCTTCATTGACCACGGCACAGGCATTGTAATTGGTGAGACTACGGTGATTGGTGATAATGTTAAGATTTATCAGGGCGTTACATTGGGTGCTCTATCCACCCGCGGCGGACAGAGCTTAAAGAACATTAAGCGTCATCCCACTATTCTTGATAATGTAACAATCTATTCAGGTGCAACCATCCTTGGCGGTGATACTGTAATAGGTGAGGGTGCTACCATTGGCGGTAACACGTTTATAACGGAAAGTGTAGAGAGAGGTGCAAAGATAGCTTCAAGATAATAAAAAAGACTGAACAAAATGTTCAGTCTTTTTTTTAATACACCAATATTCCCAGAACTGCCGATACCATTATAATCTGTATTGGCGACAGGGGTTTTTTTCTTATTTTCTTAACTGCATACATTGTAATGAGTAATGCCACTGCAATTATTATTGCCCGTAGGTCAATGGCGTTTTCGGGGAACAGGTTTCCTATGGTCATTGTTACACCTGTGGCTAAGATTATTCCCATTACACACGCCTTTAAGCCGTCAAGGACTGCTTTAACATATTTGTTTTCTATAAAGTTCTTTAATACTGCCATTAAAAGAACAATAATAACAAATGAGGGCAAAATCACCGCAAAGGTGGCAACGAGTGAGCCTAAGATACCCGCCTGATTACTTCCTACATAGGTTGCAAGGTTTACCATAATGGGTCCAGGTGTACTCTCCGACACCGCTATCATATAACTTAGCTCCGCGTCAGTAAGCCACCCGTAAGATATAACCATATCACGAATAATGGGGATGGCCGCATAAGCTCCGCCAAAGGCAAAACAACTTGCACCTAAAAAGCCTAAAAACAAATCAAGATAAATCATTTTGCTACACCGCCTTTCATTTCCTTTACCTTAAAGGCGATAAATGTAACAATTCCCGCAATTACTATCAATGTAATTGATGAGAAGTCAAGAGCAAAAATGTCAACCGCAATCATTATTAAAAATGAAAGGGCAAAAACAATTTTATGGAACAACTCCATTTTAGATTTCTTTAACATATTAACTGCTACACGGATAATTAAAATTCCCACCGCAACCTGAATACCGCGGAAAGCGTTGGCAATTATTGTAATCTCCAAAAATCTGTCAAGGAACATTGAGATTATATATATAATCACAAAAGAGGGGACAACCACGCCTAAGGTTGCCATAATTCCACCTAATAACCCCTTTTGCTTATAGCCAACAAATGTAGCACAGTTAATGGCAATGGGGCCTGGTGTACTCTCTGCAATTACTGTTATATTCATCATTTCCTCGTGGGTTATCCACTTTTTAATCTCCACACATTCGTTTTCAATTATGGAAATCATGGCGTATCCTCCGCCAAAGGTAAAAAGCCCGATTTTCATAAATGTGAGAAAAAGGTCAAGTAAAAGATGTTTTTTCATGATAAATTTCCTTTCTTTTGCGATTGAACGGAGATTTCTTTTCTTATATCCCTTGGCGTTTTGCCCATAATCTGCCTGAATTTCCGTGTGAAATAATTGGGCTCGGAAAAACCGCATATATATGAAATTTCACTTATTGGAATATCCGTACTTATAAGAAATTCCTTTGCTTTTATACAACGAAGATAATTTATGTATTCACTTATTGTTTTGCCTGTATATTCGCGGAATTCCTTGCAGAGATAGGACTTACTTACATTTGCAAATTCCGAGATTTCTTGTAGGGATAACTGTTCAGAATAATTATCTTCAATAAAATCAATAACCCTGTCAAGCGTTGCGGTTTTTTTGGAATATATGTTATAACCCTCAGGGGTATGTTTTTTACAGGTGTATTTTCTGTTGAGTATGGCAATAAGTAAATAAACATATCCCATAATTGCTTTGTTGCTTGAATCATCACGGTGATTATGTTCATGTATTATTTTTAACGCCAGTTCATTGATATTACTGTCAGAAACAACCCTTTTATATTTAACATCCCGTGGTCCTACCATAGAACGGGGGATATTTATGCAGATGTGTTCACTGCATCCACCCGCCCCCTCATGAAGCTCGTTACTGTCAATAATAAGACAATCACCTGTTTTTGCTTCAATTATTTTGCCCTCGCACTGTACAGATAAATTCCCTTTTACAATACAATGTAATTCCATATGCTCGTGCCAGTGGGGAAGAAAATCACATTTCCTGTTCTCCGTGTAATAACTTATTTGCAACGGAAAATTGTCAAATGGTATGTTTTCATATAATTTCAGTTCATACATAATTATCACCAATTTCGTGCTATTAAAAATAAATATAGTACTACAAGTAAATACATATATATGATATAATATTTACAGGAAAAAGTCAACATAAAAAGGAGGACTTTCGTATGAAGAAAATTGTTTCTGCTATTTTGAGCATTACAATGGTTGCTATGTGTGTTTCACCCCTTATGGCAACCCCTGTTTTTGCTGAGGATAGCAACGCGGTTGCAATCGGGAAAAAGAATATCCCTTTGCAGCTTTACTATGACGAGGAGGCACCCTTTGGAAACGAAGATTTGGCAGTATCTAAGGGTTCAGGTCCCCAGTTTATAGAGTCGGAGACAAACGACGGCTGGGAGAGATGGTCAATTCCTCTTGGTAACGGATACTTTGGCGCCAATGTATTTGGCAGAACGGAAACTGAACGTATCCAGATTACTGACAAGACATTGTTTAACCCTTACAAAGTAAATAATCAGTATCTTGGCGGTCTTAACAACTTCTCCGAGACATACATTGATTTCGGTCATAAGTTCAATGATGTTACAGATTATTCAAGAACACTTAGCCTTAATAACGGCGTGTCCTATGTTGATTATACATACGATGGTGTAGGCTATTCCCGTGAATACTTCACATCATACCCCGACAATGCAATGGTTATTAAGCTTAGTGCAGACAAAGAGGGTGCATTAAACTTCACACTTCGCCCCACAATTCCTTATGAGCAGGACTATGCAAAGACAGCGGGAGACGGTGCGTCAAAGCGTGGTAATGTTATTGCATCGGCTGACGGGAATGTTGGTAAGATTGAATTAACAGGTAAAATGGGTTACTACGACATTGACTTTATGGGTATCTATAAGGTGGTAACCGACGGCACAGGTACTCTTACATATAACAACTCCACATCTGTTGACGGCGTTGATGACGGTACTGTAACAGTAACAGGCGGTACATCTGCATATATTATTATCACTCTTGGCACAGACTATGAGCTTTGCGAGGGTAATATTGTAAATGACCGCGGAAATAAGCCCATTGAAACAACTGACCTTAATGACACACGCGTTAAGGTAGAGGGCTTAATGAACGCCATTGATACAAAGGTACAGGGCAAGGCTTATAATGAGGCATATAATAAGCTGCTTAACGACCACATAGACGATTATACTGGTATGTTTGGCAGAGTTTCCCTTGACCTTGGTGTAAACGAGGCAGACGCCGAGAAAACAACAGACACATTACTTGCAGAGTATAAGGCGGGACAGACAAGCCGTTATCTTGAAACCTTGTATTTCCAGTACGGCAGATACCTTTTGATGTCATCATCAAGAGAGGGTACATTACCCGCAAACTTACAGGGTACATGGAACAGATATAATGAATCACCCTGGTCGGCAGGTTACTGGCATAACATCAATGTACAGATGAACTACTGGCCCGCGTTTAATACAAACCTAGCCGAGACATTCAGCGCATATAATGATTATAATGACGCTTATATGAAAAAGGCTCAGGAGTTTGCAACAACAAACACAAGAACAAACAACTCCGCGGTTTTAGGTCAGGACGGCGGTAACGGCTGGACATTGGGTGTATCAGGCTGGTTATACTCAATGCAGAACGACTCATCAGGCCGTGCACCAGGTAACCTTGGTTTCTTAACAGAGATTTACTGGGACTGGTATCAGTTCACACAGGATGAGGACCTGCTTCGCAACGTTATTTATCCTAAACTTGCAGACGCGGCGCGTTTTGTAACAAAGTGCGTCGTTGAGGAGGACGGAAAGTATCTTGTTAAGTATTCAGATTCACCTGAGCAGTACCATAACGGCGAGTGGTTCTATACAAAGGGCACAACTTATGCACAGTCCTTTGCATACCTTAATAACTACCACACACTATTGGCGGCTCAGGAATTGGGTATTGATTTAGAGAATGAGAGTCTGCTATCACAGGATGATTATAAAGTCTTAAAGACAGTTATGGCTCAGCTTGACAAGTATGACCCCATTATTGTAGGTCTTTCAGGTCAGGTTAAGGAGTTCCGTCAGGAAGAATATTACGGCGATATTGGTGAAAAGAATCACCGTCATATTTCAAACCTTGTAGGTTTGTATCCAGGTAGTTTAATTAACGGAACAACACCCGCTTGGCTTGACGCGGCAAAGGTTACATTAACCGAGCGTGGAGACGAGGCAACAGGCTGGGGCGTTGCACACAGATTAAACCTTTGGGCAAGAACAAAGGACGGCAATCGTACATATAAACTTGTTGAGCAGTTATTAAAGAAGAATACTGCAACAAACCTTTGGGACTTGCACCCGCCGTTCCAGATTGACGGTAACTTAGGCGGTACGGCAGGTATTGCAGAAATGCTATTACAGAGCCACGAGGGATATATTGAGATTTTACCCGCAACTCCTGATAAATGGTCAGAGGGCTCATTTACAGGCCTTGTTGCACGAGGTAACTTTGAGGTTTCTGCTAATTGGAGTAACGGCACGTTAAAGACTGTAAACATTACTTCAAAAGCAGGTGGCGAGGCAAAGATTAAGTATGATGGCATTGGAAGTCCCGTTGTAAAGACAAAGGACGGCAATAATGTTTCATTTAAGGTAAAAGACGGCATTATCACCTTTAACACAGAGGTGGGTGAGACATACTACATTGCAGGTTTTGTAAAGACAGCAAAACCCGCAGATGTTACAAATCTGAATGCTGACAACGCTTTCTTAGGCGATACAAAACTAACATGGACAGCATCCGCTGACGCTGTAAGCTATAATGTTTACGTTGCAAAAGACAGCGAGGCAGATTATACATTACTTAAAAATGTAACAACTACAAACTACACATTTACACCCGACGAGGGTGAGGAAAACGCCCGTTATACCTTTAAGGTAAAGGCGGTAAATTCCCAGGGTACAGAGAGTAAGGGTGTACTTTGCTACCGTAACCCTGAGGATGTATCAGCAACGGTTAATGCAGTTTCAGGCAGTGTTCTTGATGACGGAACATTACAGGTAACTGTAAATGCAACAGAGTTTGAAAGCTCATATAAGCTATATAAAAAGGCAACTTCAAATGCCGAGTGGACTTATGTAACATCAAGCGATATTCCCGTAATCACAATGGCAGATTACGACGCGGATATGAAATATGGTGTATCGGTTGTAAGCCGTTACTATGATGTTGAGTCAGAGATAATTGAGGTTAAAAACTTCGGTGCAGGAGCAGGAAAGCTTTCATACGACGCTTCAAACATTTTAGCGGGTGCAGATATTGTAACAGAGGGCACATCACCTTATGTTGCAACAATCGACCTTCCTGCTACATTTAACCTTGGTGAGTTAAAGCTTAATCATAACGGAACAATCGCAGCAATAAAGATTGAGGTCAGTTACAACGGACAGTGGACAACAGTTCATAACTTGACCTCAACCACAGATTCATCATTTGATATGAATGGCGTAAAGGCTCAGCAGTTACGAATTACAGCTACACCTGCATCAGGCAAAACTGTAAAGATAAATGATATGAGCCTATCAGGTATACTTGTTCCCGATGATTTGATGTATAAGGACAATATCTTTGGAGGCCGTGTATTTGAAGCAACAGATAGAACGGCAGAGGGACAGGTACTAAATGCCCTTTCAGGTTATAATAACTTAACTGACGGTCTTTATAAGGGTAATGAGGGTGCACCGAGATTTACAACAAAGAACTCAGGCAATGCAATCTTAGACGGCACAATGGACTTTAACGGTGTTGCAGTCTTAGGCGAACTTCGTTTGTACGATTATGACACCTGGGATAACTGGGCAAACTATGCAGGACAAAGCATTAAGGTCGAGGTTTATAACAACGGCACATGGACAACTGCAAAGGATATTACATTAGTTGGCGGTGCAGGTAATAATATTAACACTACCTACCGTAAGAAGCTTCACGAGAGAGACGAATTAAAGGATAAGTGGCTATCCATTGATATGGGTAATGTAAGAGCTGAAAAGGTAAGAATTATCTGTGATACACCTTTCTCTGCGTCAAACACCATTTCATTCTATGAATTTGAGTGTTCAGGCTATTTGTCAGAGTCAAACAAGGTTGAGTATTCAACTAACTTGTTTGAGGGCAAGACCTTTGAGTTAACTCAGGAGGCAGAGGGTTATGTCCACAGCAGCCAATACGGAGTTGAGAACTTAACTGACGGCACATATTACTATTCAGACGGTGCCAAGAGATTTTCAACTACCGCGTCAGCTGATGCAATTTTAGATGCAACTCTTGACTTTGGTGCAAAGGCAACAGTTGATGAGCTTTTGGTTTACGACTACAATGCATGGGACAGCTATGCTGACTATGTAGGTACAGCAGTTAAGGTTTACGGCTATAACGAGGGCAACTGGACAGAGTTATTCTCCGAGACAATGCAGTCAAAGGGTGATGGTATTGACGGCAATATCCGTGGCTACCGCGGTCAGTTAAGCTATGTTGACCCTCTAAAAGATAAGTGGCTTGTATTTGACTTAGGCGGGGCAGAGGTTACAAAGCTGAGAGTTGTATTTGATAACCCCGTTGCAGGTAACTCAATCTCTATCTGGGAGCTTGAATGTACAGGCTCAATTGAAATTTTGGAGGAATCACCCGAGATTGCAGATTCAAATGCCTTTGAGGGTATCACTCCCGCAATAACTGACAAGACTATAACATTTGACCTTGGCAGAAATGTTTCACTATATACAATGGATATTGAAATGGGCGAGACAACAGCTACTGCCGATGTTGAGCTTTTAGTTGACGGAGTATGGGTAAAGGTTGCAAAGGATGTTACATTAGTATCAAACGGCACAACAGGAGTTGACCTTTACGGAACATCCGCTACAAAGGCAAGAGTAACTTTAAGCGATATTTCAAACTTTAAGGGAATTTCCGCTACAACAGGTAAGAAACCCGTTGACAGAACTGCACTTGTTAAGGCATTTAATGCGATTCCCGCGTCAAATACAATAGCTCCCGAGCTTCTGGATGAGTACGAGGCACAGGTTCAATTATTCCGCGGATATCTGGCAGACACAACCGCAACTCAGGAAACTGTTGACGGTTATACAGGAGAGATTACAGGCTTTGACTGGGACAGCATAGTTGATATTGTTCCCACACCCGAGCCTACTCCCACACCTACACCCACACCTGCACCTTTTGATTATCATATAAATTATGAGTTTACAAAGGCACAGGACGCTACCGACCTTGGCGGCGGTACACAGGTTGACGGTGTCGGCGGTAAGACTGATAAGGTTATGAAAGTAACATCTGCAACTTCTACAAGAAATTACAGCCGTTACTTTACAAGTGAATCAGGCTTTATGACTTACGAGACAGAGGTTTATCTCACTAACCCCGCAACAGACTGGTTTATCTTACAGATATTTAATCAGGGTAATGCAAACAATGTCCGTTCAGCTTTTGAGTTGAAGAACGGGGCAATTAACCTTTATGCTTATGAGCCAAGTATGGGCGGTTTCTGGGATTCATACGAGACTGCTGATGAGACCTTGGAAGAGGGTTGGAACAAGATTGCAATTACCTGGGATATGGACAATAAGACAATGTTGTTCTATCTAAACGATGTAAAGATAGGCGAGGGCACAGTTAGTTCAATGAACGGCACCTTCGGCGGTGATGTAGGTTTCAGTAATGCAACGGCAAACAATGTGTATATTGATAACTTCCGCGTATACGCTGAGGAGTATTACATAGCACCCGTCGCTACTCCTACACCCGAGCCTACGGAGAAACCCACAGAGGCACCTACTGAGGCTCCCACAGAGGCTCCCACTGAGAGACCCACAGAGCCACCCACACCATCAGATAAGTTTAATATTGACCTTGTGTCAACAGATGTTGATGAAAAGGGAGACATAACCGTTACACTTAATGTATCAAACATTGTTCTTGTTGGAACATTTAATGCAATTTTCACCGAAAAGGATGAGACAGGTGCAGTTATAAATGCAACAAAAGAAAAGGTAACGGCAGACGGCAATAATTATATAACCTTAAAGGGTTACAACCCGAAGAATAATTATCTGTTATACTTATGGCGTGAAAATCTGACGCCCTTAGTTCCAAGCCAGGGAGTAAAATAACAAAAAAAGGAGTACCGAGTGGTACTCCTTTTTTGTTATCAGTGAATAGTGAATAGTGAATAGTGAATAGGGAATAGGTGTTGTAGCTTTTTGCCTTTGCAAAAAGCAAATAAAAAAAGCCCGTGTGGGCTTTTCTTATTTCAACATATCAATTAACTTCCCAAGCTCTGTTTCAAACTTGGCACCGTACCAGTGATTATCTTCCTTTGCCGTTGCTTTGATACATTCTACTGTAAAGTCTGCCGCTATTTTTGCACTCTCATAAGCACTCTTGCCGCGGGTTATTGCTCCCACAAAGGCTGAGGCATAAATGTCGCCTGTGCCGTGGCATGAGTTAGGCAAGAATTCGTGCTCATAATATTCATAAGTATCATTTTCATATACCACAACGCCAGTCATACCTGACTTGTAGCTTACGCCCGTTAAGATTATATTCTTAACGCCCTTTGCTTTAAGGCGTGAAATTATCTCGTCAATGTACTCCCGTGTGTGCTCTGTCTTAAACTCCATACCGCACATCATTGTTGCCTCTGTAATGTTGGGCAGAATATAATCTGCCTCTGCACAAAGAGATGACATCTCATCAACAAATGCCATATCAAAGCCTGGGTAAAGATTACCATTATCCGCCATTGCGGGGTCTACAATAAGCTTTGATGTTTCTGTCTTTGTGGCGTTATATATTTTCTTTACATATTCAATCTGCTTTGTTGAGCCAAGGTAACCTGTATAAACACAGCTAAACTTAATATTCTCCTTTTCCCAATGGTTGCAGATTTCGGGCATATCCTCTGTAAGGTCGCGGAATGTATAGCCCGTAAAACCCGCCGTGTGAGTTGACAAAACCGCGGAGGGCAGAATTGCCGTTTCAATTCCACAGGCAGAAATTATGGGTAATGCAACTGTTAATGAGCATTGACCCACACATGATATATCCTGAATTGTTAAAAGTCTCTTATATTCCATTGTTTTTACCTCTTTACAAATTTAATTATTTGTATTATAATATATAACTGATAATAAATAAATAATCAAAAAGGGAGTTTTTTATATAACCAGATGAAAGAGAAAAAGTATCTCACCCTTTATGGGAACATAAAAGAAAAGATACTCTCAGGGGAATATAAAGTAGGGGAGAAATTACCCTCAAAGCGTGTAATGGCGGATATGTGCGGTGTGAGTGTTATTACAGTTCAACTTGCATATTCACTACTTGCAGATGAGGGGTACATTGAACCGCGGGAGCGGAGCGGGTATTTCGTTTCGGGCATTGATGTATTCCCGAGAGCCGAGAGTAAAGCCAAAAGAAATACTGTAAGACTTAATGAGCCTGAAATGCATGGAACGGATATTGATTTTGAGGCGTCTTTATGGTTTAAGACTGTGAGAAAGGTTATATCCGAGCGGGGAAGTCTGCTTTTTACAAAATCGCCCAACAAAGGCTGTGAAACATTGCGTAATGCTATTGCAGATTATCTTTTGCGTTACCGCGGTATGACAGCGGACCCCAGATATATTATAATTGGTTCAGGGTCTGAGCAGTTATATGAAACGGCGTTAAAGGTTTTGGGCAGAGACAAAATATACGCCATTGAGGACCCCTCTTATTCACAGATTGAGGCGGTTTATCGCAGCGAGGGCGTTAAAATTGTGAAACTGCCCATGGGAGATGACGGAATAATTGAGGATGCCTTAAAAGGCGAGTTTGATGTTTTGCACGTTACCCCATTTAACAGTTATCCTACGGGTGTTACGGCAACGGCAGGAAAGAGAATAAAGTATCTTAACTGGGCAAGGGGCAATGGATATATTATCGAGGACGATTGGGGAAGCGAATTTTTTACACCAGGTCAGCCTATTGAGTCCTTGTATTCAATGGATCGGGATAACAGGGTTATTTATATGAATACCTTTACAAAGAGCCTTTCACCTGCAATGCGAATGGGGTATATGATTTTGCCCCCGCAGTTAATGGATGCTTATGATAAGGTGTTGGGTGAGTTTTCCTGCACAGTTCCTGTTCTTGACCAGTATGTTTTAGCAGAATTTATGGCAAGTGGCAAGTTTGAAAGACATTTGAACAGAATGCGAAGAAAGATGAAGATAAAGGAGAATTGATATGTTTGAGTTTTTATACGAAACACGCTATGGTGATTTCAAAGATTTTGACAATATTAAAACGGCAACTCTTTTAGATATTGTTCAGGATATTTCCATTAAGGCATCGGAGGATGTGGGGTATGGCATATATAACCTCCACGATAAAGGCCTTGCCTGGCTTATGTCGGGAATAAAGTTTAAGATATTAAAGAGGGTTGACACTAAAAACCCCATTCTTGCAAAGACGGGCGTTCATAAAATTGGCGGTGTAACCTCAAACCGCGGTTGTATCTTAATGCAGAATGGTGAGGTAGTTGCAAAGTCCATTGCCAACTGGTTTTTAATGGATATTGTTGAGGGTAAACTTGCAAGAATTCCAAAGGAAATGCTTGACGCTTATCCTATGCATGATTTTAATGATGAGTTCTTTTTATATAAAAAACCTAAGTTCCCTGAGTTTTCAGGTGAGGGGGAAAGTGTAAAGGTTTGTAACCGCGATATTGACACTAACTGCCATTTGAATAATGTAAAGACATTAGAGATTATGCTGGATGGCATACCCGCTGATTTTGAGTTTAATACCGTAGAAATTCTCTATAAGCGTGAGAGCTACCTTGGCAATACCTTAACCCGTGAGGTTATTAAAGGGGATAATGGGTATTTTGTTGCCCTCTTAGGCGAGGATAAGGACATTAACGCGGCGGCATATATTTATAATGAGTAAAATTAGGCTTGAAAAATAAGAGCTTATGATATATAATAGAGTAAAGTAATTTTTGGAGGACACTGAAATGAAAAAAGTTTCATTAGTAATTATGGCAGCTGGTATCGGCTCACGATTTGGCGGCGGTATTAAGCAGTTAGAGCCCGTTGGCCCGTCAGGCGAGATTATCATGGACTATTCTATCCATGACGCCATTAAGGCAGGTTTTAACAAGATTGTATTTATTATCCGTAAGGATATTGAGGCAGATTTTTGTGAGGTAATAGGTAACAGAATTGAAAAGATTTGTGAGAAGCTGGGCGTGGAGGTTGCTTATGCTTATCAGGACAAGAACGACATCCCCGAGGGATTTACAGTTCCCGAGGACAGAACAAAGCCCTGGGGCACAGGTCAGGCAGTTTTAGCAACACGCGATGTTGTGGCGGAACCCTTTGCAGTTATCAATGCAGATGATTACTATGGCAAGGAAGCTTATGGTAAGCTTTATGATTTCCTTAGCAATGCCGATAACAATTCTGACGATTATGCAATGGCAGGTTTTATTTTGAAGAATACACTATCAGAGAACGGCGGTGTAACACGCGGTATCTGTAAGACTGACGATAAGGGTTATTTAACAGACATTGTTGAGACTTCAAACATTGAAAAGACAGAGACAGGTGCTAAGGTTGGCGATACAGAGGTTGACGCTGACAGTTATGTTTCAATGAATATGTTTGCATTTACCCCCAAGTTTATTGAGAGATTAAAGACAGGCTTTGTAGAGTTCTTTGAGACAACTGCCAAGGAAAACCCCTTAAAAGGCGAGTATCTTGTGCCCGTTTATGCAGGAGAGTTGTTGCGTAAGGGCGAGATTACCATGAAGGTATTGGAGACCAACGACAAGTGGTTTGGCGTTACATATAAAGAAGATAAGCCTATGGTAGTTGAGTCATTCAAGAAATTGATAGACGAGGGTGCTTATAATACAGATTTATTTACAGATTTAGTATAATAGAAAACGGCGTTTCCAAATGAAACGCCGTTTTTGTGTGTAGTTATAAGCTAATAATCTTATCAAAGATGCAGGTGTGTTTATCCGTAACATCTTTATCAATATGGTAATGTCCAAAGTACCATTTTTTGAAGTTTAATTTCTCGTTTATCATTTCCAAAAACTCTGTAAGGTGGTCAAGGGGATAATGGGAAATTTCTTTATGTATTGAGCTTGGTGCACAATGAGTTATTACATAAGCAACATCGTAGTCGTGCTTAGAGAGATTTGTCTTTGCATAATTTAGCTCATCCTCATTTGGCAATTCCTCTTTCCACCAGTTTTTGCCCTCTGTTCTTTGTTCTTTGTCGTGAGAACTTGCACCGCCCAAGGTGAAGAATTTTTTATTATCTATTGTGTATATTTCACCTCGCATTAAATGATAAATACCCTCTGCCACCTTGTGTGCTTTTCCACCGCAGAAGTTTACACAAGGTAATTGGGAAAGCATATCAAAATTTTCATGATTACCGTCAATGAAAAGAGTGGTAAAGCTTTTGCTCTGCAACCATTTTATCCAGTATTTTTCTTCGTTGGTGTTATCCCAAAGACCTCCAAAGTCTCCACAAATAATAAGATAATCATTTTTGGTCAATTCTTTTTGTTGTGGAAATCTTTTTGAATTTAATTTACCTATATCAGTTGGTATATGAGTATCACCCGTTATGTAAATCATAATATCACCTCTAACAATTAAGTTTATTATATCATAAACTTTCGCCTTTGCCAGGACTATTACGGGGAGTGGATAATAGAAAACGGCGTTTCATTTGGAAACGCCGTTTTTGTGTGTTAAAAAGATCTATCAATAACTTTCATATCATCAATTATATCTTTAAGGGTTGTTGTATCATTTATTTTATAATTAAGAATATCTGAGGTGATAGGATATATTCTTTCACTTTCTTCGTTATAAAATTCACCAATAATTACGCCCTTGTTTATGTGAGTTATGGAGTATTGTTTGCCTTCATACAGGAATTCAACTTCGCAACCCCTATCAAGATGTTCAACCAAATCTCTTTCATCGTAAAAATTGTTATCATATTGCATATTAATTCTCCTTAGTTTTGCTTTTTGCCCTTGCAAAAAGCTACAATAATGCAAACTATGTTTGAAATTCATACGCCTTTGGCGTAATTCATGAAAGCGTTAGCTTTCAATTCATGGCAATGAAGTTGTCAATTCATTTTCCTTTATTATATCATAAACTTTCGCCTTTGCCAAGACTATTACGGGGAGTGGATAATAGAAATCGGCGTTTCCAAATGAGACGCCGTTTTTGTGTGTAGTTATTTTAGTATTTCAAACTCGTTAGCATATACAATAATATCGTATAATGAATTTGAAATGTCATTAAAAATTGTAACTTTAATACCTGAATTCTGCTCTAATAGTGAAAAATTCATAATTTCATCACTGTTTGGGGTATATTCGGGTATAGTGGCATTAGAAACGTTTGTGAACACTAATGAAATTATTGATGTCTCAGGCTCGTTGTCATGGTACCAAGATTGTTTCCAGTTACAAAAATCAATAATTAAATTTAATTCTTTTGTTTCTCTGTTGTAGAATAAGTTTTCAAGCAAACTGTCGTGAAAATCGTATTTGTTTAATTGCTCTATATTGTTCATAATATCACCTTAAATTATTTATCGAATATTAATTCCATTTACAATTATTTCGTCGGGGAAGTTGTGATAGCTTACAAGGAAAAACTCATCCTCAGTAATGAAAACGGGAGGCTCGCCCTTTATGGCTATTGCTTTAAAACAAAAAGACCAAAACTCCTCGTATTGTTCATCATCCATTTCAAAATCGTTTTCATCCTCAAAGCATGTATCAAATTCGGCAATCACAGCACTACCATCATTCCATAGTAATATCATTCTTTCTTTTTCGTGTAGTTCCAAATTGTCTAAAAATTTGCTTAAAATTTGTTCTTCTTTATTATTTAAATACATTATTATACCTCGCTTTATTTATGGTCTTGCAGGGACAATGTGAGCACCATCTTTTGAATAGTGAATTATGCCCTTGGTCGTTGGTTTATGTACATTGCTTTGAGGATCAACATAAGTGCCGATAGTTTTTCCAAAGTCAACAAGCTCTTTATTAGGACCTTTTTTATTACCTGTGCCTGAGAATTTTTTAATTAATTTATTTGCATCATTCGTTGTTCCAGAAAAAATGCTTTTTCCTTCGATATAATTGTTATGGCCGATAATATGCTTTCCTTGCCTTCCGTTATGTACAGTTGTGGGAAAATCTGAAAATTTTGTTGCTTTCTTTGAGACTTTAGATGCATCAATAACATTGTCAACAGTTTTAATTATTTTTCCAGTATCTGCAATTTCTCCAATAAAGGGAATAGCACCAAATGCATCAAGTGCAGCACCCACATAGTCTCCGCGGGCTATGTCAACCGGAATCGCCGCTAAATCAACAAAAGTATCAATGCCGGGTATTAATGATAGGATAGCAAGTAATTTGTTTAATTTGTCGAGGTCAACATTCTCTGTATTACCCGAAGTCTTTCCAAAGCCTGTGCCCATTCCTCCGCCCATTAAGCATTCACCTGCTTTCTGGACTTTAAGATTTCACTTTCAAAAGAAATTATATTTATTCCTTTATCTTTGTATTCTTTGAAAATATCGTCAGGTGCCTGACCATAGACAACAATGTTCTTGGGTTGTAATTTTTGGACAAGTATTGCAAGACCTGATTTGAAATATAGTCTGTCCTCTTTATGTTGAATACAACCATGAGTGCCGATGGCAACGGTTTTACCTTTTTCAATTCCGTCAAAGCAGAATGAGTATGTACGGACATCGTTAAAACGGACATTGGGAATAACTTCAATTCCATTGTCTTGTAACCAGACCGCTAAGGCTCTGCCACGGTATGTGTTCCATTGTTGCATAACAAGGGGCATACTGCGATATAAACTAAAATCAGGGGAGATAACTCCCTTAAACTTTTTTAGTTTATCAAGATACTTTCTTGGTTTGTTCCATAGCCGTTCAAACTTGACATCATGCTCATAAAACATTACAAAGCAATCATAATCATTCCATGTCTGCGACATAGCAACAGAAAACAGAACTAATTTTGTTGGTAAGATATTACTTGTTTTAATTTTAGGGAGTTCAAGATATCCCTCGTACTCTGCATCTTCAACTAAAAATGCATTGAACACATCGTAGTTTTTACTAAATTTTTCTTTGTTCATCCTATTTATCTCCTTTATTATATCATAAACTTTCGCCTTTGCCAAGACTATTACGGGGAGTGGATATTATCAAGTGATATTCTGCACTATGTGCAGAGTGATATTAAAATCTGCGATTTTAGTGTTATTTTATTCGCATAATAACTGCCGTAGGCAATACCACTGCGAAGCAAATACCACTCGCCCGTAGGCGAATAAAACTGCAATAGTGTTAAGAACACTATTGCAACGGGTTAAACTCATAAGGTCTGTCCTTTGCCTTAATGGGCGGGGTGGCAATGGGGTTTGCCATAAAGAAATATCGCATTGCATCATAGTCGTGGTCCTCGCAGGAGGTGTCTACATCCTCAACATTTGATATATCATAAGTAAGGGCGGGAACTGTCCTTAAAAATGGTTTACAGGTGTTAAAAATATATGCCATGGGTTTGCCCTCATTGTCAAGACGAAATCTGTAATGGCATTGCATTTTACCTGATAAGCGGTCATTCTTGCCCTTTTCAAAATATACACCCTCTTCTTCAAACATCCGTATTACCGTTCCGTCTTTGCCTCGGCTTTCGTCCCAGATGGACGGGTCGGCAATACCCGTAATTGTATTACCACATTCAAGCTCATCTTCAATCTGGCGTATCTTTTTTGCAATCTCACGGGGCTCCCATTTTAAGCCGTGGTTGGGCGTGTCGCCACATCCGTAAAGCTGTCGGTAAAGGTAGGCTCTGCCCTCATGGTCAACCGCCCACCATTGCACCGCAAAGGGACGGGAATAACCAAAGTCAAAGCTACGGTAACGCTTCCAATGTCTTGGTATGGGGAATGGGTCAATAACATGGGTGTCAATGCCCGTAACATACCCGTTGGGGTTGTTGCGAAACTCTGTAAATACCTGACCCTCGTAGCTGTCCCAGTCGCCGTAGAGAAGTGCTTTCTTCTGTGCCTCGGGCAAAAGGGCAAGGTTTGAGAGGTAGTTGGGGTCGTTCTGTAATAACGCCTCATTATCAAAAATTGATGAGGGAATAAATATCCGTGAACGTTTCACGGTTATTTTTTTGCCCTGATTGTCCGTTACTGTTGACTTAACCTCATAGGGAACGCCTGGCTCCGACGCTGTTATAAACCTCTCCTTAACCCATCCGTGCCCGATACCGCCAGGGTTTGCAGTGGCACGGATGTAAACCCTTAACCCCTCGCCGTCTGCTCGGTTACGGGAAATCATATATTCATACTCCTCCTGTGTAAAGTGAGTGAGTTCGTCAAAGGCTATATATGAATAAGATAAACCCTGATAATTGAGATAACTGGTTGCATTGGGCATTGAGCCAAAATATATTTTTGCTCCGCTGGGGAATTTCCAGTAATGCTCCGACCCGTTATATTCCGCCTGTGGATATGCACGGGAGTAAATTCTTATGGACTTAATTATAAGCTCACGGCATTG
>JAZQFP010000070.1:0-3242 GCA_045539555.1 Candidatus Ornithomonoglobus sp.
TCTGTGGGCTCCTCTGTGGGCTCCTCTGTGGGCTGTGCAATTATGCCGCCGCCTGTACCACCGAATGAATCTTTCTTAAGCTCTACATAGTTATCATTTGACTCATCAAATGAAATTGTCATATCTTCGCCATCAGGAACATCAATTTCAATAGTACCACTGAAACGAGTTTTTATATCAAATGTTTCTCCATATTCACCAGCAACACTTATATTTGAAAGCTTAAGTGACATAATCTCATCAGCTGTCTGGGGATCTGCTAAAACACCCATAAAGTATGTATCAAGATCTTCGTTTGTAACATCATCTGCAATTTCCATAACAAGTGTCAAAACATTCTCATCAGGATCACTCTCGTCAAGAGCAGCAGGAGTCTTTACTGCAAACAATTCTTTTGCATTACTACTTGCATTCTGCTCCCATACCATATCTACAGCTGAACATGAAACCTCTTTGTCTACTGTAACCTCAATAGTAAACTCTCCTGTAAGACTTGCATAGCTTAGAATTGCAGCGCGTGCAGTATCATAATCAATATATGCTGAATATGTAGGATCATTTACCACAAAGTTTGCACCTGCATCAACATATGTTTTCCATGCATTTGCAAAGTCTGTCATATCAATTTCTGACTTTGCTACAATTGTAGTTGCACCTGTCTTTGTTGTAATTGTCAAAGGTGATGCTGAATTATCATACACCGTAGCATTTGCCTGGGTTGTACCAATCTTTGTTACAAGATTTACATCAACCTCTGCATCAGATTCAACACCATAAATGTTGGGTGCTGCAAATGCTGACATTGATGAAAGTGCAAGTACGGCAGAAAGTGCCAAACTAACTAATTTCTTCATTTTCTTCTCTCCTTATATTTATAATTAGTCATAATTATATTAGTATAAACTATTATACAAAATTTTTACACTATTGTCAAGTAATTTTTTCAAAAAATTCCACGTTTTTTGAAACTCTTAAAGTCCCTGTACGAGATAGTCTCTCCGCCTAAGATACGAGTCGAATTATTATGAAGATATTCCCAACACTCTAAGCCATAACGGTTCTTTATAATCTTTTTTGCCTTATCCATACATGGTGGGCGGGATGTAAGGTTATGCATATCTGTTCCTATAACATGAGCCATTCCAATAGCAAAAAGCCTGTCTATTTCCTTTTTATATTCTTTCATGGAAAGGCTTGGGGCATTTATCTGTATTAAAACATCCTGATCGTACAGGGCATTTCTCAACTCCATCTTCTGATGCATATTTCTTTCATCGTGAGCAATTATAGGTTTAATTCCCATAAGTGTAAGTTTATAAACATTTTCCACCGTTTCATCCGTCCACATTTTCATGGGCATTTCAAGAAGCATATAATCTGTATTTTCAATGCAAAGCTCACGGATATTGGATATTCGGGAAATATCCCCTGTAAGATGCACTTCACACCCACGCTTATAAAATTTGGGGACGTTCTCAAATTCTAAGTTATAATATTCCAACTGTTGTTCCCGTTTTTTGAGAAATTTCTCAACATCTCTGGAAGATGTGGGATAACAATGAGAGGTAAATACTATGCCTTCCACTCCCATGTCATAGGACTTGCGAAGCATATTTGAAGATATAGACATATCCTTTGCTCCGTCATCAATACCATGCAGTACATGGCTATGGAAATCAATTACCATAAATATCCTCCTCCCTGTCTGTTTTTTTGAATATACGTTTCAAAACCTTTAACTTTATAAATGCGATACCTGATATACTTCCGATTCCATCTATAAGAACATCACTTAACCGACACGCACGGCCAGGAACAAAACTTTGGTGTATCTCATCGCTTATAGCATAAAGAACACATATCGCCATTGAAATTAAAAGTCTTTTTAATTTGCCCGAAATGTTAAAAGTGTTATATACACAAATTCCAAGCATCGCATACAATACCAGATGTGCCGATTTTCTCACTATCCATTGGGCTACCCATAAAATACGTTCGTAAAGCTCACCCTTGAATATCAATGCAAGGAAATTGGCAAGAATTTTTGCAAATCTCCCCGACGTATCTGATGAAACATCCGCACTCTGATGTGAAAAAAAGAAAATCAAAGTCATAATGATAATAGATATAACACACCATACGACTTTGATTTTTTTCATAATTATATTTCCTTTTTCTCGCTCAAATCATTAAAACCCAAAATTATATTCCTGATTAGGTGCAACCGTAGCCTGCGGCGCAGGAGTCGGGTTTATATATACAGGAACATACTGTATCTGAGGTGTGGGCACCGCGGCTGGTGCATGTGTTGGTGTCGGCTCAGGAGTCGGTGTGGGCTCGGGTGTTGGCGTTGGCTCACCTAATTGATACATCAACAGGTTTATGCTCTGCTCGTCAAGCTCATTATCTTCTTCAAGCATATTTCTTATAAGCTTTGTCTGTGCCGTTGTGATAGTAGCAGCATACTCGCTCTTTACACCACCGTATACAGTATTAAGCGCTTTAATAAGCTCATTGTTTTCTGCAATATAGAGGTTGTAATCTTCTGTAGCATTTGTGTTCTTTATAATTCTTGATACAAGAACATCGACAATTTCTGTCTTATGTTCGCCCATAAATGCAAAGGCAAACATATTGTTACGTTCATAGAAACCCTTCATAATATCACAGATAACTTCATCACGCGCCTTTCCTTCTGTTATAAAGAAATTCGCATAATAATGATAAAAATCAAAGCAGTCATCCTCTACTCTGTCAAGGTATGCATTGATGTTATCACAATCTTCAACCTTTTGCACCAATGCTTTTACATTATCATTAAGTGCCGTTGAAATGTCAAGATATAATTCTTTTCGTCTCTCATCACAGTATGCTGCAATTCTCTCATCTTTAAGGTCATCGCCATACTTGTCAATGTAATCTGATGTCTTAGTAAGCTCATAGGCTTCGTAGTACATTGCCGCTGCCGCTTTCTGCTGATTATATACAGCATAATCTGCCTCATAAAGATAACGGCAACTTACTCCTGGCGTTTCAGGAAGCTCCATGGTCAATGTAACGGCTTCAAGCTCAGTTTTTATTTCTTTTTTTTCACCGCAACCGCAAAGGCATAAAACTGCGACAAGACACAATAAAGAAAGCTTAATTATTTTCACTCTCTTTGCGCTCCTCTCCGTTATCCTCGCTCCTGTCGGAGTAGCTGTAACCGTAGCCATAACCGTAGCCGTAGCCATAGCCATAAC
>JAZQFP010000071.1:0-17969 GCA_045539555.1 Candidatus Ornithomonoglobus sp.
ACGACATGGCTACGATCCGACTTGATATGTTATCATTTCCCCGTAATACAAGTATGAATAGGAGATTATCCCGTAAAGAATACTAAACACCACCATAAGCACCTGACCTATGGGGTTACCTTTGGCATTAAAAATAAGAGATGTTACGCCTATTACCGAGGCTGTAAGGGTGAGATAATTCTCTCTGTCATATATTAAAAACGAAACAATTATAAAAGCCATAGAGGTTATCCACAGATACGCCTCGCGTTTTGAAAAATATTTCATACTTTCTCCTGTTCCAAGTCCCCATAAATTATGCAAACTTATAAAAATAAAAGCATTCGACCCCATATCTTCTAAGACCTAACGATATGTGAAACGAATGCTAAGCATTACACTACCCGGTGGCAGTATTATTCTTTTTTATTAAATTGTATCACAATTCTCCATTCATTACAAGACCTTTTATCTCATAAGGAAGTTATAAACTGTTTCTGTAAGGCATGGGTTGCCATTTTTGTCCATAATGTCATTATATGAAACATGAGTGCAGTTCTCCATTACATGAAGCTTAATATCTTCATGACCAAAATTCTTAAGGGTTGACATAAGAAGCTTTGTCTGTTCATAACGGTTGGGAATGTCGTTAGCCGCCACAACGAACTCCATGGGAGGATAATAACCTTTGCCGTCAATATAATACAAAGGGGCCGCATCGTCTATAATAACCCTGCCTGAGTCTATACCACGCTCATTAAGCACATTAAAGTGTGTTGTGGGCTGACCTGCATCGTGAAAATATCCGGCTATCATCTCATTTGTTATTCCATGCTTCCTAAGATATTTATCATTAAAGCACAAATTCTGCGTTATATAAGCCCCTGCACTCTGTCCGCCGACAAATATCTTTTCAGCTGTAATATATTTATCCATATTTTCAAATACCCACTTAACTGCACAGGCTCCATCTTCTATAAACTCGGGATACTTTGCATCAGGATATAATCTATATGTTGGGCATACAACTGCTATTCCCTTTTTAGCAAGTGCTGTCGCCATGTTTACAACATCCTTATCCTTCTGTGAGCCTTCCTCAAAACCCCCACCATGAATATATATAAACACAGTTGCAGTATCTTTTTCGGGGATGTATAAATCGAGAACATTTCTCTCGTTCCCCCCGTAGCTGACATTATCAAAAACTTTCATTAGTTAGCCTTCTTCCTGTAAATAGCAATATATGAACCGCATACGATAAATGCTAATGCAACATACACCTTAATATCAGGCACAATTCCGTTAATTACAAAGGTGGCAAACGGTGTAAGAATGGGCTTTATAAAGAACGCAAGTGAACCCATAATTGCGCCGCCCTTTTCGATACCCTTGAAATATGCCCAGTATCCTATGCCTGTTACAATAAGTCCTAAATATACCAATATTAAAATATTTTTTACATCAAAGGTTGGCACTACATCAAAACCTCCAACAAGAAGTCCTATAAGCAACACCAAACTACCCATTACAAACACGATGCTTGTCTGTACAGAGCTTCCAAGCTTTGTCATAAACTTCTGACTTAAAACTGTATATAAGCTAAAACTTAACGCTGCAAAAATCGCAAGTAAAACTGATGCAAGATTTGTTCCTGACTTAAAGTCAATACAAATTATAACACCAATTGTACATAAAGTCAACGTGCACCACTTCTGCCATGTCATCTTTTCCTTTACAATAAGAACGGCAAAAATAATTGTAAAAATTGAATTTGCAGAGAAAATAATTGCGATAAGCGCTGGTGAATCAGCTATCTTTACTGCTATCTGCAATGCAATCATACTGATACATATAAACAATACTCCAAGCATTGTCATTACGCCCATATCTTTTAGTGAAATATGTAATTTTTCTTTTTTGATTTTTGTTACTGCCGGAGGGATAAGAATAAATGAGCCGATTGCAAATCTCCAGAATGTAATACCAAAGGGGCTTACCTCATTTGCAATAAGCTTACTTACAGGTTCAAGTGTTACGAACACAAGGGCAGTCAATATTGAATAAAATAATCCTTTTTTCATTTGCGTTACCTCACTTTCTCCATAATTTTATATTATTTTTGCTATTCTGTAAAGAATAGGATAATACACACTAACTATATATTGAAATATATAGCAAATCGTGATATAATACTCCTAAGAGGTGAACTTATAATGGAATTTTTACAACTTAAATATTTTCAACACGCGGCAAAGACAGAGAATTTTTCTCATACAGCAGAAAAATTTCGTGTTCCGCCATCAAGTATATCAATATCAATTAAAAAGCTTGAAACGGAGTTGGGAGTTAAGCTTTTTGACCGCAACAGCAACAAACTTACACTGAACGAAAAAGGACGCTTGTTCTTAAAATGTACAGAGAATATATTTGAGGAGCTTGATAATACAGTAGCATCGTTACAAAGTCTTAATAATCAGCCTGACGGTAAAATTCATTTGCTCGTTAATACCAACAGACAGACAATCACAAAAATCATTTCAGATTTTCGCGCCAAATACCCAAATGTGTCTTTTTTCCTTGACCTTGACGAAAGCAAAGACTATAAAAACTATGACATCGTAATAACCGACAGTATTATTGATAGCGGAAATTTCGATCAGTATGATTTTATAAAGGAAGAAATTGTTCTTGCCTGTCATTCTCAAAACCCCATATCATCGAGGAAACAAATAAATATGAGTACGCTTAAAAATGAGAAATTTATTTCCCTTTCCCCAAATCACAGTTTGCGAAGTATCACAGACAAGCTCTGTAAACAGGCAGGTTTTAACCCTAACATTGTAATAGAATGCGACGACCCATTCTATATTCGTGAATACTTGAAAATGGAAATGGGTGTATCAATAGTTCCCCTGTTCTCGTGGAAAAATCAGCTCGACAGCTCAATCTCTCTTATAAGAATAAATAACGGCGTGTTTCGTCATTCAAAAATATATGTGAACAAAAACGCAACGGAATGTGCCCGTTTTTTTGCACAGCATATTAGAGTATAAAAAGTCCTTGCAAATAGGATAGTTTTGTGCTATAATGTATCTATATTGAGATTTATGTTTGGAAAGGAGATGGCAAAATGGCAACAGCTAAGAAGAAAAAAGCAATGACATATAACGGTAAGCCTATCATAAGATGTGGAAACAGAATATACTACGGAAACCTTGAAGATAAACTAATACTTGTACTTGACATAACAAAGACTAAGAAAGTCGGAGATATGGAGGTCGCAGAGGAGATACTTGTTCAGGTAATGGACAATACAGGCGAACTTGGTAAAGGTCAGGTGTTCAGAAAGGCAGTTCGTGATGACTTGTATAAGGCACTTGACATTGGCGAATGGTGGTTAAAAGATGCAATAAAGCAATTTGCATAATGGTTGGATGATTTTAGTGCAGAACATAAAGAAATCGCAACATATGTTGCGATTTCTTTTTATGCAAATATTAAAATATCTTTTCCATTACGTAGTCATCCATTATAAACCCGTTGCCAATATCGGTAACAAGGTCTTTAACCTTATTAAAACCACGCTTTTCATAAACGGCTATTGAGCCGTAATTATACTTGTTAACCGTTAAATACCATTTTTTCGCATCAGGGAAATCGGCTTTTAATCTTTCAAGAAGTTGTGTTGCAATGCCTCGTTTTCGCATATCGGCACGAACATAAACTTTACTTATAAATATTACCCCATTACCTTCGTCATGGATACCAAGATAACCGCATAAGTCTCCGTCATACTCTGCCATATAATATGTATATCCGTCATTTTCGACGGCTTTTTTTATTGCATTGTACGACTGAAACTTCTCCACCATATAATCAATCTGCTCAGGAGATAAAATCGTCTTAAAATGCTCATGCCATATTATTGTAGCAAGATCTGCTATTCTTTTAATATCTCTATCACTCGTCGCTTTTTGTATATTCATTTGCCTTTTGCGCTACCTTTTCTAATTTCCTGAAATCTTCTCCCGTTGGCTTAAATAAAACTTCAACTGGTTTTGCAACAGGTCTTAGTCCCATTGCGGACAAGGTCTTATCAATAAGCTTAATTCCGTCTCCTGCCCATCCGTATGAGCCAAACACAAAATAAGGAGTGCCTCGCATATTTATAAGGTCAAGGCCTGTTATTGCATCCCAGATCTCTTTTGGGGCGTTACGATTTATGGTGTTTGTTCCCACAGCAAGGAAATCGCAGTTGTTGATTTTCTCAATAGCCTCCCCTGCGTCTGCCGTCTTTACATCAATAAGATAAACAGAAAATTTATCCAACAGTTTTTCTGCTATAAACTCTGCCATCGATGCCGTATAACCATACTCGCTTTTATAAAGCACCACCGCCGTGGGAGTGTGCTCTGTGTCCTTTACAAATTCGCTGTATTCTGCAAACGGAATACGTACCTCGCTATATCCCTCGCCTATGGCAGGAAGAATTTCATCAATTCCCTCATTTATAAGTCTTTCTAATGCAGACTTTACAAAACCTCTGTTTACTGCAAGATTATAACGGTAATAACTTTCTATACTATCCGTTCGTGAGAACATCTCACCTGAGAACAACGTTTCGTTAAAGCTTACCATAACCGTGTCAACCCAATGAATATTTGGCGTTATGTAAAACTTGAAGCCGTCAAGCTCCATTGAGTCTTTAATCAGATTTTCATTTATTTCACGGTTTACAATTTCTTTAATGTTTCTCAACCCTGCCGATGATGCAAAAATTTTAACACCAGAGTTAATATCAAGCACTTCAATAAGTCCACCGCAAAATTCGGGTTTTGAGGTAAGTAAGATTATTCTGTCGGCATCCTTTGCGGCATTAATATAAATATCCTTAATGTGATCAGGTACACCACCGATAATATATTTCTTACCCTCAGTATTTATCTCATAGAAATTATATTCTTCACATGTATGAACGTGTATATTACTTGCAGACAATGGACCACCAGTCCTTTCTCCGCTCCATATCGGTTACAGTAAAACCTGCATTTTCCAATGCAGTTTTTACCTCATCCTGTCTGCCGTCAATAATGCCTGATGTGATAAACACACCGCCATCTTTCATATAGAGACGTGCAGTAGGTGCAAGACCGATTATAACATCCGCTACAATGTTTGCAGCAACAACCTCATACTTGTGCTCTGAAATTATTGCCTTAACGTCAGGGTCTGTTACAACATTACCTGCAATTACTTTATAACGGCTGCGGTCAATACCGTTCATATCGGAGTTTTCATAAGCCGTATCAATACAATTAGGGTCAATGTCAACGGCAACTGCCTCATCTGCTCCCAAAAGCAGTGATACAACCGATAAAATTCCGCTGCCACAACCTAAGTCAAGCATACGGCAACCAGGCGTTACATACTTTTCAAGCTGGGTCAGGCACAACTGTGTTGTCTCATGAGAGCCTGTTCCAAAGCTCATACCAGGGTTTATGTTAAATACAACCTTACCCTCGGGTGCTTCAAGCTCTTCCCACATAGGCTTTACAAGAATTTTCTCGCCTATCTCCATAGTGTGAAAATACTTTTTCCACGCGTTTGCCCAGTCCTCCGTTTTTGTGCCCTCGACCTCTACTTGAAGTCTGCCGTAGATATTATCCTCATTAAGCTCCTGCAATTCTGCCAAAGTTCCTGAAATGGCCGTCAGCAATTCTCTTCCTGAAATATCATCGCTAACATAGGCTATTACACGAGTCTCACCCGACATGTTACGGATAAGATCCTCGTCAACATAGTCCCACGTGTCCTTTGTTTCCTCCAAGAACTCATTAAATTCGTTTTCGTCCTCGATTACAAGGCCTGTTATGCCTAATTGCATAAGTCTGCCTGAAACCACCTCTATACCCTCCGTTGTGGTATATACTGTTGCTTTTATCCAATCCATACTTTCCACCTTATCAATCAAGGAAATCTTTCAGTTTCTTTGAACGGCTGGGATGACGAAGCTTTCTCAAAGCTTTTGCCTCAATCTGACGAATACGCTCACGGGTTACGTTAAATTCTTTACCTACCTCTTCAAGCGTACGCTGTCTGCCGTCAATAAGACCAAATCTTAAAGTAAGAACCTTTGCCTCACGGGGTGTAAGTGTCTTTAACACCTCTACCAACTGCTCTTTCAAAAGTACATAACTTGCTGCCTCTGAGGGTGCGGGAGCATCATCATCGGGAATGAAATCACCTAAATGTCTGTCCTCTTCCTCACCAATGGGAGTTTCCAAAGATACAGGCTCCTGTGAAATCTTTGAAATCTCACGCACTTTCTCAACTGACATATTAAGACCCTTTGCAAGTTCCTCAGGTGTAGGCTCACGACCTAATTCCTGAACTAACTGACGGGAAACTCGAACAAGCTTGTTAATTGTCTCAACCATATGAACGGGGATACGAATTGTACGAGCCTGGTCGGCAATAGCACGGGTAATAGCCTGTCTTATCCACCATGTTGCATAAGTTGAGAACTTATAACCCTTTGTATAGTCGAACTTGTCAACTGCACGGATAAGTCCAAGGTTACCTTCCTGAATTAAGTCAAGGAACTGCATACCACGGCCAACATAACGCTTTGCGATACTTACAACAAGTCGCAGGTTCGCCTCTGCAAGTTTTTTCTTGGCCTCTTCCTCACCGTTTGCCATTCTCTGAGCAAGGTCTGTTTCTTCCTCAGCTGTCAAAAGGTCTACCTTACCGATTTCTTTAAGGTACATCTTAACATGGTCATCAATATTAATACCTTCGGGAACAGACAAGTCTTCAAGCTCTTCTTTGGATACCTCAATATCTTCAAGCTCCTTGTCCATGTCTTCAATAACATCTATCTTTTCAGTTTCAAGACGCTCGTACAGCTTTTCAAGTTCGTCCGTATCAACCTCAAATGCACTTAATGCTATTGCTATATCGTTGTATGTGAGATAGCCTGTCTTCTTACCTTTTTCAAGAAGATCACGCTTTACCTGCTTCTTCTCGGCTAACTCCTTTTGCTCCTCTGTTTCAACAGCCTCTGTCTGTATAATCTCTTTCTCGTTATCCATTTCTATCCCCTCCGAGTTATATGTTTTTTGACCAACCAAGTCGCGATGATTTAAGTGTCTGCTCTTGCTTTATAAGCTCTGCAATCTCCATCGGGTCTGTTGCGGTTGCCGTTTTCGTTTGTATTCTGTTAAGCTTTACTGTGTATATAAGGTCAAATAATGTTTCTTCATTATCGGAGTACTCTTCATTATTAAAGAACACCGACGCTGCCACATTTTCAACCTCTGTATCACCAGAAAATTCATTAAGTACTACACCTACATCTATCTGCCGTCCTGATTTTACTGCATCATATAATTTCCCTGCAATCTTTTGATAGATTGTATTGGAAAATTCCTCAGGACTTATAAGGTCCGCCGCCTTTAAGCACAATCTCTTGCCTCTCGCCATTAGTGAGAGCAGCTTCTTCTCTGCCTCAATTTCAGAGTTTGTAACCCTCACTTCTGTGTCCGACTGGCGGTTGATTGTGGTAACCTCACGGCGTTTATATTCCTCTTTTGTTCGGGTTGGCGGAACACGGTATCCTTTTGCCTTATACTCTGCAATCTTACCAAAGATTGTCCTCGCCGAAATTCCTGTCTCCTGCGCAACCTTGTTTATGTACGCTTCAACCTCGACAGTATCTTCAATATCTCCAAGACATTGCGACACCTCTTCGATAAATCGGATTTTGCCGTCAGTATCATTTATATCGTAGCTCTGCTTTATAAGATTAAGCTTAAAGGCTGTGCCTGGTACCGCTTTATCTATTGCCGTCTTAAAGCCTGATACCCCGTATTTTGAAATATATTCATCAGGGTCCTTTGCTCCCGTTATCCGCATAACCGCTGACCTGCCACCTGCCTTACGAATTACATCAATAGCACGAAGTGCGGCTTTTGTTCCCGCTTCGTCCATATCGTAACAAATCAATATTTCATTGGCATAACGTGTCAGAAGTTTTGCCTGTGTTTCTGTTATCGCTGTTCCAAGGGTTGCAACACAGTTTGTTATTCCCGCCTGATGAACGGATATAACATCCATATATCCCTCACAAAGAATTATCCTTTTTTCATTGGAATTCTTTGCAAGGTTTAATGCAAACAGATTTGCACCCTTATCAAACACTACTGTCTGGGGTGAGTTAAGATACTTAGCAAGTTTAACGCCATTAGGAAGTTCATGTGAGCCCATTACTCTGCCGCCAAAACCAATAACCTTACCTCTTGCATTTATTATAGGGAATATCACTCGGTTACGGTACTTGTCCACCGCCTTGTCGTTTCTTATAACGGCAAGACCCGCTTCTACGATCATTTCATCACTGTATCCTTTTGCTCTGAGGACTTTAAGAAGCGCATCCGTTGAGTTTGGTGCATAACCAAGACCAAACTTGATAATTGTATCCTTGCTCAGTTTTCTCGCGGCAAAATACCCTCTGGCCTCACGGCCTATGTCAGGGTCTGCAAGTGAATCATAAAAAAATCTTGCCGCAATCTTGTTCATTTCTTCAATAGTCTCTTTTTTCTTAGTAAGAGCATTAGATTCACGAACACCGTTTTCAGGGATAGTAATATTTACACGGTCTGCAAGTTGTTTCATTGCATCCATATAGTCTAACCCCTCCAATCGCATAACCAGCTGAACAAAGTTTCCGCTGGCTCCGCAACCAAAGCAATGGAATAACTGCTTATCACGGTCTATACTGAAAGAAGGGGTCTTTTCGTTATGAAAAGGACAACAAGCCATATACGCCTTGCCGTTCTTTTTTATGGTCATAAATGACGATGCATAATCAATAATATCATTCTGCATACAAATCTCGTTAAATAACTCGTCTGATACAAACGCCATCGGGCTCCCGTCCTCACCTTTAATAGTCTTTTTACGGAATATTCTTTCCTTATATTATATATTTACCGCAAATTCAAAAAAAATAACAAAAATTTATAATTTTTTTTCCTTCTTTTTACTATTTCGACATTGAGTGCGAAATATCCTTTATTGTTTTATAAAGTTTGGTATTTGTTTATAGGCTTGTAGCTTGGTTTCAGGCGTGTTTTGTTAATAATTCATAAAATAAAAAGATGGCTTTCGCCATCTTTTTATCTTGCAACTATTATTCTAATTCTGCCCATATCGGGATCTGTATTATCCGTATAGAATGTACAACTGTAATCACCCGTTGCAATATCAGTTACGGACGCTAACATATATTGTCTGTTAATCAGTTTGTAAACTGCAACTGTATCGCCATAGCGATATGTCTTTCCACCTATTACTGCATATCCATTGGCAATGTCCGTTACCGTTCCTGATATGCTTTTTAGAGGTGTTACGTATTCGACTTCTGTACCTTTGCCAATGAACTTAACACCCTGACCCAATGCCAGATTTTTAACGGATGTTACAATATGCGTAATGTTGTCTTTCTCAATAAGAACATTTCCTGCACTGTCTGTTCCCGTTACAATGCCGTAGCTAAAAGCATCGCCTGTGGCATTTCTTAAAATAAGTTCATTTATCTCACCTGAGGAGTTGGTTTTATAATACATCACCTGAGATGATTTCAGGTTCATACCGTCAATTCTTTGCATATATGTTTTTGTATACATAGGCGTATCCGACGCTGCGGTCTGTGCTATGTCAATTATCTTCACATCCGATGCCACAGGCTTTGTGCCGATTTTCATATCAGCATAGCTAACCCTGCCGCTCAAATCTGATGTTCTTTCCATTCCAATTATTGCAACACCATTTTTAAGTGTAATATTGACTATACTATTTACCATGTTGCTCTTATTGGTTGATGTAGGATAAGTATTAACTGTACCATCAGCTGAAACTACTTCAATATAATAGCTTGTATAGGTGGTACCGTCGCCATTTATAAAATCTTTTTTGCCTGATGATAATACATAACACGCAAAGGTTGTAGAACCACTATAATCTCCCTCTATAACACCAGCTATCTTTTCGCCATCACGACCAAGGAGCACCGTTACAGTATCGCCTATGTTCAGTTCTCCGCCTGATGATAATGCGGAGAATGCATCTGCACCCTCAACCTCATATGTAACCCCTGAAATAACAACAGAATTCGGACTATCCTTTGAGGGAATTGCATCCTGATACACACCTGTTACTTTTTGTGTGTATGCCATTACCATATTCAAATCATCGCTATAATAAATAATATCGTTTATCTGGACGCTCTCTCGTCCTACCTGCTTGCCATCACGGATAACCTTAGTTGTATTATCTATCCCTATGGTATTATACCACTCATTTGACACAACTTTAATGGGGCCTTGAAGGGTACCTTCGCTATAACTTATGTAGTCAATCTCTCCGTTGTCTCGGAAGCGTATCCTTACAGTATCACCCATTTCCATCTGAGGACGAAGATTAGAATATGAATATGCAACCGAATTACTGTAACACTTCACGCTACCGCTTATCTTAAACTGCTTTAATGTGGTGTTGTTTCCCTCTGGATAGCAGATGATAGCATCACTTAAAGTTGAATATATCACATATCTCTCTGATGTCATATCTGTATCTGACGAGAATGCAATGCAGTACTTGCCGTCGCGTACAACCATATCGCCGCGACAACCTACATAGTCATCATTAAATGTTTCTTCAACCTTATATTTACCTGAGGATGTGGAAATTTCATTGTCTGCAAGAGTACTGTCATCAACGCTCGACGAAATAATCGTTACATCTTCAACAAATGCGCAATTATGAATTGCAATCAAATCTTGGTTTGTTGTTTTAGACTTCGAGTTAAGAGTGTTGCATACAAGTCTTGCTACCTCGCGTCGTGTCAAAGGCTCACCTATAACAGCGCTTATCCCCTCTGTCATTTTAAGTGAATTTGCCATACCAATCTGGCCATAAGGGTATGATGCACCAAAATCATCTGCCGTATAGCCAAGTACACGAAGCATCATCGTAACAGCTTCCTCTAATGTTACTTCACCGTCAGGGCGGAAAGTCCCGTCAATATATCCCTCAACAATACCTGCTGATACTGCCGCACGGATATATGGTGCACCCCAATATGTGCCTCTTACATCTGAAAAGGGCGAAAACTGTATCCCTATGGCAACCGTGTTTTTGTAACTTGAAGATGCCACAGCTATCTTTGCCATCTGGGCACGAGTTACGGACGAATCAAGCATAAAATCACCATCGTCATCACCTACCATAATGTCAAGTGCTGACAATAATGCCGTTATATCCTCATCCCGTTCCCATGTTGATTCCGCGGCATAGGTCGGAATGGTGATACTCATTGCAGCTAAACATACTATCAGCAATGCTCCTATTATCTTTTTCATACTTTTCTGTCCTTTCATTTATTCGTTCCGTAACGCATCAATGGGATTTAATCTTGCGGCTTTTCGTGCAGGTAAAAGACCGAATACAACACCTATTCCAACTGATACGCTAAATGCAAGTACAATTGCACCTGTTGATGGAGATATATTCATTCCCAAGGCCTTACCTGCCAAAAGAGAAAATACTGAACCTATAACTATACCAATTACACCGCCTAAACAACTTATTACTCCCGATTCCATAACGAATTGAGTCATTATATGTCTGTGCTTTGCACCCAAAGATTTCCTGATACCAATTTCTCTTGTTCTCTCGCTGACAGATACAAGCATAATATTCATAATGCCTATTCCCGCAACCAGCAGGGATATTGCCGCTATTGCTACAAGTACCATTTCAACCTTATCCATCATTTCAAGCATAGCATCAATTATTACTTGCAGAGATGATACTCTATAATAGTCCTCATCTCCTATCTCTTTAAGCAAAAATGCTTCAAGGGTCGTCTTTGCCCTATCTACTATTTCATCTGATGAGGCGTTTACAATATAAGAGCTTATTGTATTGGTCCCGTTAGCTTTAAGTGCGGTAGTATACGGAATATACATTGCATTGTCGCTTGATGATTGGGTGGAATTTACTTCTTCTTCAAGAACTCCGATTACTGTGTACGGCTCACCATTAAGCCGTACTGTCTTGCCTATGGCGCCCGATGATGTGCCAAAGTATTCCAATGCCTGATATGAGCCGATAACCGCAACATTTGACACATTATTACAATCTACATACGAAATAAATCTGCCAAAGCTAAGTTCCAATTTCTGTATATCGTAATAATCTTCCGATACGCCAGAAGCACTTACTCTTATAGTATCATCTCCTGAACTTGTGGACTTGAACTGTCCTGAAACACTAACATTGGGCGACATACCGCTATAAAGTTCAGGATTGCTATCACAAAATTCGTACAGCTCCTCAGGGGTAATCTCAGAATTTCCTCGTTGCTGAACAGTAGCATTAAGCGATGTTGTGCCAAATTCTGAAAACACACTTGTTATCTCTGTTGTAAGCCCGTTCATAATAGACACAAGAATGATAACCGCCGCGATACCAATAATAAGGCCAAGCATTGTGAGCAACGAACGAACCTTGTTATTAATAATACTATGTATTGCCATCGTAAAGCTTTTTGAAAGTTTCATTACTCTGATACCTCCTCATCTTTACCCGCCGCTGCCTGTTCCCATACAAGCTTATCGCCCTCTACTGGGCCGTCATAAACAATACGACCGTCTGTTATACGTACTACTCTTGAAGCACGTGCGGCTATGGAGTTATCGTGAGTAATAAGAATAATAGTATTTCCCTCTCGGTTAAGCTGTTGTAAAAACTGCATTACCTCTTTTCCTGTCCTTGAATCTAATGCACCTGTGGGTTCATCTGCAAGAATTACCGATGGGTTACCAGCTAAGGCACGGGCAATAGACACTCTCTGTTGCTGTCCGCCCGATAATTGTGATGGCAGGTTTTTTGCCTTATCTGCAAGGCCCACACGTTCCAACGCTACCATTGCACGTTCTCTCTGTTCATGCTCAGAGAGTCCTGCATAAAGCAAAGGTAACTGCACATTTTCTATAACCGTCAGCTTTGGAATCAGATTATATTGCTGGAATATAAACCCGAGCATCTTGTTACGAACTTCTGCAAGTTCGTCAGATGAATAGTTGTTTATCTCTCGGCCATTAAGCTTATATATACCTTTTGTGGGAACATCAAGACAACCAATAATGTTCATACATGTTGATTTACCTGAGCCCGACGCTCCAACAATTGCCACAAACTCGCCTCTGTCAATTTGCAGATTTATACCATCAAGGGCATGTACTTGAACATCTCCCATTTCATATATCTTATATACATCTGTAAGTTCAACTAAATGTGTCATCTTATGCCCTCCCTATCTGGGCATACCGCCACCGCCGGGCATACCACCGCCGGACATGCCACCGCCGGGCATACCGCCACCAGTCATTCCACCCATTGGCATCTGCATAGTCTGTGCACCTTCTGCCTCGTTACCTGTGGCCTGAGACGCTGTAATCACAACATCTCCAATGTTTAGTCCTGATTTAATCTCAATAAATGTTCCGTCAGTTACCCCCGTCTCTACGGGCACAGTGCAAAAACCCTCTGGGGCTTTATCCTTATCGTCAGTTTTATCACCTTCAACATACACTGTGTTTCCTCTTTGAATAGCACTTACAGGTACCGAAATCACTTCATCCGTTGCTTCAACCTCAATGACACAATCAACATTCATTCCAGGCAACAAATCGCCATATTCTTTTATTGTTATCTCAACAGGATATGTTGTAACACCGTTTGCGGATGTTCCGTCAATTCCAACCTTTGTAACTTCTCCCTGAAAATGTCCGTCCACAGCGTCTCCTGTTATATTTACCACCTGACCTACTTTTACGTCATGGATTTCCGACTCGTCAACTGATAGGTTGACCTTTAAGACAGACATATCATAAATTACAGCCATCGGCTCGGTACTGCTACTTCCTTGCTCAAGCTTTTCTCCTGCTTTTTTGTTCTTTGTAATAATCGTACCGTCAATAGGAGCTTTTATGGTGTAGTTTTCCAGAGCGTCATTTGCCTCGTCAAGATTAATCTCTGCATTTTCAACCTCAATCTTTGCATTATCAAGATTTGTTCTCACATTGTCCGACGAAAGATGTCCTACTGTTTTCCCCTGATATATGTAATCATTTTTATCTATGTATAATGAGGTTATTTCACCATTGCTTTTGGCCGTAATATATCCGCTTTCAATATATTCAAAAGTTCCTAAATCACTACAAGCAACATTATTTATTACAGCAGATGCTTTTTCTCCCGCCGTTAAGGCACCTGGATTTTCCACTGTTATTGTTACATATCTTACAATAGAATGTGCTGAGGTTGTAGAAGTTGCTGAGGCAACATTAGTTACTGTTCCATATAAAGAGTCATAAGACGTTGCCATTGTAAGCTTTGCTACATCTCCCTTTCTTATGCTCCCAACATCTGCTTCATTAAAAGGTATCTGTATCTTTAACTTTGAAGTATTGTCAACCTTAGCTATCCTTGTTCCGTCTGTTACATTATCTCCCGCTTTTACAAGCATTTCTGTTATTGTTCCTGTTTTGTCAGATACAATAGTGAGATTATTATAATTCTTCTGTGATGTTTCCAGATTTGTTCTTGCCTTTTTTAGAGAATTTTCTGCCTGTGTTACTCTGTTCTTAGCGTCCGAAGAGTCTATTGTATATAATACGGTGTCCTTGGTTACCACGTCTCCCTCATTAAAGGTATCTGACAGTATCTCACCTGTTACCAATGCCGTAACATTGTATGTGTCATTAGCCTCTATAACTGATGACCCGTCAACAGTACGAAAAATCGTTCGCATTTCTGCCTGGGCCGTTTCATAGCCTGAATTACTATCTCCGTCTTTCATTTTCCCAGAAACACCCGCAATAATAAGAATTATTGCAACAACAATAACTCCTGCCATTATCCAGTATTTCTTAGGTGCAGTCTTTACTTTATCATAAATATCGGTAATATTAATCTTTTTAGCCATAATGCAGCCTCCGACGCCTTACATTTCTTTTTTTATCTATTATATACTTATTTTTTTTATTATTCAATTAATTCCCATTAGAATTTACGATTTGTTAACATATAAAAAAAGGAGTTTTTACACTCCTTCTTTACTGTCTGGTAATTGAGGTGTTACATAAACCGTGTTATAGCCCTCGTATATGACCATGCCTGGTTTTGCACCATTGGGTTTTTTCACATTTTTAATCTGGGTATAATCAACGGGTACCTGTGCACTCTCACGGGCTTTGGAATAATACGCCGCAAGTCGTGCCGCCTCCAATATTGTCTCCTTTGGTACGTCCTTGTCAATTCCAAGCTTGATTACGGTATGTGAGCCATGAATATCTTTTGTGTGAAACCACAGGTCAGAGGAATTTGCAAACTTCAAGGTCAGGTAATCATTCTGGGTATTGTTTCGCCCAACATATATATCAAACCCGTCAGCTGATATAAAATGCATTGGTTTTGATACTTCTGCCTTTTGCTTTTTTTGAGCATTTGCACTATACTTTATATATCCTTCCTCTGCAAGTTCACGACGAATGGCAGATATATCCTCTATTCTGTCTGCCGTCTCCACCATTGCAAGAGTGCTTTTTATATATTCTAACTCCGTCTCACTTGCTTCAAGCTGTTTTCTTGCTTCAATTTGTGCCGTCTTTGCCTTGTTATATTTTTTATAATACTTCTGGGCGTTCTGCGACGGAGACAAGCTCGGGTCAAGTTCAATTTTTACTGTCCCTGAATTCTCGTCAAAATAGTTTTCTACCTCGACACTTTTCTGTCCCTCTGTTATACGGTAAATGTTGGCGGTCAAAAGTTCTGCCTTTTCCCGATATTTATCCATATTCTCCGCGTCTTTAAGGGTACGGCTTAAAATGTCAAGCTTTTTTGAAACTCGTTCCTGAGCATTTCCCAATAGCTTTGTAAGGTCTGCCGTTTTCTGCCTCATTCTCTCACGGACATCACGAAGATGATAAAACTCATCCACAAGGGAATTCATAGTTTCATATTCCTTTATTCTTGCTAGTGTCTCATATTGCAGAATGGGTATTGCAGAAAATTCCATAAGTTTACCTGTATTTATATCCTCTACCATACAAGGTGAGAATTTCCCCTTTTCTACATCCTCTGAAAGACGTGCAATTTGGAGTTTCAACTGTGCCTTGCGATTTGTATTTATTTTTTCAACCAAAACATCCGTTGTGTTAAAAACCTTATATAAAAGCTCACGGGCAGTTAAGGGGCTAATTCCGCCTATTTCATTTATCAGTGCTTTATCTGCCTTAAAGCCCGTCAGGCCGAGCTCACTTTCCTTATCCCATAAAATGAGGTCTTTCTTCTCCTGCCGCGGTGGTAATTCATAAATGCCGCCAGGAAGAATTTCACGAACAGAACTTACAGTATCATCAATTCTTTTTATAGAATCAATTATGCGTCCTTCCTGATTTACAAGAATAATGTTTGAATGACGCCCCATTATTTCCACATATATGTGTTTTGTGGTATAATCTCCCAGCTCATCATAACTGTCAACAGAAATTTTAACAATTCTTTCAAAGTCTATCTGCTCTATTGCCTTAATCTTTCCCGAGTTTATATGCTTTCTTAAAAGCATACAGAAAAGAGGTGCAGTTTTGGGGTTTTTCTTTGTATATTCAGTTAAATGAAATCTGGGGTTTGCAGAACTTGCCGACAAAAGCAACTTATAACTTTTTTCAAGAGTGCGGACGGATACAATTATTTCATCACGCTCAGGCTGGTGCATCTTGTCAACTCTTCCACCCACAAGGCATTGCAACTCGCCTACAAGCGCCTTGATTGCTACTGCATCAAGTGCCATATCATCCGTCTCCCCTCTCTATTAGTTTAAGCTTGGCAAAGGCCGCCATAAGTCTCTTTGTTCCTGCATTGTCAAAGTCAATGACAACTATTGCATCCTTTCCTATGGCCTGAGACGACACAACCGTGCCATCACCAAATTTACTGTGTCTCACGCGGTCATTTGGCTTAAAATCAAAATCAGATACTGCCGCCTGAGGTTTCTTTTGCTTCTCTTCCATCCACTTAACCTCAGGGTTTATTTTAATTCCAACTCTGTCAAGACTTTTTTGAGCCGTTGCAAAGCCACCGCTTAAATCGTCAATACATTCCATAGGAATTTCCCTTAGAAATCTTGACTCTTCACAGGGAACTCTTAAACCAAACTTCATTCTGCTCATTGTTCTTGTTAAATAAAGCTTTTCTTTTGCGCGGGTTATCGCCACATAACAAAGTCTGCGTTCTTCCTCTATTTCTTTATCATCTTCAAATGAACGAGATGAGGGGAACAAATCTTCCTCCATTCCCACAAGAAATACTACGGGGAATTCCAAACCCTTGGCACTATGCACCGTCATAAGAGTTACATCGTCTCTGTCCTCGTCATACTCGTCAATATCTGACATAAGGGAAATCTTCTCTATGTATTCTCCCAGACTGCCATCGTTATCAGGCGAATAGACAAACTCCGTTGCACTGTTAAGAAGCGCATCAAGGTTTTCCAATTTGCTCTGAGATTCCATGGTTTTATCTTCTTTGAGCATATCTACATATCCCGTCTTATTAAACACCGCTTCCATAACCTTGTCAACAGGCTCTGTATTTGCTATATCCCGTAAAGCCTCCATTAAAGTTGCAAACTCGCGAATTTTCGGCGCTGCACTCTTTAAGTCGGGGTATTTTTCTACATTGCATACAACTTCGTACGGGGTTATTCCATTGGCCGTGGCATTTGAAATAATTTTATCAACGGTTACTGTACCAATTTTTCTTTTTGGCTCATTAATTATTCGTTCCATTGATAAGGTATCACCAGGGTTATATATGAGCATCATATAAGCAAATATGTCTTTGATTTCTTTTCGGTCATA
>JAZQFP010000072.1:0-11348 GCA_045539555.1 Candidatus Ornithomonoglobus sp.
CATGGCTACGATCCGACTTGTGCAGAGGAGGCAAAGGTTTTAGCGGCAGCTTATGGAATAGAGCTTGATAAAGACACTCTTAATTGTCCGCCCGTTATTCACGCTCCTGTTGGTGCAATTATAGCAAACCGTGAATATAAAGTTACAGATACGGATATTTTAGAGGCCATAAAAAATCACACCGTTGCAAATGTCAATATGTCAAAGCTATCAAAAATTATCTATGTAGCAGATATGACAGAGCCAAGCCGTGATTTTTCGGGAGTGGATGAAATCAGGGAAGCATCAAAGAGTGATTTGGATAAGGCATACAGACTTGCAATAAAATCATCATTAATGCACAGTATAAATAAAAATGGATATATACATCCCATGTCCATTCTGGCATGGAACGAGATAAATAAAGGAGGAGAAAAGAAATGACAGCACAAGAGAAAGCACAGGCGATTGTTAAAGCACTTGACGACAAGAAAGCATCAAGCATAGAGCTGTTAAATGTTGGAGAGCAGACGTCGTTGGCAGAATACTTTGTTGTGGCATCATGTCAGTCATCAGTACAGGTAAGGGCATGTGCAGACGAGGTTGAGGAGCAGTTGGAAGAGACGGGCGAGAATGTTCGTCATAAAGAGGGTTATAGCACAGGTTCATGGATACTCATGGACTACGGTGATGTAATTGTTCATATAATGCAACAGGAAATGCGCGAATTCTACGGCCTTGAACGCTTGTGGGATGAGGCAGGTTCACTACGTAAGGAAGAAGAATAAGAAAAGAGGATATATAGAAATGGCAGAATATAATTTCAAAGAAATTGAGAAAAAATGGCAGGACAGATGGGACGACGCCCATGCGTTTGAGGCAGTAAACGGCTCAGATAAGGAGAAGTTCTTCGGACTTATTGAATTCCCGTACCCCTCAGGTCAGGGTTTGCATGTAGGACATCCCAGAAGTTATACTGCGATGGATATTATTTCAAGAAAGCGTCGTATGCAGGGTTATAATGTATTGTATCCTATCGGTTGGGATGCATTTGGTCTTCCTGCTGAGAACTATGCAATTCAGAACAATGTTCATCCCGCAGTAATTACTGCAAAGAACATTGCAAACTTCAAGCGTCAGTTAAAAATGTTAGGTTTCTCATTTGACTGGTCAAGAGAGATAAACACAACAGACCCCAGCTATTATAAGTGGACACAGTGGATATTCTTACAGTTATTCAAAAAGGGTCTTGCATATAAGCAGGAGATGCCTATTAACTGGTGTACAAAGTGTCAGGTTGGTCTTGCAAACGAAGAGGTTGTAAACGGCGTTTGTGAGCGTTGTGGCGGTGAGGTTGTGCAGAAGCGCCAGAGCCAGTGGATGCTAAAAATCACAGAGTATGCACAGAGACTTATTGATGACCTTGACGATATTGAGTTCCTTGAAAAAATCAAGACACAACAGCGTAACTGGATAGGCAGAAGTGAGGGTGCAGAGGTTACCTTTAAGCTGACATCAGGAGACGATATGGTTGTATATACAACCCGTTGCGATACGTTGTTCGGTGCAACATATTCAGTAATATCACCTGAGCATCCCTTGATTGAGAAACTTCAAGACAAGCTAACAAATTATGATGAGATTAAGGCATACCAGTTAGCTGCTTCAAAGAAGTCAGAATTTGAAAGAACAGAACTTGCGAAAGACAAGACAGGTATTGAATTAAAGGGCGTTCGTGCTATTAACCCCGTAACAGGCAAGGAGATACCCATTTTTGTATCAGACTATGTACTTGTAACATACGGTACAGGTGCAATTATGGCAGTTCCTGCTCACGACACACGCGACTGGGAGTTTGCAAAGAAATTCAATCTTCCCATTGTTGAAGTTGTCTCAGGCGGTAAGGATGTTAACGAAGAAGCATATACTGATGTTTCAAATGGCACAATGGTAAATTCAGGCTTCTTAACAGGTATGAATGTAAAGGAAGCAATTCCTGCAATGATAGATTACCTTGAAAAAGAGGGTATTGGTAAGCGTAAGGTTAACTTTAAGCTTCGCGACTGGGTATTCTCACGCCAGAGATACTGGGGAGAGCCTATTCCCATTGTTCATTGTGAAAAGTGCGGTTATGTACCCGTGCCTGAGAGCGAACTTCCTCTTGTATTACCTGATATGGAAGAGTTTAAGCCTGGCGAAAACGGTGAATCACCCCTTGCAAACGCAACAGAGTGGATAAACACAACATGTCCTTGCTGTGGTGCTCCTGCAAAGAGAGAAACCGACACAATGCCTCAGTGGGCAGGTTCAAGCTGGTACTTCCTAAGATATGCTGATGCACACAACGATGAGGCATTGGCATCAAAAGAGGCACTTGATTACTGGACACCTATTGACTGGTACAACGGCGGAATGGAGCATACAACACTTCACTTGTTGTATTCAAGATTCTGGCATAAGTTCTTATTTGACATTGGTGTAGTTCCTACGGCAGAGCCTTATTATAAGAGAACATCACACGGCATGATTCTTGGTGAGAATGGCGAGAAAATGTCCAAATCACGCGGTAACGTAGTTAACCCTGATGATGTAGTAAACGAGGTTGGTGCAGATACATTCAGAACATACGAAATGTTCCTTGGTGCATTTGACCAGAGTACACCATGGTCTCAGCAGGGCTTAAAGGGATGTTACAAGTTTATTGAAAAGGTTTGGAACTTGCAGAATATCCTGACAGACGAAGAGGGATACAGCCCCGAGCTTGAAAAGGCAATGCACAAGACAATCAAGAAGGTAGGCGAGGACTTCGAGAGAATGAAGTTTAATACAGCCATTGCAACAATGATGAGTTTGTTAAATGACATTACAAAGAAGGGCTCAATTACAAAGGGTGAGTATAAGACATTTATTACTCTTCTTAACCCCGTTGCACCTCATATGACAGAGGAGCTTTGGGAAATGCTTGGCGGTGAGGGTCTGCTTTCACTTACAAAGTGGCCTGAGTATGACGAGGCAAAGACAATTGATGATGAGGTTGAGATTGTTGTTCAGGTTAATGGTAAGATTCGCGACAAGATATTAGTCCCCGCAGGTCTTGACCGTAATGAACTTGAAGCCGCAGCAATGGAAAGCGACCGTATTAAAGCACTTACAGATGGTAAGACAATAGTTAAGGTTATTGCAGTACCTGGTAAGCTTGTAAATGTAGTAGTTAAATAACTAAAAAAAGAAACCCGATTTTTCGGGTTTCTTTTTATTTTCTCTTAAACATTGCCACCGCAACGAGTACTAATGTTCCTAAAATAACTATGGTACCGCCAGGACGAAGGTCCAGATAATAGGATAAAATCAGGCCTGAGACTGTATAAATCTCTGCAAAAACAACTGATAGAATCAGGGTTTTTTTATAGCTTTTTGAAATCAACATTGCCGTAGCAGATGGAATTACAAGTAATGATGATATCATTAAAGCACCTACAATTCGTGATGCTACCGACACAGTTATTGCCGTTAAAATCATAAGCACAAAGTTAATTGATTTTACGGGAATACCTGATAAATGTGCCGATTCCTCGTCAAAGGCAATAGCAAAGTTTTCTTTATACAATAACATTGTAACTGCAACAACAATTAAGCTTAACGCTATTGATAATACCAGTTCAAAGTCTGAAATAGCAACTATTGAGCCAAACATAAAACTGTTAATATTAGCAGAAGCATTGGTTATAAAGCCTGATAAAAGGGCAGAAAGACCAATACCTGCCGACATTATAACAACTGTTGCAATCTCCTGGTAATTACCAAATTTCTTCCGTAGCTTTTCAATGCTAAGAACGGCAAGTATTGCAAAAATAACTGCACCTAAAATAGGGTTAATTCCAATTAAGAGCCCGAATGCAATACCGCCTAAGGCAGAGTGTGATGTTGCATCTCCAATGGCGGAAAATCGTTTAAGAACGATAGGAAGACCAATACATGGTGATGCAAGGCTTATCATAATTGCAACGATAAATGCTCTTATCATAAAGGGATGTGAGAATATATTATCCATGGTGATGACCTCTCTTTCCAGCAAGAATATCAGCTACCTCGTGAACAGAAAGGTCAGCGCGTTCCACAAACTCCTCATATCCGTGCTCACAGAATATCAGAAGCTTATTAGCAGAATTAAGCAGGGTAGGGGTATCATGGTTTGTCATAATAATTGTCATACCGTCATTATTAAGCTTCTTAATAATCTCCATGATGTCGTAAACAGATTGAGCGTCAATACCCACCGTAGGTTCGTCCATAAACAATATTTCGGGCTTTCTAACTAATGCACGGGCAATAAAAACTCTTTGTTGCTGTCCACCTGAAAGTTCGCCTATTCGCTTTGATTTGTATTCTGTCATTCCTACAAGACTTAATGCTTCGTCGACAAGGGCTTCATCTGCCTTGTTATAAGGCTTGAAAAGTCCTTTCTTGGGGAAAAGGTTAGCTTTTACAACCTCTCCCACGGTAGCGGGAAAATCTGAATTAAAAAAGCTTGATTTTTGTGAAACGTAGCCCACTTTGGAGAGGGGTCTTGCTTCATTTCCGCCAAAGAGTATAACCTCACCCTTATCAGGGGATAAAAGACCCAGCATAAGTTTAATTAAGGTTGACTTTCCTGCACCGTTAGCACCGATTATTCCAAGAAAATCACCTTTATGTAAGGAAAAGTTGACATCTTTAAGCACCGCAGTATCTGTATATTCAAATGTCAGATTATTTACTTTAATTATTTCCATAACAATCAGTTCCTTTAAGATAAAGCAGTTTTAAGTGCTTCAAGATTTTCATACATAACTGTAAAGTAGTCTTTCCCCTCGGGGCTTCCCTCAAAGGGGTCAAGGACAAGTACTTGTGTATTTGTATCTTTTGCAATAGTATCAACAAGTGTACTTGTTCCAAGAGGCTCTTTGAAAATATGTGTTATATTGTTATCTTTAATAAACTTCTCTGTTTTTGCCATTTGAGACGGGGACGGGTCTGCTGAATTATCAATTCCGTTAATGGGTACCTGATTAAGCCCAAAAGCGTGGCATAGATTACCATAAGCGGCATGGGAAACAACTATATCCTGGGATTTGAAATTTTTCACAGCCTTATTATAGTCGTTCATTAAGTTGCCGATTTTATTTCTGCAATTTTCAAGGTTATCGTTATAGTATTCCATATTATCAGGGTCAACGGCAATAACCGCATCATAAATTGCTGCCATTTGTGAAAAAGCATTTTTGGGGTTTAACCACACATGCGGGTCGTTGTTATCGATTATAAATGGTGCATTATACGTGGTATTGACACATATAACATCAGAGCCATCAAGGGTTTCAATAACTGAATCTGCCCAATGCTCCATTCCCATACTGTTATAAACAAAGATATCAGCGGATGACAGCCTTGCTATATCCTTAGGCGTAGGCTCATAATCATGAGGCTCTTGTCCTGTGGGGCAGAGAATATGAATATCCGCTTTATCTCCGCAAATCTGTTTAGCAAAGTCATACATTGCATAGAAAGATGTATAAACCTGCAATTTATCGCTTTCTTTATTTTCTTCCGTTGCACAACCGCAAAGGGAGATTGTGAAAATTAATGTTAATACCCAAGTCAATAATTTCTTCATGGGAAAACTCCTATTTTGCATCATACCAGCTCTTGCCCCATGCCATATCAACTACAAGGGGGACAGAAAGCTTAACTGCATTTTCCATTTCATATTTCAGGATATTGCAAACTGCATCCTTTTCATCCTCAGGTGCTTCGATGATAAGTTCATCGTGTACTTGAAGAATAAGCTGAGCTTTAAGGTTCTCTGCCTTTAATCTGTTATAAACGCGGACCATGGCAAACTTCATTATATCTGCCGCGCTACCCTGAACGGGAGTGTTCATAGCGGCTCTTTCTCCAAACTGTCTTATTAAAGCCTGAGGAGATTTAAGCTCATGAATATAACGAATTCTGTTAAGGATAGTAGTAACATATCCCTTTTCCTTAGCAAACTTTTTAAGAAAATCAAGATAATCACGGACACCTGAATATTTATTGAAATATTCGTCCATATACTCTTTTGCTGCCTTAAAGGAAATGTTTAAGTCCTTGGACAGAGTAAACTCACTCATACCATACACAATACCAAAGTTAATTGCCTTGGCACTGTTTCTCTCATCCTTTGTAAGCTCATTTATGGGGATACCCAAAATCTTTGAAGCAGTAACGGCGTGAATATCCTCATTATTTATAAACGCCTCGGTCATTATGGGGTCCTCAGCAAGATGCGCAAGAACTCGCAATTCAATCTGTGAGTAGTCTGCATCAATTAAAATGTATCCGTCTCGTGCAGTGAACATTTTTCTGAGCTCACGGCCTAACTCTGTTCTTGTGGGGATGTTCTGCATATTAGGCTCGGATGAACTTAATCTGCCAGTAACCGTACCCATCTGATGGAACACAGAGTGAATTCTGTGAGTTTCAGGGTTTACGAGAGCTGAAATTCCGTCGCAGTAGGTACTCTTTAATTTCTGGTATGTTCTGTATTCTAAAACATCACGGACAATTTCATTGTTGGGTGCAAGTTTCTCCAAAACATCTGCTTTTGTAGAATAACCTGTTTTTGTTTTCTTTCCGCCTTTAAGCCCAAGCTTATCAAAAAGGATTTCACCCAACTGTTTGGGAGAGTTTATATTAAATTCTTCTCCTGCAAGTTCATATATTATCTTTTCAAGATGCAGTATTTTTTCCTGTAAAAACTCGCCGAATTTATTAAGCTCCTCAATGTCCACCTGACACCCTGTAATCTGCATATTAGCAAGAACGCGGATGAGGGGGAGTTCAACCTTGTAATAGAGTGTATGTTGATTATTTTCTTCTATAAGAGCTTTTAGTTTCTCTGCCAGATGATAAATAACAAGGGCATATTTACCGCTCGTATCAGTTTCTATGTCCTCATCAAGAAGAGATAACTGGGTGTTTGTGCTGTTATCAAGATAAACGCCAAGATATGTGGCAGCATTTGCGTCAAGGTCATTATTCTTTGTTGGGTCTGTAAGATATGCTGCCAAAGCCACGTCAAAATCAATGTTTGCAACATCTGTCTCTTTATAAAGCTTTACAATGGTATCCTTAACATCAAAAACATATTTTTTAATACCGTTATCGCTGAGAATGGGGGAAATTATATTAACGAGATTATCACATCCCTTTATATAATAAGCCTCATTACTGTTTGAAAAACCGACAGATAAAAGGTTGTCCCCGTCAAATTCAAAATAAATTGCAATGGTATCTCCAAGAGCTTTAACAGTATTAACTGCATTATTAAAATCAGTAATCTCTGTTATTTTTTTGTCCTCAAAGAAACTGTCGTTTATAACTGTATCTGAAACGGCAGTAGGGGAAAGGTCAAGCTTTTTAATTATACTCTTTAAGCCTAATTGTAACAAAGTATTATAAAGTTCAGGTGAGAATTTATCACTCTCAGTTGTTATCATACTGTTGTTATAATCTATTGAAATAGGCACATTTATATCAATACGGGCGAGGTCTTTACTTAGAAAAGCCATATCCTTTTCATCAATAAGACTTGCTTTGATTTTGTCCGACACCTGTGCATTGTCAATGTTTTCATACATATTTTCAATGGTGCTAAACTGTGTAATAAGCTTAGCGGCAGTTTTTTCGCCAATACCTTTAACACCTGGGATATTATCAGATGTATCACCCATAAGTGCTTTCATATCAACAAACTCAGCGGGTGTAACACCGTATTTCTCCTTAACGGCAAACTCATCAAAAAGCTCAATAACGCTTTGCCCTGACTTTGTTGACGCCAAAATAACAGTTGTACCGTTACCTGCAAGTTGCAAATCATCTCGGTCGCCCGTTGCAATAAGGCAATTAACTCCGTCCTCGTTACACATACGGGAAACTGTACCAATAATATCATCTGCCTCATAGCCTTCAAGTTGAAGAATAGGAATATTCATAAAGGAAAGAATATCCTTCATAATTGGCATTTGTACTGCAAGGTCATCAGGCATACCTTTACGGTTAGCTTTGTATTCAGAGTACATTTTATGTCTGAATGTTGGGGCTTTTAAGTCAAATGCCGCCAATATATAATCAGGCTTGTAATCATTGATAAGTTTTAGAAGAATATTAAGAAAACCGTAGATAGCATTAGTGGGAGTTCCGTCAGGTGCAGAAAGGGCACGAACACCGTAAAATGCACGGTTTATAATACTGTTTGAGTCAAGAATAAGAAGTTTTTTCATGGTAATCTCCTTTATTTTCTACATATATAATATTTTACCGCACACCACTTTCTTTGTCAAGGGTTTATGGCAGTTATACGGGCTTAAATGGGTTCATAATTTGTTCATAAAATTTGTTTATTTTGTTTACAATTATGACATACGGGTGTAATAAGTATGTGTTAAGATAATTTCAAGAAAAAACAGGAGGCAAAATAATGAAGCAATATCCATATAGTGATTCAACGGATGTAATTATATACGACCCCCCAATAAAGAAAAAGAAGAAAAGAAAGACAAATGTATGGACAGTTGCAATATGTTCAGCACTTGCAGCAAGTATTTTTACAGCAGGGGCAATGTTGGGCATTAGTCATTTTATGGGTGGCAACGGGCTTTTGTCAGCTTCTGGCGGTGTTCAGTACTCAAACCGTATTGATGACGGAGAGGGTGCGGCACAGACACTTGCCAAGAAGAATGAGGGAGATGTTCTTACAATTCCCGAGATTGCTGCAAAGGTAGGTCCGTCGGTTGTCGGTGTTATAAATAAAACTCAGGTACAGGCTCAGAGATATTGGGACCCGTTCAGCGGAAGATATTATTATAATATGGATCCAAGTCAGAGCGGTGAACTTGTAGAGAAAGGCTCAGGCTCAGGTATCATAATCAGTACCGATGGCTATATTGTAACAAATCAGCATGTAATTGAGGGTGCAACAGAGATTGATATTATCCTTAATACAGGCTCAACTTATGTTGCTAATGTTATAGGTCAGGATGAGAAGACAGATCTGGCTATTATTAAGATTGAGCCAAAGGCAGAAGAGCCGTTGACTGCGGCGGTTTTAGGTGATTCAACAACTCTTGAAGTAGGAGAATTGGCAGTAGCCATAGGTAACCCTATGGGAATGGAATTTTCAGGCTCTGTAACAGCAGGTATTGTAAGTGCTGTTAACCGTACTATGACTATTGATAACAGAACATATAACCTTATCCAGACAGACGCCGCTATCAATAATGGTAATTCAGGCGGTGCATTGATAAATCAGTATGGAGAGGTTGTGGGAATAAACTCAGTTAAGTTATCAACATCAGGTGTTGAGGGAATGGGCTTTGCCATAGCAATTTCTGAGGCCAAGCCTATAATTGATGACCTAATGAGTGCAGGTTATGTAACAGGCAGACCCTTAGTAGGTATTGGAATATCCGAAACAAGATACGGATTATTTATCAGTACGATTCAGGAGGGAAGCGGAGCAGAACGTGCAGGATTAAAAGTTGACGATATGATTTTGGAGGTAGACGGCGAGGCAGTAACTTCAACGTCAGAGGTAAATGAGATTAGAGACAAGAAGAAGCCTGGCGATATGCTTAAATTCAAGATTTTAAGAGAACGCGCCACTATGGAGATAGAAGTAGAGTTAACAGAAGATAATGTTAATCAATAATTCAGAATTACAGTTTTAGTTTGTGGCTGATTAAATCAGCCAGTACCATCCTTTTTTTCATACGCCTTAGCGAAAGCTAAGGCAATCCCCCAAGCAGAACACGCCACAATCCCCCGGCGTGTTTTGTTTTGCAAAAAAAAGAAAAAGCAAGTCAAAAGACTTGCTTTTTCTTTGGCAGCGGGAACAGGATTCGAACCCGTACAGAATGAGTCAGAGTCATTAGTGCTACCTTTACACTATCCCGCTATGTTCTCTTTTCAAACAACTATTACATAATAACATATCTTTTGCCCTTTGTCAACACCTTTTTTAATTTTTTTCCGTGTGCAATTCTAACAAAAAAATACAGAAAAAACCTATGTTTTCTATAAAATAACTTTATACAAAAATATTGAAAAATTTTGGAAAAAATGATATAATAGATATAATTATGATAAACTGCAGTATATTTGGAAAAATTATTGATATACGGCATTATCAAATTTAATTCTTATTGAAAAATGAGAACGGAGGTTAATTATGGGAACAGTTGATAAACTGACTGAGCTTCAGTTCCGCAGACAGAAGATTGAAAAAGGCGGCGGAGAAGCGAAAATCAAGAAACAGCATGATTCTAAAAAGCTGACTGCCCGTGAGAGAATAAATGCTCTTATGGACGCTGGTAGCTTTGTGGAAGTTGATGCATTTGTCAGCCACAGATGTACTGAATTTGGTATGGATGCGGTTGAGGCTCCTGGTGAGGGCGTTGTTACTGGTTACGGCACAGTGGACGGACGTCTTGTGTTTGTATATTCACAGGACTTTACAGTAATTGGTGGCTCACTTGGAGAGATGCACGCAAAGAAGATTTGCAAAGTAATGGATATGGCTGCAAAGATGGGTGCTCCTATAATCGGTATGAACGATTCAGGCGGTGCAAGAATTCAGGAGGGACTTGATGCCCTTTCAGGCTTTGGCGAAATATTTTATAGAAATACAGTTAACAGCGGTGTAATTCCACAGATTAGTGTAATTATGGGACCCTGTGCAGGTGGTGCAGTATATTCACCTGCAATTACAGACTTTATATTTATGGTGGATGATACATCAAAGATGTTTATAACAGGACCTCAGGTAATTGAGTCTGTAACAGGCGAGGCAGTAACAGCAGAAGACCTTGGCGGAAGCAAAGTACATTCAGAGAAATCAGGCGTATGTCATTTTACAGCGGCAACTGATGAAGAGTGTATTTCAGAGATTAAGAAGCTTCTAAGCTACCTACCCTCAAATAATCTTGAAGAGGCACCTTATGTTGAGCCGACAGATGCAATTAACCGTTTGTCAGAGAAGCTGACAACAATCGTACCTGACAATGCAAATCAGGCTTATGATGTAAAGGAAGTTATTGCAGAGGTTGTTGATAACGGTGAGTTCTTCGAGGTACAGAAGAATTTTGCGACAAATATTGTTGTAGGTTATGCAAGAATGAACGGAATGAGCGTTGGTATAGTTGCAAACCAGCCTAAGGTTAAGGCAGGTGCATTAGATTGTGATGCATCAGACAAGGCAGCAAGATTTATAAGAACTTGCGACAGCTTTAATATTCCTGTTGTTACATTTACAGATACACCTGGATATTTCCCAGGAGTTGATCAGGAGCACG
>JAZQFP010000073.1:0-6555 GCA_045539555.1 Candidatus Ornithomonoglobus sp.
GATATGTGTTGCGACTCGGCACACAAAACATTACCTGTGCTTACAGGCGGCGGGTATTTACATATCTCCCACAATGCACCGCAAATCTTTTGTGAACAGGCAAAAAATGCCCTTGCATTATTTGGCTCAACAAGTCCGTCATATCTTATATTACAGTCATTGGATAAGGCAAACGCCTATATTGCTGATGGATATGGCGACAAGCTTAATAAGTTTATAAAAGAGGTAAACAACCTTAAAGAAACCTCACCCATCAGAACCGTTGGCAATGAGCCTTTGAAAATAACCTTTGCCCCTAAGGAATATGGTTATACAGGCGAGGAGTTTGCAAAGGAACTGGAAAAACAAAACATTGTATGGGAATTTGCCGACCCTGATTTTACGGTGCTTATGCTAACGCCCGAAACAGATGAGGCAAGTCTTAACGCTATAAAAACCGCATTGGATAATATCCCTAAAAGAACTCCCGTTGACGCTTTTCCGCCGACGATAGAGCCCCCGTTTAGTGTTTTAACTCCCCGCGAGGCAATATATATGCCACAGGAGAAAGTCCCCGTAAACAAATGCAATGGGCGTGTTCTTGCAAACATAAATGTAGGTTGTCCTCCCGCAGTACCCATAGCCGTGTGCGGTGAGAGAATAGACGAAAGCATTATAAAAGCTTTTAAGTACTACGGCATAAAGGAATGTTACGTTGTAAAAGGAAATTGATTTTCAATTTCCTTTTTTTGTTCTATTTTCCACTTAGTATGAATATACATTGTATATAGAAATAAACTAAGGAGGATTATCAATGGATATTACAAACAATCAGGCACATGTTACGGGAGTTATAAAGAGTGAATTTACTTTCAGCCACGAAATCTACGGCGAAAAATTTTATATGTTTACCCTTTCTATCCCCCGTCTCAGCGGAACAGATGATTCTGTGAGGGTTATGGTCTCTGAGCGATTACTCTCGGCAGAGGAATTTTGTGAGGGCGACAGGGTTAATATTGAGGGGCAGTTCCGTTCCTATAACAGTTATGAAAAGCCTAACGAAAACAAACTTGTCCTTACAATCTTTGCAAAGGATATCAATCACAGTACGGACACAAAAAGCCACAACCCAAATAGCTTATACCTTAACGGTTATATCTGCAAAGAGCCTGTGTACCGCACCACACCTTTCGGGCGGGAAATAACAGACTTACTTGTGGCAGTAAACCGCAGTTATAATAAATCGGACTACATACCAGTTATCGCCTGGGGCAGAAACGCAAGATATGCCAAGACATTAAATGTAGGCGACAATGTGCGTGTCTGGGGCAGAATTCAGTCAAGGGACTACCAGAAACGAATTTCCGAGGAAGAGGTTATTACAAAGACCGCCTACGAAGTATCCGTAAACCGAATGGAACTGGCAGAAAAAGATGTCCAGGAAGATTTTATATAAAAAAAAAGGAAGTGCCGTTGCACTTCCTTTTTATATTGTTTATCTTCTTTCAAGAAAAAGTTGAAAAAAAGTACGCACACATTTGTCTCCGTTTAGTTGTTGCTAAGTCTTTCTTTGACTTTACTTTCTTCCTCTTCTATCATTCTATCAAGCTCCTCTGGGGGTAGTTTTCTGTACTGCTCAACTACTTCCCAGTCAATATTGTCATTTTCAGTACACATTTTATTTCACCTCTCAAAAATGTTAAATGGGGACGTGCCTGTTTACACACGTTTACACAAAAAGTGCTTATTATAGAGTCAATTCTGGTAATTCTTCATATCCCTGTTCTCCGGGCCTAACAATTCTATCATTTACTTTATCATATCTATACACCCGATCATCTAGAATGATTCGAGCATTTTCTGGAAGTTCTTCAATATTACTAATGTCTTTCATATTGTACTCTTTCTCCATTTAATCCTCCTCATACATTAAATGGGGACGTGCCTGTTTTTGCACATCCTCATTTGCACTTTACATTTCTATAACCGCTGCTAATGCCAAAAGGCCCATAATTATTAACACAATTCTATATCCCCAAATTCCTTTATTTGTTTTTGGGGAATCTCTCCAAGCAAAAATTGCTAATATAAACTTCCAGTTAAATATACCTGCTAATAGCAATAAACATCCTATTGCTGACATTATTAATTTATATTTCATATTTTCTGCCTTTCTTATACTGTCGTACGACGTGTGTCATACCCTCTTAATCTATATCTACCACAAATTTACAAGTTTAATCAAAAAAAGAGGCATATCGCCTCTTTTTTATATTGATAAATCTGCCCGTTTTATCTGCCGTCCCGTGTGGTCTATTGTAAAGTTTTCTTTATAGATAAAATCGGATATATTAGTTAGCTTAAACCTGCCCGAAATATCTTTTAATATTTTAGGCAATGCCGTGGCGGTATGCTCTGTTCCGTTATGGAGTAAAATTATGTCCCCCGATTTTAGCGGGGACATAACACGGGTATAAATCTCATCGGGCGTTGTTTCTACATAATCAAGTCCGTCAACAGACCATTGTATACACCACATTGAGTTATCCTCAATAGTCCTTACGGCACGGTTATTATACGCCCCCGACGGTACTCTTACAATCTGTGGCTCACGCCCCGTAACCTTTGCAATCGCCTTTTTGCATTTATCAATGTCTGCCAAAATCTCATCGCCTGACATTTTTGTATAATCATCGTGATTATATGAATGAATACCAATCTCAAAGCCGTTGCGGTAAAGCTTGTTTAAGGCGTCAGGATAATCTTCCGCCCACTTCCCCGTTACAAAAAATGTTGCAGTTGCCTTGTTGTCTTTCAAAGCTTTTATAATCTCGTCAATGTCATCATCGTTCCATGCACAGTCAAAAGTGAGTGCAACGGCGTTATCCTCACGCTCCACGCTGTAAATGGGTATCTCTCTGCCACCAACTAAAAATGTTGTAACGGCTCGTCCTGACGATAATATAATTCCAACAATGGCAATAACTGCAATTATCCCGTAAATTATCTGTTTCTTATTCAACACAAAAAAACGCATAGAATTACCTCCTTAGTAGATAATATAATTCTATGCGCAATTTTCTTATTTAATAACTCAAAATTACAATAACCATGTGGGAAGAGAGTTACGCTTCTTAGGCTCTTCCTTTTTAACCTCAACCTTTTCGGGTGCAGGTGTGGGAGGTGTCTTTTTCTCCATCTTAACCTTAGGCTCTGCCTTTTTAGGTGTTGCTTTCTTTGTTGCGGGTTTTTTGGGAGTTGCCTTTGCCTTAGGCTCGGCTTTTTTGGGAGCTACTGTTCTCTTTGCAGCAAAGGGGTCCTTTGTTGTCTCGCGGTTAATGTGTGCCATACACTCCGCCTCAAAGTCCTTGTCATCAAGAGGGATACTCTTAAATCTGTCGGCAAAAACCTTGCCTGTTTCACCGCTGTTACGGTTAAGAGTTCTTGCAAAGGAAATAAGAACGGGCTTCATATCCATACCGATACCCGCCTTTGTCTCTTTAAGTGCCATTACAACGCGGTCATTAAAAAATCTTATTCCTAACATTCCCTTGCCAAATGCCTTTTCAATAAGCTCCTTAAAAATCTCCTGTGTCTTTTTGCTCTTAAAAATTGTGTCCTCAATGCCTCTTAGCATTACTATGTATTTTCCTGATTTACTCTTCTCTCGTGCCTTTCTTGCCATGATGTCGCTCCTTTCCAATATTTACTATACCTATATTGTACCACAAAAACCTCAGGGACACAAAACATTTTTTTGAAATTTTCATAATTTCGGCATATTGCACATATTTATAGTTATACTGTTTTACGAGGTGAACTCTATTGAAATCTTATGAGATGTCGGCAAATGCCCTTATAGATAAATTAAAATCTGATAAAGTATCAGGCCTAAGGGAAAAGGAAGCACAAAAACGCCTTAATGAGTACGGTTATAATGTTATAGAAAACGAGAAGAAACGCCCTGTACTCCTGCGGTTTTTTGACCAGTTCAATGATTTTATGATAATCATTTTACTTTGTGCTGCCGCTATCTCCTTTGTAACCACAATTATTGAGGGACATCACGATATTGTAGAGCCTCTTATTATTCTTGCAATAGTAACGATGAACGCACTTTTAGGGACAATTCAGGAGGTACGGGCGGAACATTCCTTAGAAGCATTAAAAAAGCTCTCCTCACCTACCGCCACGGTTATCCGTGATGGTGTTACAAAGAAAATCAATTCCCGCGAGGTTGTTCCTGGGGACATAATTAAATTTCGCGGCGGGGATATGGTATGTGCTGACTGCCGTTTAATCGAATGTGATAGTTTACGGGTTAATGAAGCGTCTTTAACGGGGGAAACAAAGGAAATAATAAAAGACGCTAACCTCACTCTCCCACACCTCACACCAATGGCAGAAATGAAAAATATGCTTTTTGCATCCTCATTTATAACGGGGGGTGAGGGCGTTGCAATCGTTACAAAAACGGGTATGGAAACAGAAATGGGAAAAATTGCAGAAATGCTTATGGGTACAGACACCCCCTTGACACCCTTACAGAAACGCCTTCATAAAATCGGGAAAAGTCTCGGCATTGCCGCTTTAATTATATGCGGGATAATATTTTTTATAGGTACATATAAGCGTATAGCGCCTTTACAAATGTTTATGACATCGGTATCTCTGGCAGTGGCTGCAATTCCTGAGGGACTACCTGCAATAGTAACCATTCTTCTTGCCATGGGTGTCAGGAAAATGTCAAAGCACAACGCCATAGTTCGAAATCTCCCGTCTGTTGAAACCCTTGGCTGTGCTACGGTTATCTGCACCGATAAAACGGGCACTCTAACAAAAAATGAAATGACGGTGGCAGAGGTGCACACTAAAAACCTCCCGAAGCTACTCCGCCTCTGTGTTCTTTGCACGGAAAAGGGTGAATTTATTAACCCTACTGACCGTGCAATAATAAACTGGGCAACGAAAAACGGAATTGACCCTAAGAGTTATAAGGCAATGCATAACACAACGGCATATATCCCCTTTGACTCGGTGAGAAAACGGATGAGTGTAATTGCAAATAATAAGGAAATTGTAAAGGGTGCAATAGAGCACATTCTCCCCCTTGTTACCCATTATGATGACGGAAGCAAAGCAATTCCCATAACGGACACACTTCGCCGTAAGATTAAAAACGACAATACTAAAATGGCAGATGACGCCCTGAGAATAATTGCCGTTGCATATAAAGATACTTCATCTCATAAGATAACGGAGAATAACCTTACATTCTTAGGGCTTATAGGAATTTATGACCCGCCGAGAAAGGAAGTTGAAAATTCCGTTATATCTGCACGAAATGCAGGGGTAAATACTATTATGGTAACAGGAGATAACGCCAATACCGCCATTGCTATTGCAAAGAAAACGGGTATTGTAACCCAAAGTGAAACTGCGGTACTGGGCAAGGATATTGACAATGCCACCGATAAAGAGCTATGTGAAATGGTAAAAACCCGCCATGTCTTTGCACGGGTTACACCTGAGCATAAGCTAAGGCTTGTAAAAGCATTAAAAACCAACGGTGAGGTTTGTGCCATGACGGGCGACGGGGTAAATGACGCCCCTGCCCTTAAAGGTGCCGATATTGGTTGCAGTATGGGTAATATTGGCACAGATGTGGCAAAGTCGGCGTCAGACATAGTGCTCACAGACGACAACTTCTCCACCATTGTCTATGCCATAGAAGAGGGCAGATGTATTTATGATAATATTATAAAATCAGTTAAGTTTCTCCTGTCCTCAAACATAGGCGAAATACTTACCATTATGTTTGGCATAATCTTTAATGCCTTTTCGCCCTTAACGGCAATCGAGTTACTTTGGATAAACCTTGTAACAGATTCACTTCCCGCCATTTCATTGGGCCTTGACCCCAAGGATAGAGAAATTATGACCCGTCCGCCCGTTAAACCCAATAAGCCACTGCTAAGTCCAATGCAATGGTCAGAGGTGGTAGCGGAGGGACTTATGATAGGTGCATTATCCCTTGTAGGCTACGGACTTGGCCTTGTAATAACAAAAGACCATACAGTTGCCAGGACAATGTCATTCTTTACTCTGGCAGTATCCCAGTTGGTCCACGCCTTTAATATGCGGTCGGAAAAATCGGTGCTTAACAGAAAGCTCATAGAAAACAAATATTTAATACTGTCATTTTTTGGCGGTATAACGGCACAAATGCTTATTATGTATATACCAACTTTAAGAATAATATTTAACCTCTCGCCCCTTGGGCCTATAACACTTTTAATATCCCTTATACTCTCCCTTATGCCATTAGTTTTAGTAGAGGCGCAAAAACGCCTTAACGCAGTTCTTAAAAGGCATAAATAAGGGTTGTTGTGCAGAATTCACACCGCAAATGGTGGCATACTGTTTGCGGTTGTGTAATTTTTACATTTTGAATTTTTTTGAAAAAAAGTGTTGACAAATCTCCCGTACTTTGCTATAATAGTCAATGTCGTTGACTTTACGAATGCTTATGGGAGTATAGCTCAGCTGGGAGAGCATCTGCCTTACAAGCAGAGG
>JAZQFP010000074.1:0-17453 GCA_045539555.1 Candidatus Ornithomonoglobus sp.
CCACAGAACTCGCATACAACCGCATTGTCGTCAATCTTTGCACCGCACTGTTTACAAATCATTAGTTTTTCCTCCGCTTCATACTTCTTCGGACTATATGTAACAGATGTTACAATTCACCTATTATCCTCTATAATTATACATTTGCGGAGGGATAAAGTCAATAACACCGCTTTTACATTTGTATTACATTTGTTACGGTCATATTATTCCTCAGAATCTGTTTTTTCAAACATAAAATCGTTAACTTTATCCAATACAAACATATTTTTACTACCAGCCATATATCCTAAAAAACAGGCCACAATCGGTAATAGTATCATACCTATGATAACCGCAAGTGAAATATAACCACCTGTATTACCATAAATAAATCCCATATATGGAGCATTCCAAAAATAAAATATTCCGTTAATTATAACAGACATTAAGGATGGCAGTTCTTCTCCCGTAGGAATGTGTGCCCAGTTAATCTTATAAACCACAAGAAACAATGCATTAACAAGAGCAAGTACCCCACCCCATATAAGCGGTCTCCATACCTCAACCTTTAAGCTGGTATATGGTTTTGCATCAAGTCTTCCAAGCTTTGCCGCACCCGTATATAAAATACATCCATACACAAAGGACATAACAAACCCAATAATATTTCTTACAACCTCTACATCAAAGAAATTGATAAAAACAACTATCTCTACAACAACTGATACAAAGGCACCAAAAAGTGCTCTTCCCAGCATATACCACATCTGGTAATTCCTTGTTATACCTACTGAATTTTTCATATTATTTATCCTCTCGTGATGCATTTAGTCCAGCTAAATAACCCGAGCTCCAAGCCCATTGAAGATTATATCCGCCACAATCTCCGTCAACATCCAAAATCTCACCACAGGCATATAAGCCTTCTGTTAGCTCAGACTCCATTGTAACAGAATTAAATTCCTTAACAGATGCACCACCCTTTGTTACCTGTGCGTTATTCCACGATGCCGTGCCCGTGATTTTAAGTCTAAGGCTCTTAATTGCCTCCACAAGAGACTTTATCTCTTTATCCGACAAAGTTCCCGACAATCTCGATAAAGGTGCTATGCCCACATTTTTAAGGACAGCCTGCCCAACTCGCTTATTTATCATACCAACAAAGAAATCTTCAAGAGGTATGTCATATAAATAAGCACATCTTTCGCATATAATATCATATACTTTTTCTCTGGTGTACTCAGGCATAAGATCTATTATTACTTCTTTATTATTACCCAGGTATGAGGATAAGGAAAATACAGGCGGTCCTGATATCCCGTAATCTGTAAACAATAGTTCTCCCGTTTCGCTCCTGTCGCCTATTCTGACTTCTGCCTGAACTTTTATACCTTTAAGTTTCTTTACTAATTCTGTCTCTGTTTTTATTTGCACAAGAGATGGGTATAAGGGAGTTATTGTATGACCAAATGCTTTAAGAAGATTATATCCGCTTCCGTCTGAGCCAAGGCTTGACCCCGCCTTGCCACCAGTTGCAACAATAACTCGGTCAAATACCTCTTCACGCCCATCCTTAGCTTTTACTATAAATGTTCTATCTGTCTTTTTAATTGAATTAACCGCAAAATCACATTCTGTCCTTACACAAATGCTATTAACTCTTCTTCTCAACACATCAAGTACCGATGATGCAGTATCAGAATATGGGTAAATCTTCCCCTTCTCTTCTTCTTTCCACAGTATTCCCATTTCGTCAAAAAGAGCCAGGGTTTCTTCTACCCAGAAGCGATTTATAGCACCACGAATAAAGCTAATATCCTCACTGTGATAATCTTTTTCACAGGCACCCATATTGGTCATATTACATCTGCCGTTACCTGTTGCCAAAATCTTTCTACCCACACGACTTTCTTTTTCCAGTATAACAACATCTGTGTTATCATTCTTCGCAGCGATAGCGGACATAAGTCCCGCTGCACCGCCACCGATTATTCCAATCTTCATTTCTTTTCTACCTTATTTGCTTTAATAGCCTCTCGTTCTGCTTTATCTTCAAGAAGTTCTGCAATTATAGCTCTTATAATGGCAACAATGGGCACTGAAATAAGCATTCCCGCAAAGCCAAACAGACTTCCGCCCACAGATACTGCTATAATAATAGCAAGGGGACGAATTTCCAGTCTTGAACTCGTTACCCTAGGTGCTAATATGTTTCCATCGAACTGTTGCAACAAAAGCATAACAACTGAACACCAGATACCGTGGCCAATGCCACCCGAAATTGACATTACTATAAATCCTACTATCCACGAAATCAAGGAACCGAAATATGGAATTATATCCATAAAGCCTATGAAAATTCCAAGTAACAACGCGTATTTTTCGCCCATAATAAGTAAAATCAAGGATGACAATACAGCCATAACCACACAACACGTAAGCCTTGAATAAATGTACTGCGTAAATATTTCATTTACTCTTGACCAATGGTCTATGAATGCCGTTGCTTTACCATCATGATTAAATAAATTTGCAACGCGTTTAATACTGTTTAGAATTCTGTCCTTGTCAAGCAACATATAAACAGATGCAATAAGCCCTATAAATACATTAACAAGGCTTGACGTAAATGACGCTATGCCTGATGCAACCGTCTTTGTGTAGCTAACAAAATCTATTGATAAAAACCCTGCAACAATTTTGTTTAATTGCTCTGCCATAAATTCGGATGTTAGCCCGAATTTTTCCATTGCACCAAAATTATTCAGGAATGTTACTATGTCTCCTGCATACTTTGGAATATTTTCATATATATCTGCTAGGTCTTTTACAATAGCAGGTACAACCGAACCTATAAACAGTATCACAAATGCAATAAATACCACGTACACAAATGCAACACTTATTCCGTTGGAGTGTTTTTTTATAAAGGGGTGTTTTCCTTTATCCTCCAAAATATCCTTTAACTTGCGAACAGGAATATTTAGCATATATGCAATTACAAAAGCAATAATAAACGGACTTAATGCAGAGAATATATATGCAATTCCCCGCCACAACGCTCCTAAACTGTCAAAGGTCTTATAGACTGCTATTAACGCTGCTCCCAAAAGAAAATTGGTCGCCCATTTAGAATGTTCCTTTATCCATTTGAGCATAACCTATATATGCCCCCTTCCTTTAAGGTAAGTTAAATAAACCGAGGCTGAACAGGAAACCTGTACCAGCCTCTTAGTTTATTATAATCTTTTTCTTACTTGCTTATAACTATTAAGTCAGCAACGTATGCACCGTTTGACGGTGTTACATAACAATCTACTGTATCTCCTACTGAAATCTTGTCAATACCGTTCTTATTAGATGTTCCTGTTACAACATTATAATCTGTGCTTGTGTTAACATGAACATTTACAGGCTCTGAGGAACCATCCATAAGCACTGAAACAAATTTATATGATGCATTAACAGCTGTTACAGTACCTGAAATTCTGCCTGTTGTATTAGTGATTGATGCTACTGTCTTAATCTTGACAATTGCATTTGACTGAACTGTAAGAGTTAAGTTATCTCCAAGACGAAGACCGTAAATATCTCCCTCTTCACCACGGATATCCATTTCGCAGTCTTTGGGAACTACATAAACTCTTGTCTCTCCTGCAACATTTAATGTAATCTCTGACTTGTCAGCAATATAAATAGCTGTAATAACACCCTCTATGGTATTGCTGACCGCAGTAGCTGTAATCTCTGTAATCTGTCCGTATTTTAGGGTCATTCTTACGCTATCGCCTACATAAAGCTGTGTAAGATCTGACTCTTTGTTGTTCTTTGTAACTGATACCTTACTGTTTACAGGATACTTCTTACCGTCAACCTTTGCATCGTTTGATGACAATGTGATGTATGTTGTGCTATCCTCTGTTGTGATGTCTGCAATCTTGGCACCTGAAATGTTTGTTGATTTTTCAAGAGCAACAATTGACTGAACTCTGCCGTCTGATAATGAAAGTGTGATTGCATCGCCACTCTTTAATGACTTAATTGTAGCAGGTGAGCCCTGATATGTTATAGGTACATCAACATCTGCCATAAATGTTCTTACAGTTGTGCTATTCTCTGTATCTTTAACCTTAATAGTCAATACTGTGCTTGACATATTAAAGCCTGTAAAGATTGCTGTTACCTCTCTGTCGGACTGGTCTGACATTGCGTCTACACCAACCACTTTATCACCTGAGAACTGGATAACAGCTGCAACATTTTCAGGAATGTTATTTACTGTTGTTGTCTCACCGCAGATATAGAAGTTTGTATCATCCGTATATGTGAATGTGTCCTCACGTCCATCAACGCTGTATGTAATTGTTGAAGCTGATGTATCAATTGACTCAACTCTTCCGTTTGCAAAACTGTAATCACACTTCTCCCAAACACGATGTAACATTACTGAAATCTGTGCTCTTGTTACAGAATTACCTGCACAGAATGCATCATCAATACCATTCATAATGCCTTCATCTGTTACATACTTAACATATTGAAGAATGTTTGAGGGGATATCACTTGCATCCTTATAATGTAATGATACTGCTGACTCTGATGTTGCCTCAGCCTCTGCGCCCATAGCCTTAGTGATAATAACCGCTGCCTCACCACGAGTTAAGGGCTGGTTCTTTGCAATACCGTTAATATATGTTGTAATATCAGCAGGTGTCAATGCACCTCTATACATCATATATACAACCTCATCCTCGCCCCAGGGTAAACTTGATGACACCAATGCACTGTCATACTGTTCATGTGCCATCTCCAAAATACCCTTGTTGGCTTTGTCATTACTTCCCATCATACGGGCAAATAATGAAATACCTTCAAGCTTTGTTACTTCATTGTCAGGTCTGAATGTTCCGTCCTCATATCCGTTTACATAACCCGCTTCATTCATAGCCTCAATCTGAGGTGCGCACCAAGCGTAATTTTCGCCTGAGATATCGCTGAATGTATTGTCAGCAAATACAGTTGTTGTCGCAAAAGTACATGCGGCAGCTACCACAATCGCAAGTAATCTCTTCTTCATAACGTTTCTCCTCTTCTTTATCTGTTAATGCATACAGATTTATTTACTTTATTATACCATACTTTCACTATATAATCAAGTAATTTTTCATTATTTTTCTGGTAATTTTTTGAATTTTTTATGAATTTCGACCAAAAAAAGAAATCTGCAAACATGCAGATTTCTTTTAATTATTCTTCACCGCTCCAACAATATGTGCAAAGCTTTGATTTATCTATTCCAACAGAATCAAGCATATCATCAAGTCGCATATATGCAAGGGTCGTAAAATCAAGTTTCTGTCTTATACATTCTACCATCTGATTGTATTTCTCATCATTGGGGTCAACGTATCGTGCCAATGTTTCCTTATCCATCACTTCTCTTCCCTCTAACTCGTTTATAGTTCTTCGGGTTATAAGGTCAAACTCGGAAGTTGAGCGAGAAAAGTTAAGATATTTACAACTAAACATAATGGGCGGACAACCAGTTCTTATATGGACTTCTTTTGCACCGTTTTCGTACAGGAACTGAGCCGTTTCGCTTAACTGTGTACCGCGCACGATTGAGTCATCAATCAAAAGCATTTTCTTGTCCTTAATAAAATCGTGAATGGGTAACAATTTCATCTTTGCAATAAGATTACGTTTGCTTTGATGTGTAGGCATAAATGAACGGGGCCATGTAGGTGTATATTTTACAAAAGGACGACCATATTCGATATGAGATTCATTTGAATAACCAATGGCATGTGCCATACCCGAATCGGGCACACAGGCAACTACATCAGGCTTGGCTGTACTGTTCTCCTCGTCTCTTCTTGCAAGGCATTTACCACAGTTTGAACGCATTTTCTCAACGCTTACACCTTCGTAAACCGCCGCAGGATAGCCATAATAAACCCATAAGAATGTGCATATCTTCATATCATCATTAGGCGATACAAGCGTTCTTACGCCAAGCTCGTCCATTATAACAACCTCACCCGCCGCAAGTTCCTTGTGGTTAGTGTAGCCAAGATTTAGGTAAGCATAGCTTTCAAAGGTTGCACAGTAGCCTGTGTCGTTCTTGCCTATACACACAGGCGTTCTTCCCATTTTATCACGGGCAGCATATATCCCCTTGGGTGTAAGAATAAGCATACTCATTGAACCCTTAATAATATCCTGAGCATACTTTATACCCTCAATAATGTTTTCTTTCTGGTTTATAATTGCGGCTACAAGCTCTGTCTGGTTTATTTCGCCATTCTGCATCTGGAAGAAATGGACCTTCTGCTCTAAAATATTATCCACAATTTCATCTGCATTTGTTATCTTACCAACAGTAGTAATAGCAAATGCTCCGTGATGCGATCTTACAAGTATGGGTTGTGCTTCATAGTCAGAAATACATCCTATACCGTAGTTACCCTTCATAGTATTTGAGTCTTTTGCAAACTTTGTTCTGAATTGTGTGTTTTCAATACTATGAATTGACTTATCGAACCCATTCTCTTCACTATATACTGCCATACCCGCACGGCGTGTACCTAAATGTGAATGATAATCGATTCCGTAAAATAAATCAAATACACAATCTTCTTTTGATGTTACTCCAAAAAAACCGCCCATTATATCACCTCTGTTTTATTAATTATCCTTGTTAATTCTTCTTTTTACGTATTCTTCTATTGCATCAACAGTTCCGTCTATGCCAAGACGGCTGGAATTAATCGATAAATCATAAAGCCTCGAATCACCCCAATGTAAATCGCAATGATAGTTATGATACGATTTTCTTTTCTTATCCATCATTTTAATCTGGGACTTCGCTTCTTTTTCTGTAAGATTTAATACAGACATTACTCTCTTTAACTTTGCCTCGTAGTCACCCAACACAAAAACCGACACCAATGCATGATGTCCTTTTAATACAGTCTCGGCACATCTTCCTACAACAACAAAAGATTCGCCCTCCTCTGCTTTTTCGCGAATATAATCAAACTGCATCTGTGATACCATATCCTCAGGTGAATTATTATAACCGCGAACAGTTCTTGATAAGATTTTAACTCTCGGAGTCTCGTCATATCTGGAAATGGTTTCAATATTTCCGCCATGTTTTTCTGCAATATGCAGAAGCAAACTATTATCATATAGCTTTATACCAAAACGTTTTGACAATTCCTCCGCTATATCATGACCGCCGCTAGCGTACTCACGACCTATGGAAATAATTAGTTGATTATCCATCATAATTCCCCTTTCTTTTTATATGTATCTCACATAAATGCATATCATTGATATTAAAACAACAATTACAGTTGCGGGTGCCGCCACCTTGCAATATTCACCCCATCCGACAGGATGACCTGATTTTGCAGCTACTGCCGTTCCCACAACATTAGCACTTGCACCTATGGGGGTTGCACTTCCTCCTACATCTGTGCCCATTGCCAATGTCCATGAAAGAACATCAATATTAACACCCATTGTAGCACTTAAACTCCTAATGACAGGTATCATTGTCGCAGCAAAGGGTATGTTATCCACAAATGCACTTGCAACAGCAGATACCCATAGAATAATTGCAATCATAGCATATAGGTTTCCGCCACTAATCTTGCCAATTAAATCGGCAATAATTACCAATACTCCCGTTTCTTCCAAGCCACCGATTACCATAAACAGTCCTATAAAGAAAATCAGGGTTTTATAATCTACTCTTTTAAGAATTGTTTTAATATGTTTTGGTGCAGTAATAAGTGTCAGTACAGATATAAACACACCAATAGCCGCAACTGACAGATGTGTCTCTGAATGAGTTACAAGTAATACAATGGCCAAAAGGAATATTACTGCGCTCATTACAAAGCCCTTCATATCTGTTATGGCATCCTTTGGCACAGGTTTTGTCTCAGGTACAATTCCGCCTTTTTTTAGCTCTCTACGGAACACAAAGTAGAAATAAACAATCGTAAATATCAACGATATCCCCGCTATTACACCTGTATTTGTTATAAAATCAGAGAACGAATATCCTAAGGATGTGCCAATTATGATATTGGGAGGATCGCCGCACATAGTAGCACTTCCTCCTAAATTTGCACAGAATATTTCTGCTAAAATCATTGGTACAGGATTAAATTTCAAAAGTTTTGCCAATTCTACTGTAACAGCTGCTAAAAACAAAATTACTGTTATAGAATCAATAAACATTGCAAGTACCGCCGACATAACCATAAAGGAAATAAATATGGGAACCGTCTTATAACCAACTGCATTTGCAATCTTCAAGCACAACCAACGGAAGAAGCCAACTCGTGCCATGCCCTCTACCATTATCATCATACCTGCTATAAAAATAATCGTCTCCCAGTTAATTCCTGAGGTCTCTCCTCCTCCGGTACCATACCAGAAACCCAACTCAAACATTGAGTTCAAGTTAAGGGTGTTTATTATGGCGTCTCCATCACTCATGATTACGCCAAATACCAGAAGTAATGTTATAATTCCACAAGCTAATGTTACATGATGTCTTTCAATTTTATCCATTATAATCAGGATAAACATTGAGACAAAAATCACAACAGCAGCAATTTGTGCTATTGCCATTTTTATCATCTCCTATTCTGTCTTGTTTTTATATGTCAGCTGAAATCATATCACTATAATCGCTAAAAGTGGTAGAGAATACATAGTTTAGTACAAGCACTTCGTCAGCGTTATATCTTGCAACCTCTTCTACAATACTTCCGCCAAAAGAACGGGGATCAATTACCACCACTTTGTTGTAACTCGCAACAAGCCACGGCAGGAACGCATTGGCATAAGAGTCCTTTATAACTATAATACTCTTCCCCTCGGAATTTGTGTTATTTGTTATCTCCATCAAGGGGTTGTCTCCGCCAAAGAACAACAAATAGTTACTCAAATCTGTACGGAATATGGGCGCACCTACGCCATATTCTGTTACATTATCCTCTGCACGCATCTTTATTGATATATCATTTTTCTCTGTAATATCGTAGTAGAAAATCGTATCCTCAGGCTGACTTGTCAACTGAGATTTTGCTTTTAGATATAATGAACCATAGAAATTACCATTCTCTTTACGGGTAAAATCTGACTTGTCTACTGCAACACCACCGCTCATATTCATAAAAGCATTGTATGCACAATATGCACCCTCTGTTGTCCAATGGTGGTCAGTCATAAAATACAAATTTTCCTCTTCACTTTTTTGGAGCTCACTATATGCATCCACAGGGAATATTCCGTCAAGCTTTGAATTCACAAAATCAATTGCATCTTTCTGCGAATCCTGTGCATTTTTATATGACGGAGCACAAAACTCCAACGCAGTAGGAATCAGGGCAGAATACATCTTAACGTTATGGGGCAATGCATTGCGGATACCGTTTAAGGCATTGGCATACTTCTCCTGCGCCTCTTTGTTCTCACTGAACATCTCCATAATGTAGTTATCGTACAAAACAAGTCTTCCCTTGTTTGATTCGCCCGTACCAATATCTGATGTAGTCTCAATTATTCTTCCTACACCCTCTGGGGTGTAGCCAAGATATGTCCGAATCTTATCTGACAGTCTCATTAACTTGCCGCGGTAGGCAATATTATCATCAACATAATCTTCAAATTCAGACATGTATTGGGCATTCCATAGTGCACCCAGACTAAACTCGGGCATAACCTTTAATTCTCTGTTCTCCGCCTCTATACTCGCCGTATCAGCAGGAGCAAGGAGCAACACAACCGAGCCTGTCATAAGCAAAATAAATATAATGCTTATTAAATACTTTCGCATAATGCCCTCCTTTTAGAATCTGAAATACAAAAACGGGTTTGATGTAGCGCCTGTAAGGGTTGCAAGACATGCAACAAACATAGCAATTACCGCCACACCTTCTATTACCATGCCTATACCCTTTAATGATATAAGCTTATTAAACACCTTATAAGGCAAAGGTGTTGATGCCAGAACCAAAACACCTAACAATACAATGTTTCCAAAGAATACCGATACTGTTGTTATATCGTACAAGGGCACACCTTGTCCAAACATTGTTCCCAGAAAAGCCGTTAGCTGACTGAAATCTGTAAAATAGAATAATGTCCAGCCGATTACAACAAGGAACATGGTTGTGATGTTTGATAAAACAGGTACCTTGGACCAGCTCTTGAAAATATATTTTTCTATTAACAATAAAATTCCGTAATATAGTCCCCACAGAACAAAGTTCCATGACGCACCGTGCCACAAGCCTGTAAGCGACCATACTATCATAATGTTCAGCATATGCCTGAACTTGGAGCATCTGTTTCCTCCTAAGGGAATATAAACATAGTCGCGGAAGAAACCGCTTAATGTCATATGCCATCTGCGCCAGAACTCTGTTACTGAACGGGAAATGTACGGATAATCAAAGTTTTTGGGGAACTTAAAACCTATCATTTTACCCATACCAATTGCCATATCAGAATATCCCGAAAAATCAAAGTACAATTGGAAACTGTAAAAGATTATTCCAAGCCATGATGATAATACGGTAGGTGCAGTAGCTGCACCAAACAACAAATCTTTTGCATCTCCTGAGAAGTTTGCAAGAAATACTTTCTTGCTAAGGCCTATAACAAACTGAGTTGCACCGTCTGCAAAATCTGCAATTGTTACTTTTCTGTCCTCTAACCCTTCTGCAACCTCTGAATATCTTACAATAGGTCCTGCAATAAGCTGCGGGAACATAGATACAAAAGTTATAAATTTAAGGTATGATTTCTGCACAGGTGTATCTTTGCGGTATACATCAATCACATAAGTGAGTATCTGGAATGTGTAGAATGAAATGCCCAGGGGAAGCCCAATCTGCGGGATGGGGAACGAAACCCTGAATACACTGTTAACAGTACCCATAAAGAATGCTGCATACTTAAAAACGCCTATCATAAGAATATCAAATGCAATGGTAATACCAACCAATACCTTTGCACCGACTTTATTCTCTTTTCTGTGGCATACACCTATTCCTCTTGCAAGGAGGTAGTTTACAATGGTCGCTCCAATCAATAACAACAACAGCGACGGCTCACCCCATGCATAGAAAATAAGAGATGCTGTTGCCAACACTGCATTTTTGTAAGTTACGTTTTTTGAAAATGAATATACCAGCAAAACTACTGGCAAAAACACGCATAAAAATGTCAGGCTTGAAAATACCATAACCCTTTTTTACCCCCGTATTTTTTATAAAAAAATCAATATAATCTCAACTTAATATTATACTCCTTTTAGAAACATGTGTCAACTAAAAATGAAAGATTATTTAATTTCATTGTTTATGTCATTTTTCGCACAAAATACCCTTTGAAATCTATGATTTTGCACAATAAAAACGGTAATGATAACATTACCGTTTTTAACTTAATCAAACCATTTTTTCCATTTGAAGAATACAATTTCTCCGATAACCACAAGGGCACTGAAAATTATAACGCCAATATATCCGTACTTTGATACAAGCTCAGGCATATTCTGGAAATTCATTCCGTACCAACCAACTATAACTGATAGGGGCATGAATATGGTTGTAACAACCGTCAAAACACGCATTGTTCTGTTCTGCTCAATATCAAGCTGGGACTTATGAAGTTCGCGTAACTGTGCTGTATACTCTCGTAACATCTTTGTATTGTCATATAAGCGGTCTGCTCTGTTTGACAACACATTAAACATACGACAATCCTCAGCGTTGAACAATCTGTTCTTATTTTCAGCTATCATCTGCATAAATTCTGTGTACTGCTGATAATAACCATTAAGCGTCATGATTTCGCGTCTGTAACGGATCATATCTGTATGGAAATCTTCAATATCTCCTTCAAGTAACTCTTCCTCGACGGATACAAGCATATCCTCATATCTCTGTAAGTACAATACATCATCATTTATAAAGAATTCAAGCAATTCAAGGAAAAATCTTGCCTCTAATGTGTTTTCATCATTAGGCTTAATCTCAGGCAATCTTGATACAATTTTCTGCAAAAGTCCCGTATCATCTATAAACAACAGATGACCCTTATGAATATAGAAACCAAAACCGAACTCTTTTTCAAGCAAGTCCTGCTTATCAGGCACAAGGACTGTACCTATAATACAACTTCTCAAAATTTCTGCCTTGCAGAACTGGATATGCTCCAATGAGTCCATCAATAACTCGTGGTGATATGTTCCCTCATGTGCCTGATCAAACTCACCTATGGTCATAATCTCAACCAAGATTTCGTCTTCCTTAACTTCTGACACATCGTTGATAGGAATTAAATGTCTGTTTAACTTATACTGCATGGGTACCCACCCCACTTTCTTTGATTTTTACCCGAAAAATGCAATGTGGAAAAGTACAGGTATTGCTTACCTATGGGTATGTGCAGTATAGCGCGCATTTCTCAGGCTTAAACCTCCTGGCCTTTCATTTCTCTGTAACATTTGCCACAATAAACGGGTCTGTTATGCCTCGGCTCAAAAGGTATTTGTTCTATTTCGCCACATTTTGCACATACGATTTCATATAGCACAGTCGTATTTTCGTCCGTGCTGTTTTTTCGTCGTTTTCGACATGTATAACATCGCTGAGGTTTTTTTTCAAATCCTCTCTGGGCATAGAATTCCTGTTCACCTGCGGTAAACACAAATTCCTCGCCACAATCACGACACACTAAAACCTTATCTGAAAACATTTGCTTTCTCCTTACTGAACTATATCTTCCAGTTTCTTCTTAATTCTCTGCATAGCATTATCCACCGCTTTCACATCACGATTTAAGATATCCGCAGTTTCTTTGTATGTATGTCCGTTAAGCTGACATAACAATACCTGCATTTCAAAAGAGGATAACGCATTATTGATTTTTATTTCAAGCCCTGTAACATCTTCATTTTCAATGAAAATTTTCTCAGGATTTTTAGCAATTTCGCTCTCAACGATTTCTATAACATTTTCATCCTTATCATCGCCGTCAAGAGATACATATGTATTTAATGGGTCATGTTTAAGCCGCTTTGCTTTCTTTACCGCAGAAATTATGCGTCTTTCTATACACACACCAGCAAATACATTAAATAACGGGAATTTCTCTTTATCAAAGCTCATAATAGCTTTGTATAAGCCGATTAGCCCCTCCTGGATTACATCATCGTCATCTCCGCCTGCAAGGTAATAGGGCTGAGATTTTTTATATACCAATGGCTTATAACGGACAAGTATTGTTTCAAGTGCAACATCGTCGCCGTTCTGCGCCATTATGATCAGCTCATTATCATTTAATTTACTATACTTATCCATATCAGTTCTGTTTCCTGACAATAGTATAGTCATCACCCATTCTGAAATACGGGCAACCCTTTCGCTTGTTGGTATATATTGATAAAACCTCATCCTCGTCCATATCTATTGAACAGAGATAACACTCGTATTCTTCATCATAAGCATAGTTCATACAATACTCACAACTTGATCGCATACGCCACCTCCGCCAACAAATCATACCTATTTATATTTTATTCCATTCAGCTGTTTTTGTCAAGTAAAATTTAATATGAAAAAGGACTGCTTTACAATAGCAGTCCTTTAATTGTTATTCAGTTATAATCTCACCCGACGGCTCATCATTGCCGCCACCTGACGGTGTCTCGGGCCCTGTGCCTGTATTTGTACCTCCCTGGGTTGGCGTTTGTGTTGCCGCAACAGTAGGCTTAGGTGTTGCATCAGGATCTTCTGTTGCATTGGGGTCTTCCGTTGCATTGGGATCCTCTGTTGCATCTGGATCTTCGGTTGCATCAGGTAACTCTTCACCGTAGTGATTTGTGCATTCCTGTCTGGGTTGTGTTCCTGATACAAAGTATCCCTTTACACTTTCACATACATCACTTGGAATATTACCTGTTACAGGGCAGAAATATGCCTCTTTCAAAGATGACGGTTTCTTCAACGTCTTGTATGGCTGATCAGCCGAAATCTTATCAAATACCTTTTTCCATGATGATACACATGGGTTAGAACCAATACCCGCCGCTCTTAGTGATGACGGAGTATCAAAGCCATACCATACCGCACCTACATAGTGGGGTGTAAAACCTACGAACCACTTGTCAAAGTCATCATCCGTAGTACCTGTCTTGCCATATGTGGGTATACCCGACGCTACATTCGCACCCGTTGCAGTACCCATTGACATTGTTGTAGGTCCTGACAGTAAATCTGCCGTAATGTATGCAGCAGACTCACTTATTGCCTGAGTCTCGTTTTTATAGTTTTCAAGAATTACATCGCCGTTTGAGTCCACAACCTTTGTGTAGGTGTATGGTGCAATATACTTTCCTGAGTTTACAAATACGCCGTATGCTGCTGCCATATCCCTTACGGTTACGCCCTTTGTAAGACCGCCTAACGCCAATGATGAGTAGTTCTTATCCTCATCAACTATTGTTGATAAATGGAACTTGTTTTTCAGGTATCCAAATGAGTTGGACAATCCAACCTCATCTAAAACTTTTACAGCAGGAATGTTTGATGAACGGGCAACTGCTTCCTTAACTGTCATATCACCCTTAAAACCACTGTATGCATTCTTGGGTTTCCAGTCATCGCTTCCTATGGTAATTGCCTCATCCTTAATTATGTCTGCCTCAGTTATTTTACCTAAATCTACGGCAGGGCCGTAAACTGCAAGTGGTTTAATAGCAGAACCTGGCTGACGAACTGCTTGTGTAGCTCGGTTAAATCCACGGACATCTGTCTTAGGTCCTAAACCGCCGATAATTCCCTTTATCTCTCCTGTATAAGGATCAAGAACTACCATTGCCGCCTGACAGTTTCCAAGCTTCTGATTTTCGAACACAGTCTCCATTGCATGTTGAACATCAGGATCAATGGTTGTATAAATTTTCAAACCTCCATTAAATACCTGACTCTTAGCAAACTCCTCTGTGTAATTCTTTCGCTCTATAAGGTCGTTTATCAAGTCATTTACAAGCTGATCTTCAAAGTATGATGTTGCCGCACCCTGAGATCTTATATAACCCTCATCAATACCTAATGGTGCTTCTACTGCCTTTTGATATTCTTCTTCTGTAAGCTTATCAAGCTCAAACATCTTTTTGAGAACGATATCGCGCTTTTCAATATTATTCTCGGGGTTAACAAGGGGGTCGTAATAAGAAGGATATTGTGTAATTCCCGCTATTGACGCTGCCTCTTGCACATTCAAATCAATTGCAGATTTGTTAAAATATTTTCTTGCCGCCGCCTCGACGCCGCTGCATCCATTACCAAAATATGCAACGTTACAGTACAAAGTTAAAATCTCATCCTTAGACAGTTGATTTTCAAGTGCAATCGCCCTCATAATCTCTTTGATTTTACGGGTTGCCTTAAAATCTTTATCTGAGGTAATATTCTTAATTACCTGCTGAGTAATTGTTGAGCCGCCGTAAGTAGACTCACCAATACCTATCTTGGACAAAACATATTTAGCCGTAGCACCAACAGTTCTCTTAATATCTACGCCATTATGCTTATAGATACGCTCATCCTCAATTGACACAATTGCATCCTTAAATACAGGTGCAATTTCTGACGATTCTATCCATATACAATTATTGTCAGAATGAAGAGGCCCGAACTCTACTTCGTCTCCGTCCTCATCATAATAGTACATTGTAGAGCTGTAATTAAGAGCAAGTCCCTCTATGTTCATTTCCTTTATCTCACGGGATACTGCCGCGTACATTCCCACAAACATACCTGACAAAACAACCGCTGCAATAAGTGTAGAAGTAAGTGCTATCTTCTTAATCTTCTTGCGCTTCTCCATCTGCTCCTTTGTAAGTTTTTTCTTTCTCTTATTCTTACGGGTTACAGGCGCAGGAGATGATACTGTTTCTCTCACAGTAGTAGCACGTGTTGATGTACCTGTTGTTCTTCTCTTCTTTTCAGGTGCTTTCTCGGTTTTTTTATCAGAAACAGTCTGCGAACGGCGTTTTCTGACAGGCGTCTCCTGTTCTGTCTGCCGTCTGCGTCTTAACGGCTCCGAATCATCTGAAATCGTTGAGTTCGCACGGGTTCTTCTGTCAAATTTCTCCCAGTCAAAATCATCAAATTCATTAGAGCTTTTTCCTCTGTTTCGTCTGCTGTATTCTGACACTCCAAATCCCTCCTGTCTTTATTTAGATTATAGCTATAATCACATGGGATATATTCCTTAATATTATATATCAAAAAATAATTTTTTTCAATACTTTTTGGTATTATTTTTGAATTTATGGCAAGAATTGAGGTAAATCATTCTATTGGAGGAATAAAATGCAGAAATTAAACTTAAATCGTAGGAATATATTGATTATATCCTCATATCTTTTTTTAGCAACTATGGTTTTTATATTGGGGTATTTTGCAGGTTTCAAAAGAGTTGATGATAAACTGTTCAATGAAACATCAACTCATGCCAATTCTACCTACACAAATCTCTCTCCTACCCTTTCACCTCTCAAAACATCATACAGAGTAATATTAGAGGATAGCCAGATTCGTCTTTATATTGACGAAAACGGCATAAGCCGTATGGTTTCTTCCGAAGAAATATCCGAAGATGCATATCCTGTTTCTGATATTGCGTCTCTTAAAAACGGTTTTATTTTTGATACCCTCGACAAAGCAATTTCCCTTATGGAAAATTTCATTTCATAAGATTTATGAATTATCTGTTAAATATTGCTTAGGTATAAAAACCGCCAATTTTTTTCGTATTTGGAAGAATTTAGAAGAATTTTATGGTTTTTCCGTTATTTCTAAACCTTGATAAATATTCTAAAACAATGGATAATATCATTTATTAGCACTCAAATGTCGAGAGTGCTAAAATAATCGAAAAAAAAAGGCGAAAGCCCTATTATACAAATAACAGGAGGTAACAGTTATGACTATTAAACCATTAGCGGACAGAGTAGTTATTAAAATGCTTGAAGCAGAGGAGACCACAAAAAGCGGTATTATTCTTTCTTCAAAATCACAGGAAAAGCCGTCTGTTGCAGTTGTCGTTGCAGTAGGTCCAGGCGGTATCGTTGACGGAAAGGAAGTAAAAATGGAGGTCGCAGTCGGCGATAAGGTCCTTACTTCTAAGTACGCAGGAACTGAGGTTAAGGTCGATGGTGAGGAATATACTATTCTAAGCCAAAGCGATATTTTAGCAAAGGTTACAGACTAATAGAAAGAGGGTTTATATTATGGCAAAAGAAATTAAATACGGTCAGGACGCAAGACATGCATTAGAATGTGGAATAAATCAACTTGCAGATACTGTTAAGATTACATTAGGCCCCAAGGGCAGAAATGTTGTTCTTGGCAAAAAATTCGGTGCAC
>JAZQFP010000075.1:0-3192 GCA_045539555.1 Candidatus Ornithomonoglobus sp.
ACCGCTTGGCCTCCGACTTGAGTCTTTCAACCCCGGTGCAGCTATTAGTCGTCAGGATATGGCGGTAATCATCCACAGAGTTTTTGAAAAACTCGGTGCAAAAGTTTCAGGTGAAGCGATTTCTTTTGACGACAATGCAGAAATTGCAGATTATGCAAAGGATGCGGTTTATGCACTTACAGCAGCAGGTATCATAAACGGTATGGGCGATGGAACATTTGCTCCTGCCGGTACAGTTACGCGTGCTCAGGCGGCAAAAGTCGTATACGGACTTTTTGATTTAGTCGGAGGTGGTAAATAATGCGTAAAAGATTATTTACCATATGTCTGACAGCAGTAATGGTGTTTTCGGCAATGCCTTCGGCTACTGCTATGAAAAAGTCAGAGGAATTTACAAAAAATACTTCCAATATATACTGCCTATGGGGCGATTTTGAAACAAAAGAGCAGTTCGATCAGGTGCACATAATAAATGATAAAGGGGTGCAAGCCGAGGATAAAACAATCCTTACACATATCGACGGCGGTGCAGAAAACTCAAAGAAAGCCGTTGGAGTAGAGGTTGTAAGACCTGACAAGAAGGATCACCTATCGATTCCTTTCAATAGCGCAATTAACGAGGGCTACGAAGTATCATTCTATTTAAAATACGAATCAAGCGATGCCAAAAATGTAGTTATTGACTTTCAACACCTCAGCAAGGAAGATGTTGTAAAGCTTCCTTTAAAGTCTGAGACAGCAGGTGAATGGACAAAATATACCTGCACATGGACATCAAACGGTGTTAATGGTCACGCATATGGTCAACCAGGCGGTGTTACTGCTTTAAGATTCTACTTAGATGGCGTAGAGCCTTATTCTTACAGCTTTGACCGTTTGAGTGTCGTTCCGTATAATAATGTGGAAAAGGATTACGATAAGGTAAATGTCCACTACAATTACGAAGAATCGGAGGAGGAACCGGCAACCCCCAGAAAGGGAGATTTTAAAGATATTGACGGACATTGGGCAAGACCTGTGATAAAGAGCCTTGCGTATTCCGGTTATGTAAACGGTAATGGGGACAGAACATATACTCCTGATGCGTCGGTTACAAGAGCAGAATTTATCAAGATGGCTTACTCCACACTAAATAAAGAAACAACTCCCTACGACGGAGGATTCTCTGATGTGGCAGAAGACGCTTGGTACGCGGACATTATAATGTCTGCGCACGAATCGGGACTTATAGCAGATGAATTAAAGGTAAACGGAAAAATTCTTCCCAATACTCCTATAACAAGAGAGGAAGCAGCAACAATTGCGGCAAAAACTGCGGAACTTTTGGGAGCGAAAGCGGGAAAGAGCGTTACATTTACAGATAAATCTGATATTTCTGCGTGGGCAGAAGACTCTGTAGTTTCTGCTGCAGAATACGGTGTAATTTCGGGCTATGATGACGGTTCCTTTAAGCCAAAGGGCAATATTACAAGAGCTGAGGCTGCGCAGATACTGATGAATCTGGTGGAAATCACAGGCGTGATGAATATATATGTTGATGCAGACAACGGAAATGATGCAAATGACGGCTCAAGAAATGCTCCCCTTGCAACAATTACAGCGGCGCGTGATATGACAGAAAAGCTTGCGCCAAAAATGCAGCACGACATCTACATTGTAATCCGCGGAGAGCATTACTTTGACAAAACTTTCACATTAAACGAAAAGCATTCAGGTCAGAATGGCTACAATATTGTGTACACATCCTGGGATGCTGAAAAAGCCATAATGACTATGGCAAAAAAATATACAGGATTTGAACTCCACGACGAGTCAAAAAATATTTATAAGCTCTATGTAGGCGAGGGCACACACTCCCGTCAGGCATTCTTCAATGATGTTCGCGGTATTCGTTCAAGAACCGTAGGCTACTTAAAGAATGTTACCTGGTCGGAGAACTTATATTACTTCTGGTGTGACAATACAGAGTTTTTAGACATTAAATATCCCAAAGAGGTTGATGCTGTATTTCACAATTTGTGGTCGGATAACTGGTATCTTGTGGAATCCTTTACTCCCGACAACGGCGGAGTAAAGCTTACACTTAACGACTTCTGGTACACCAATATGGGTAATATGAACATGTTCTCATTTGAAAAAGACAGAACATATACTCCTTCATGGCTTGAAAACGCCTATGAATTTTTGGATGAAGAAGGCGAGTGGTACTTAAATCGTCACGATGGTTATATGTATTATATCCCCCGTAAAGGTGAAGATATGACGACAATGGAGTTAAAACTTCCCCTTGGTGAACACCTTTTAAGAGCGGAAGGTTCAAGTTATGAAAAATCTTTAGAGAATGTTACCTTTGATTCTATTTTATTTGAAGGTACAACCTGGTATTTCATAGACGAAAAGGGCGGTTATGTAAACCTTCAGAATATGTACCACGGAGGTACACACAACTACTACAAGACCAATGACGGAGAAACTTTATATTCAACACCCGGCGGTACGCTGCACTTTGAAAAGTGTAAAAATATCACACTTTCAAATAATGTAATTCGCCATACAGGTGACGCCTTTGCAATTCAGTTCTTTGATGGTTCAAAGAATATTGAGATTGTGGGAAATGAAATCTATGATATTTCCTCAGGCGGTATTATTATAGATGAGCCTTCCGATGGCGGTTCACCCGTTTTAAGAACAGATAAAAGAAGCTGGTGTGAGTATATAGACATAACAAATAACTATATCCACCACAACGGTCAGGTCTTTGAGGGCGTTTCGGCAATGTCATCTGGCTGGCCTAGGCATATGAAATTTTCTCATAATGAAATTGCATACGCTACCTATTCGGGTTTGCATTTAGGATGGGATTTTGAAAAATATGACAGTGAAGGGTCCCTTCTTTACGATATAGAGGTAAGCAATAACTTTATACATGACATTATGGTTCAACGAGTAGCTGATGGTGCAGCAATTTATACACTTGGTGCTTCATCATATGAGCTGGATACCATGGCAGACGCACCCAATAACGGAGCAAACAAAAACAAACAGATTAATAACTATATACTTAATCTGTGGCAGTGTGACGGTATTTATCCGGACCAGGGGTCAAGCAGCTGGTATTATGCAAACAATGTTGTCGATGTGGGCGTACATAAGTACAAACCTACTTCAAATTTCCAAAACTATAATAGTGAC
>JAZQFP010000076.1:0-5444 GCA_045539555.1 Candidatus Ornithomonoglobus sp.
GTACAGTCTGTATCATCACCGCAGTTATTGGCATAAAGCATACTCGCCTTAAAATCGCCCTCGCCATATAAAAGGCCTAAAACCACAAAGGCAATATTGGCAGGTGCCATAAACCAGCCAAGGTCCATACTGTCCTCTACGATTTCGTTACGGACATCTTTCCAGTCCTTGCCCTTGTCATAGCCTGAAATTGCAATATTAACACTTCTTGCCACTCTTGAATTTTCAGGAATATATGTCAACGCTTTTTCTATAAGTGTTCTTATATCACTTTCAAAGAATGCCATACTTTCAAGAGTTGCAGTATAAATCTCAGCATAAGTACCCTCGGACAAGCCGTGGTCAATTATGCCATCCATAATAGCATACTTAACTGCAATATTGGGAAGTCCAGGTGTCATACACGCCCATACCTCAGATCTGATCCATGCACCGTTGGAGTTACGCCAAAGAGCATTATTAACCTCACCTGACAAGGGTGGTAAAAGTCCCATCTCCAAGTTTGCCTTGCCTGTGCCGTACTCGTTCCAATGGGGGCTTATATAGCTTAGCCAGTAGTCTGCAAGTACATTTGTGTTAAGGACCTTGGGACCAACATCCTCCATTGCTCTTAACCATACAAGTTGCAAGTCTAAATCATCGTTGGGTAACGGCTCTCCCTTAGGCGATGTAAAACCCTTAATGTCAAGAATTTCCTCCGTGCCCTCAAAAGGTCCGCCGATTGTACCGCCGATATTTTTACCTATCCAGCAGCCTAAGATTTTATCTCTTAGTTCCTCTTTGTTGAGCTTCATTATCATAATAGCTTCTCCATTTCTTCCCGTACCTGATTATAGGTTATATATTGAATTGCGTTTATGCCAAGAGATTTTGCCGTGTCAATGTTATCACGGTTATCGTCAATAAAAATACATTCATTTGGGTTAAGGTTATACTTATCTAAAATACATTTATAAATTTCAGGGTCAGGCTTTATTAGTTTAACATCACAGGAGAAAACTCCCCCGTCCATATATTCAATAAAACTCAATGCCTCAGGGTTTAACTCCCGCATCTGATATGAATAATTGGAAAGGAACAATACCCTGTACCCTCTCTCTTTTAATTCCTTTATCAAGGGAATAGCAGTGTCCCGCTGTACCACCGTTTCGCCCATACGGCTAAAACATATACGAATTTCTTTTTCAATGTCGGGTGCTGTTTTAATAAACCTCTGTAAGATTTCCTCTGTCGTCAATACCCCGCGGTCAAACTCATTATAATCAGGATGTAAAAAGTATGCCTTGCCTACCGCCTTTGCAGTATCTTTGTCAAACAAGTTATTAAGATACTCTTCCCAGTTCCAGTCAACAAGGACTCTGCCTATATCAAAAATTATTGTCTTAATCATTTTTATTTACCAAACTTTTCTGCCCAATATACTGCATTATCTACCCACTTAGCAATGGCAGGGTCAACCCAATGGGAAAAACCGCAACTTGTTATTTCATTTGCCAATGCCAGACCGTGAGGTCCGTCAGGGTAAATATGCATTTCAAAGTCTATACCCTGTTCTCTCATTACACTTGCAAGTTCAAGAACACCTTTAACGTCTACTGTCTGGTCATTTGCCGTGTGAACTATAAAGGCGGGTGCAGAGTTTTCATCAACTGCCTTATCTATGGAAAATTCATTAAGCTTTTCCTCTGTAACATCGCCCATTAGCATATTTTCAAATGAAAGATAATGGTTTTTTGGGTTAATTACGGGATAAATCAACATCATTCCGTTAGGCTTATTATACCCAAATGGCATATCTATTAAATCATAGATTTCCTTTTTGTGCCACATTGTTCCCAACGCCCCCGCTAAGTGTCCACCCGCGGAAAAACCTACTGTGAAAACTTTATTTATATCAATACCATATTCCGCCGCGTTGTCGCGGATATGTTTCATTGCCATTGAGGCTTCAACTAACTGCTGAGGAAATGGCTTGTCCTTAATGGAATAATTAAGCACAAATGCATTGTAACCGTGGGCCATAAAAGCCATAGCAACTGGCTCACCCTCACGCTCCGTTGCAAGTCCTGCATAACCGCCGCCTGGCATAACTAAAATTGCTTTTCTTGTAACATCTGTTACCTTGTCGGCAATATAGCAATTTATATGTGCTTTGTCTGTAAGATTTACTTTCTTAAATTCCATATTTTTTCTCCAAAAGGTTAGTTTTTTTCATTATAACATATCAAGAAAAAAAGTCAACTGATAAAAGTTGACTTTTTTAATTACATTTTTTGCAATGTTTTTAATCAAATTTCGTTTTTAATGAGTAATCTTAACCTGATGTTTTTCCCCTATCCACTCTACCTTACAGTCCATTGCCTCGGATATGGCACGGGCGGGTACCAATGTACTGCCATCTAAAATTATGGGAGAGGTTGCAAGGATGTACGGGGCTTCATTTACATACATTATGGCCTCGTCTATGGCAACTATAATAGTCTTACCATTACCCGTTGCAGTAACTGTACGGGTATTGCCGTTCCAGTTAACCGTCATTCCCAGCTCCTCAAAGATTTTTCGCATAGGCACCATGGTTGTATCGTTATATATTACAGGGTCTTGTTCAAACTCTATAAGATTGCCGTTCATTGTAACTGTAATCTTATTTGAGGTTGCAATGTTTATAACATTCTCTGTTTCCTTAATTGTGCCGTCTATAAACTCAATTATACCCTTTAAGGTATGCTCTCCTGCAAAATTTCGCGCGTCAATATGGGTACTGTAAGGAATATCCGAACTCATTCCCACATAACTGCCGTCTATAAAATATGTTACCTTTTTTATATCCTTTTTGTAGCTATGTCCGTAGGTTACAACCTCAAAGACGCTATCAACTGCCATTTTGTCAGTAACAGGCCGATATGCCGTATCTGATGTGTTCTTGTAACTCTCCTGAATAAACCGTCCGTCTTTTGTAAGGTGGATAAACTCCTTCTGCATTTGTGGGTTATTGTATAATCTGTAATCGAATTTTTCTGTACCGCCTGGAACAAAAGCATCAAAGTATGCAATAAGCTTTATCTGCGGGTATATAATAGGCAGGTATGAATAGCTTTCCCTCATACGCTTTATGGCAAAGTCTGTGGTATTTTCACCCGTGCCTACCAATGTGTGCCCCGCACCGCCCTCTGATACCATAATGGGCTTTCTGTCGCCGTAGGTTTTTACAATGTCCTCCATTGCAAGAACGGGGTCGGAACTCTCTCCCGCCTTAAAGAAGATATTATTAAACTCCGATTGATTTTTATCACCAAGGAAATACTTTGATGAGTATAAAGATACGCCTACCCAGTCAACATAGTTGTCCCCAGGATAATAGTCATCTCGGTTTATGTTCCAGCTTGATACCTGATTAGGGCTCCACACCATTGCAACATTTCTCGTGTTGTTATGGAAATAGTCTGCTACATAAGAAAACGCCGTCTTGTACTCCGCCGCCTCCACTGTGTTTCCCCATACATCAAACTCCGCACCAAAGCGTAAATATATGGGCACATTGGGGTATTGGTTAAACAGGTTTGCAATCTCTCCAAGGTAAGATGTAAGGCTTTTAATGTTCCTAATATCGTTTCCCTCGTTGGGACAGTTTAGTGCAAACAATACTGCCGTATTGTTTTTTGATGCATCTGATATAACCTGCTGGTTATATGGCAACAACGCCTGACCAAACTCCTGATAAATTAAAGTCATTGTTTCATTTGAGATTTTCTCTCTTGTGCTGCTGTCTGCAACAACACCAAAAAGTACACCGTTACGGGGCTCATTCTTTTCACCAAAGTAAGTTTCGTTTCCACCGTCAATATACATCTGTGCCCGTGATGTGTACTGTAACACTCTCGCCTTTGCACCCTTAGTATAATCGTCATACTTGTTATCGGGTGTGTCGCCGTATTTTAATAACTCACCGTAGGCCACGGCACTCTTTTCATATTGTCCAAGCTCGGCATAGGCTGCACCCACGTCATTTAAGCGGGTTACAATAATATCCTTTTTTTCAGGGCTGTCAGGTAAGGTTTTCATTAAATTTACAATTTCCTCGCCATACCTGATTATATTGGGGTAATCTTTTACGCCCAATGCATTTACATAGTTTGTATTAGCACCCCAGAACGCCTGAGGATAAGTAATTGCAAAAGCGGTATTGGATAAAACCGAAATTGCACACAGCAAAGATATAAATATTTTTTTCATTTTAATTCTCCCTTGTGTTCTCCTGACCGCGATACATCACAAACTTTGAGAATAAAAATTCAAGCACAAAGTTTGATGCCATTGTGAGACCCAACACTATGTATTCATTTACTCCTCCACCCTCGGCAATATGGCCAAGGTATGTGGATACGGGCGTAAATACAAGGTAAAAGCCGAATAACTTTGCCATTGCAACGGGAATATTTGCCGCCGACTTAAAGGTATAACGGCGGTTAAAGGTAAAGTTCCAGATTATTGACAAAATCAATGATGTTAAATATGAGGGCCAGTACTGCCAATGGCATAACTCATTAAATATTGTAAAGGACAGCACCTGAATTATTCCCGCCGATATGGAGAACAAGGTGAATTTTATCATTTGTAATGTTGTGTTGTTTTTCATAAGGTTTACCTCTTATTTTCTGTTAAATACAATGGTTGTGCCCTCTGTTCCGTAAAGGAAAGCGTCTCCGTCTGTGTGAGTTAAAGCAAGAGCGTTTCCATCCATTGCCCACTTATATGTTCCCCGCCATGAGAAGCTCTCAATGGTATCGTAAAGGTCAAGGGTTATTGTGTCATCCTGGGCTGTCCATGTTCCCTTGGCGTCTACCATAAATTCACTCTCGGGTGGACCCGCCTTGTATCTTGCGCTGCCGTCAGCGTTAATGTAAACTTCAAGAACAAACTTTGTGCCGTCCCCTGCACCTGTTGTTATTCTCCAACTACCTAAGTAATCAGGTGCCTCTCGTTTCTCAGGCTCGGGAGTTACCTCGGGGGCAACCGCCTCGCCCGTTTCAACCTCATATAGCATTTCCTCTGTTACCTCGGGCTCGTCTGTGTTATTTGAAACACAGCCACAAGCAGTTAAAGTTAATGCCAATGTTGTAATTAGTAAATATGTAATCTTTTTCATTTTATCCCCTCCCAATAAGTTTCTTATATCATATCATATAACAGAAAAAAAGGCAAGAAAAATACCACCCTATTGGGTGGTATTTATTATAGAAACTCTCTTATGTCAACCGCTAATTTTTCTTCTAAGTTTATGAGCCTTTTTGTAATATCTTTTGACACCTCGTCCGCACCTTTATATTTATTAAGGTATTTGTTAAGAGACTTAACTCCCATATTGCAACCGTCTGTCATTAAGTCTGCAATGGTAGCATCGGAATCTTCCATTGCCAGTTTCATATTAGTTTTCATCCAGGACA
>JAZQFP010000077.1:0-2946 GCA_045539555.1 Candidatus Ornithomonoglobus sp.
GCAGATTCTGCCAAAGCTGATATGGGCAAGGGCGTTGTAGTATTTGCTACAAACTGTGATGGCAAGATCACCTTTGTTGCAATGGCAACAAAGGATGCAGTAGCAGAAGGCGTTCATTGTGGAAACATCATAAAGGAATTAACTGCTATATGTGGCGGTCGTGGCGGCGGAAAACCTGATATGGCTCAGGGCGGCGGCACAGATGCTATGAAGATTGATGATGCATTGGCAAAGGTAGATGAATTAATCTAAGGGGAAACGCATTTCCCCTTATTAAACCACTATTGTAGTAGTCATTAAACAGGAACGGCAAAAGGATGTGTTCTTAACATAACCTTTTTGCCCGTTGCTCTGCATAGTGGGAAATAGGAGATAAAAAATGGAAGATTGCTTATTTTGTAAAATTATTTCGGGGGAAATACCCTCAAACAAGGTGTTTGAGAACGAAAAGGTGTATGCATTTCATGACATTGCACCTCAGGCGCCTGTGCATGTAGTGGTTGTCCCTAAAACACACATTTGTTGTGCAAATAAGATTGATAAAGAAAATTCTAAGGTAATTGCAGATATTTTTGAAGCAATTCCTGAGATTGCAAAAATTTTGGGCATAGACGAAAGCGGTTATCGTGTTGTAAATAACTGCGGTAAAGATGCAGGTCAGACTGTGTTTCATATTCATTTTCATATTATGGGTGGAGACACTGGCGGCAAGATGTATTAAGAAAGGAGTTTTCTATGAAAAAGTGGCATATTGTAACAGGTATTTCGTTAATAGGAGCAACTATTCTTATAGTTGTAATAAGCCTTATTTATAATTATTTCCTGTTACCCCGTTATATTGAGCCAGTAGTTGAGGATATTGATGCATATCTTCAAAACGATGATGTCATTAACAGGCTTTATGATGAAGCGGTTAAGCTTCATGATGAGGGCGTCATGGATGATATCACATATACAACATTTTTACGTGCATATAGTGAGCATTTCCGTAATGATGATGAGTATGCAGACCGTATACTTGCACAGAAGGATGTTTACACAAACCCGATAAATGAAGAAACGGCATTAAAAACAAAGTATGCATCTCATAAAGTAGGCATTGAAATCATAAAGGTTAATGATGGTGAGGGCTCAGGTAATGCTGATGTAAAATACAGTGATGAGCGTACGTCTAACCGAGTAAAGGCAGAGGACTATGTAAAGGCAGAGGAGATTGTCGCAAACCGAGAGGAAACACAAGAACCCACAGAAGAGCCTGATGTAGTTAAGAGTGCATATGAAAAGCTCAAAAGCAGAATGACAGCTGCGGAGTTTTCAAGATTTACAAAGATTATGGCTAAACTTGACATTGATACGTTAAAAACATTTATTTCTGACAAAGAGGGCTTAAAAGCATATCTTCATAGCGAACTTAATGATGAAGAGTACAAAGAAATTGTTAACCTGGGCTACAAGTATGTTTACGTATTCATGGAAAAATAATTCATAAAAAATTTACATTTTGTGGTTATTTTCACTAAGTATAGGCAATGAAGCTTACAGCAAAATTTATGTGTTGTGGAGTTTATACAAAATATTGCCGTGAATTTTGGTAAATATAGGACTAACATTTTTTAGAAAAATATGTTATCATTATAATAGTGATAAAAGTCGGGTATTCTGTACCCGCGTAATATATATTTAAGTGAGGTAATAGTAATGGCAGATTTACAGTTAAAGCATGTCTACAAGAAATACGCAGGTAATGTTACCGCCGTTTCAGATTTTGATATTGACATTGCTGACAAGGAGTTTATTATCCTTGTTGGTCCGTCAGGTTGCGGTAAGTCAACAACACTTCGTATGATTGCAGGTCTTGAAGAGATTTCAGAGGGTGAGCTTTACATTGACGGTAAGCTAATGAACGATGTAGTTCCCAAGGATAGAGATATCGCAATGGTATTCCAGAGCTACGCTTTGTATCCCCATATGACTGTATTTGATAATATGGCGTTTGCATTAAAGCTTCGTAAGACTCCAAAGGATGAGATCAGAAGAAGAGTTATGGAAGCTGCTAAGATTCTTGACATTGAGCATTTGCTTGACAGAAAGCCCAAGGCTTTGTCAGGTGGTCAGAGACAGAGAGTTGCGATGGGTCGTGCTATCGTACGTTCACCTAAGGTATTCCTTATGAATGACCCTCTATCAAACCTTGATGCAATGCTACGTGTTGCCATGAGGACAGAGATTAAGAAGCTACACGCTAAACTTAACACAACATTTATTTATGTAACTCATGACCAGACAGAAGCTATGACAATGGGTACAAGAATCGTTGTTATGAAGGATGGTATCGTTCAGCAGGTAGACACACCTGAGAACCTATACAATAATCCTTGTAACCAGTTCGTTGCTGGATTCATTGGATCACCTCAGATGAACTTTATTGATGCTAAGCTTGAAAAGCGTGGCGATGATACATGGGCATTGTTTGGTGATGAAGCAATTAAGATTCCTGAGGGTAGAGCAGCAAAACTTGCTGATTACATAGATAAGGAAATTGTAATGGGTATCAGACCTGAGGACATTCATGATGATGAGGCGTTCTTGTCAACATATCCCGATGCAGCAGTTTCAGCTTATGTTGAGGTAACTGAGATGATGGGTGCAGAGACATACTTGTACCTGACAATTAACGGTGCATCATTTACAGCTCGTGTTAACCCCCGTTCAACAACAAAGGCAGGAGATACTGTTAAGGTTGGCTTTGATGTTAACAGACTACATTTCTTTGATAAAGAAACAGAATTAGCAATATAATGGAAAAGGCTGCAAATATGCAGCCTTTTTTCATTGTATTTTTTACTTGCATTTTTTTATGTAATATGGTATAATATACCTAATATTGTAAAAAGGAGAAGATATAGAAATGTTTGAATCTTTAGCATTTGTTTTGTATTTTGTTGC